>NZ_JALIDZ010000003.1:0-67500 GCF_025397915.1 Microbaculum marinisediminis
CGGTTCGCGTCGACGCGACCGTAGCCGATGCGGCCCAGCTTATGTTGGACCACCGTATCAGTGGGTTACCGGTGATCGACGAGCAAGGAAGTCTTGTCGGCATGATCACGGAGCGTGATCTTCTGCGGCGAGTTGAGGTCGAGACCAACCGCGAGCGACCTCATTGGCTCGAGCTCTTGCTCGGCGCGGGAGAGCTGGCGGAGGAATATGTCCGAACGCACACCAAGCGAATTGAAGACGTGATGACCCGGGACGTGGTGACTGTTTCGAGTGACACGCTTCTGAGCGAGGTCGTATCATTGATGGAGCGGCGCGACATCAAACGAATTCCGGTTGTTCGGGATGGCAAGGTAATCGGCATCGTCAGCCGCGCCAATATTCTGCGCGCCCTGGCCCGTCGCATCGACGATAAGCCCCCGACCGCCGGAGACGACCTCACGGTCCGGCGGAGTGTTTTGGAGGAGCTTGAAAAGCACGGTTGGATACCGGGTGGCGGCCTAGAGATCGTAGCACGGGATGGAGTTGTCGAACTGCGCGGGACGGTCGGTGACGAGCGCGTACGCCAAGCCATTCGTGTCGCCGCCGAGAGCCTACCAGGCGTCAAGCAAGTGGAGGACCGGCTGCACGTCGCAGGGACGCCACCGGGTTGGATCTGAAACGCTACCCGGTCGGCAGCCGAGGAGCGGAGGTTGCGGTGGCGGGGATTCTGACGATCACCATGAGTCCGACGATCGATATTTCGGCGTCGACACGGAATGTAGTCCCCATTCACAAACTGAGCTGCAGTGGGGTACGCCGTGATCCTGGCGGTGGTGGGATCAACGTGGCAAGGGTCGTACGGCGCTTCGGAATGGAATGCCGCGCCCTCTATCCCACGGGTGGCTATACTGGAGATTTTCTTCGCGCGCTCATGGACAAGGAAGGCGTTGAAAGCCTTCACGTGACGATTGCTGCCGACACTCGCGAGAGCTTCACATTGTTCGAGGAGTCAAGCGAGCAAGAGTATCGGTTCGTCCTGCCCGGCCCGGAGTTGCGAGAAGAGGAGTGGCAATGTTGTCTCGACCGGTTGGCAGCGCTTCCGCACCGTCCGGCCTACCTTGTGGCAAGTGGTAGCCTGCCACCTGGCGTGCCGGATGACTTTTATGCGCGGGTTGCTCGGATCGCGGAATTGCTCGGCGCGCGGTTAGTCGTTGACAGCTCGGGAGCGGCATTGAAGGCGGCGTTGGACGCGGGCATATATCTCGTCAAGCCCAACCTTCGTGAGTTGCGGGAGCTCACTGGAGAATCTCTCGAGCTGCAATCGGAATGGGAGGATGCGGCAACGGCGCTGATCAGTGCCGGCAAATCCGAAATCGTCGCGCTAACGTTGGGTGAGGACGGCGCATTTCTCGTCAGCCCGATGGGATGTCTGCGCGCGACAGGACTTCAAGTTGATATTCACAGCGCGGTCGGGGCCGGCGACAGCTTTCTCGCCGCAATGGTGTGGCAGTTGTCGCTTGGCCGAAGCCTCGAATGCGCGTTCCGATACGGCGTGGCTGCCGGGACAGCCGCCCTTGGTACACCGGGCACGGAGTTGTGTCGCATCCAGGACGTCGAGCGGCTGTACGGCGAAGTTCGCGTTGAGCCTGTGGCGTGTACGGGGCGGCGAAATAGTTTGTAAATCTGATTGATACCCATGGCCTTGCGCGACCATGTTCACGCGACTCGTGCATAAGGCGCGGCGAAAGCGCATGGCGGCGGAATGGATTTAATCCTGATCAATGACAATTTCGCCGTAATTGAGGTATTGTTTTAAAAGTAGCAATCGGCGTTAAAAGCGAAAAGGCCCGAAGACCGACGCTCGCGGCGGCGCATCTAGAGTCGGTGACTCCTCAAAGCTGTTAGCCAAGCTATTTCGTTCCTGACTGCATCATATGACTCTGGCGCCTGCCCTTGCCGTGCGGATATGCACAATGGGAGGCAAGTTATGCATGAATCTGCCGTGGCAACAGACTGCGGCTCGCGTGAGCGAGCTACCCCGTCAAACTCGTTGTCGAGCACGGCCTTTCGTCGTGTTGTGGCGTGTGTGGATACGTCAGAGCTGTCGCGCAAGGTGATCCCTCATGCCGTTGTACTAGCCAATGCGGTACGAGCTCCGCTTACCGTACTTCACGTCCTGGAAATCGAACCGACGGCCGGAATACCACCGGACCCCGTAGAGTGGGACGTCCGCCGCCACAGAGCCCACGACCACGCCGTGCGACTTGTTAGGTCGCACGGTGGCGACGTTCCAGAGATCGACGTCCGCATCATTGAGGGCCGCCCGGCCGAGCAGATCTGCCTATGGTCTCGCAGCCATGAGGTGGGCGTGACGGTAATAGGGACCCGCAGCGACTCGGGGACGCCGGCGTGGCAACTCGGCGACACGGCGCGCAAACTCTTGGACCAGGCTTCCGGGATGCTGCTTCTTGTACCCGCGACAGTCGCGGATGTGCCGATAGTGCATTATCGGCGGCTGTTGGTGCCGCTCGACGGGTCGTGCCAGGCGGAGAGCACACTTCCACTCGCGATGCGAATCGCAGAGGCCGAAGACGCAGAGTTGCTGCTCGTTCACGTGGTTCCCGTGCCGGAGCTGACAGAGGTCGGTCCGCTCGAGGCAGCAGATATCAGACTGCGGCAAGACGTAATCAGCCGAAATGAGCAGGTCGCCCGCCAGTATCTCAACCGCATTCGCGCCCTCGTCGCGGAACGCGGCATCGGGGCAAGAAATGTAATACTTTCCGACAACGATGTCCGCAGCCAACTCACCCGGCTCATTGTCGAGGAAGCAGTGGACCTTGTCGTCTTGTCGGCGCATGGTCGCAGCGGTCGCGCCGACGTCTCGTGCGGGAGCGTTGCTTCCTATTTGGTAACGCATGCACAGGCACCGCTGCTGCTCAAGCTTAACGGCACTCTAGCGTCGGCCCGACGTATGATTCCTGGAAGTGGCCGGAACGGGCGGTTTCTCAGCCGCGCCGCGCTGTGAACGACTGGGAAGAGGAAATCCCAATTGATCCATTGGCGGCCGCAGCGCATGAAATTGGCGCTCGCCATGCGATCTCGAAACTGAAGCCAGATCGCATTGCAGCGTTGTCGCGGATCGACCAGATGTCGGGATGGCTGACGCGCGCGCGCGCGGCCGCCGCCCACCCCCCGCCGGAGGCCACCAAGGCAGCCGAGTGGCTACTCGACAACGACTACCAGATTCAGCGCGCTATCGTGCAGATCGAGCATGATCTGCCGCCCCGGTTCTACGAGCGGCTCGCGCGTCTGGAGGGGGGCACGGACGACGGTCTGCCGCGTATCTATGCAACCGCTCACGAATTCCTCCGCGCCTCACATCTTCAGGTTTCGCTCAGTGCCGCAGTCCGATTTGTGCAGGCCTATCAGGAGAGCGCCTCGCTCACCATCGCGGAGCTGTGGGCGTTCCCGACGATGCTTCGACTGGCCTGCCTCGAATTCATGGCTTGTGGTTGTCAGCGACTCTTTCCGGGGCTTGATCCTCCCTTCGCACCAACACCCCATGCAGCGTCATGTCCGGAGTTCGAGGACACTGAGTGCGTCGCGCGCGCGCTTGCAAATCTTGGCGTAATCGCCGCCATTCCGTGGAAGGACTTTTTCGATCGGACCAGCCTCGTCGAAGCTGTCCTCGCGAGCGATCCGGCAGGAATCTATTCGCGTATGGCGTTCGAGACGCGTGATGCATACCGCAAGGCGGTGGAGGAGATTGCATCAGCGGCAAAGCGATCTGAGACGGAAGTCGCTGATTGTGTGATCGGCGGGGCGGGCACGGCCGGCGCCGCGCCGCCGCGCGACCATGTCGGATATTGGCTGGTCGGAGACGGTCGCAGAGACCTAGAGCGGCTGGTCGAGTTCCACGCATCATGGAAAGCAGCCTGTGTCCGGGAACTTGCGCGCCAAACCGGGCCGCTTTACGCTGCGGCCATCGCCACTGCTTCTCTCGCTGCGCTGCTCGTGCCGGCGATGTATCTGGCCGCGGCCGGGGCGGGTCCGGGCGCCTGGTTCATCGGCGTTGGTATTGTGCTGCTGCCGGCGTCCGTACTCGGCATCACGGCGGTGCATTGGATTGTTACTCTGCTCGTGCCACCCCGAGTCCTGCCCAAGCTCGACTTCCAGGCACGCATTCCGGCCGATTGCAACACGGCGGTAGTCGTTCCGGTGATCATCCGCGCCGCCACCGAGGTGCCGCGCCTGATCCAGCGCCTGGAGCGACATCGTTTGGCCAACCCGGACCCGTCTCTGCGCTTCATAATTTTGAGCGATCATGCCGACGCGCCTGCCGAGCACATGCCGGGAGACGACGAAATAGAGGGGGCGCTCCTGGATGGCATTCGTCAACTCAACAGCCGCTATGGAGGATCAACCAGGCAACCGTTTCATCTGCTGCATCGCCCGCGTCGCTACAACCCTTCCGAAGATTGCTGGATGGGATGGGAGCGCAAGCGGGGCAAGCTGGAGGAGTTCAACCTCCTCCTCCTCGGCGGTGACGGTCGCGGGTTCTCACTGCATGAGGGCGATCGGAACGCACTCAACCGAATCCGTTTCGTCGTTACGGTCGATGCCGACACTATCCTTTCTCCTGGGTCGGTCAACCGGCTCGTGGGAACAATGGCTCACCCATTGAACACGGCACAGTTCGACGAGCGTTCTGGCCGGGTAAGTGCCGGGTACACGGTTATCCAGCCGCGCGTGGAGATTTCTCCGGAGAGCGGCAACCGGTCACTGTTCGCCCGCCTCTATGCCGGCAACACGGCGATCGATATCTATTCGCGGGCTGTGTCAGATGTGTACCAGGACCTGTTCGGCTCGGGCATCTTTGTGGGCAAGGGCATCTACGAGGTCGGGCCGTTCCAGCGCAGCTTCGACGGGCGGATTCCCGAAAACGCCCTGGTCAGCCACGATCTCTTCGAGGGCATTAACGGCCGGGCGGCGCTCGCAAGCGATATCGTCCTCTATGAGGATTTTCCGACGAGCTATGTCGAATATGCTCGGCGCTGGCACCGATGGGTCCGCGGCGATTGGCAGCTGTTGCCTTGGCTCGGCATACGTGTGCCGGGCCCCGGCGGGGAGCGGCTCGGGAACCGGCATTCGATCCTCGACCGCTGGAAGATCGTGGACAATCTGAGGCGCAGCCTCGTACCGCCCGCGCTTGTGACTTTGGCTGCTGCGGGATGGCTGGCGCTGCCCGGGAGTCCCTGGGTGTGGACGGCGTTCACTGTGGCCGCCCCTGGCGCTTATCTGTTCACTGACCTGGTGACGGGCCTCGCCCGTGGGCGCCGGCGGGGCGCAGCGCGCAGGATGCTCCACCAACTCCTCGATCACTCAGGACGCTGGCTGCTTGCCATCGTATTCCTGGCTCAGGATGCTGCTGTTGCCGTCGACGCCATCGCCAGGACGCTCTGGCGCCTCCTGGTCTCCCGACGGCATCTCCTCGAATGGGTATCGACGGCGCACACGGCGGCAGCCAACGATGGTCGCAATTCACTGACGGCGCGATGGTTCCAGATGTGGCAGGCTCCGACCTTGTCCGTGACCTTGGGGGGCGCTGTCGCCCTGGCGCACCCGTCGGCTCTGCTACCTGCGGCCTGCCTCCTCCTCCCTTGGTTCGTTTCGCCCGAGATCGCTGCCTGGTTCAGTAGGCCCCGTCTCCCACGCAAAGAGGAGCTCGGCGCGAGCGACCTCACATATCTGCGGCGGTTGGCAAGGCGTACTTGGCTCTATTTCGAGACCTTCGTGGGTCCGGGTGACAATTGGTTGCCACCCGACAATGTACAGGAAGAGCCGCACGCAGCGATCGCCCATCGCACGTCGCCAACCAATATTGGCATGATGTTCCTTTCCTCGCTTGCCGCTTGGGACCTTGGTTATGTGAGTTCGACGGATTTTGCTGCGCGCGTCCACAACGCACTTGATTCCCTCGATCGACTCGAGCGCCACCGTGGCCATTTCCTCAACTGGTACGATACGCAACGCCTCGAGCCGCTTGAGCCTCACTATGTCTCGACGGTCGACAGTGGCAATCTCGCGGTCTGCCTCCTGGCGATGAAGGAGGGTTGCCGAGAGGCATTGTCGGCTCCGGCCATGCGCCATGAGCAATGGGACGGTCTCGCCGACACACTCGACCTGCTAGTGGAGGCCGTTAAGCGGATTCCGGACACGGAAACTCATGAATTGCTGCAGGTGCGCGTCGCCGCGATCTCGGCCCATATCGACAGTGCTCGACGCGATGTTTCGGCGACATGGCCGATTTTGGCCGAGCTGCGCCAGCAGGCGTTCACCGACCTCGAGTCCATCGTCGGACGCGCCATCGCGCTGCCGGGACCACCTCCGGAGGGCACCCTGCGCGACATCCAGATTTGGCTCGAGCGGGCTCGCCATCATCTTGTCCGCATGCAGCAGGATCTCGAGTTGCTCGCACCCTGGTTACCGCTGCTTGAGGCGCCACCTCCCGACTGTAAACGACTTGCGCGTGAGATCGGCGAAAAGGTGAACACCTCAGCGCCGATGGGGAAGATCGTCCAGCGCTGTGCCACTGCCCGCGAACTGGTGGCGGCCGTCGCGGGATCGGGACCCGACACCGCGACTACGCAATGGCTGATCGAACTTGACGCCGCGCTTGAGCAAGGCGCTCGCTCCCAAGCCGAACTGGCGGATGAACTGCTCAACAGCGCGAGACGGCTGGAGACGCTTGCTTTCGCCATGGACTTCAGGATGCTGTTTGATGACGAAACTCGCCTATTCCACATCGGCTACAACGTCAGCTCCGATCGTATCGATACCTCTCACTATGATCTACTGGCCAGCGAGGCTCGCCTGGCGAGCTTCTTTGCGATTGCAAAGGGCGACGTCCCGTTCGAGCACTGGTTTTTCCTAGGGCGACCAATCACTCGCACGTCGGATGGTCTTACGCTCGTCTCGTGGAACGGGTCGATGTTTGAGTACCTCATGCCGGCCCTTTTGCTGCGGAGTGAGCCGGACACGCTGATAGCCGAGAGTGAACGGACCGCCGTCGATGCCCAGCGCCGTTTCGCAGAGGAACGCGGGGTCCCTTGGGGAACATCGGAATCGGCATTTGCCTCGCGGGATTCCAGCCATCACTACCGCTATCGGGGTTTCGGTGTGCCGGAGCTTGGCCTGCGTCGGGGCCTGTCGCTCGATATCGTAGTGGCACCCTACGCCACCGCCCTGGCGCTTACCGCTCATACCAAAGCGGCCGTCGACAATCTTCGCGAGCTGGATCGCCTGGGACTTACCGGCAGCTACGGCCTGTTCGAGGCGGCCGATTTCACGCCGGAGCGTATCCCGGCGGGAACACGCTTCTCCCCCGTGCGGGCGTACATGGCCCACCATCAAGGCATGATGCTTTCCGCCCTGGATAATGTGCTCCGCGGTGACATCCTCGTGCACCGGTTCCACCGGGACCCGCGCGTGCGTGCCGTCGAACTGCTGCTCCAGGAGCGCGTGCCCCGGGAATTGCCGCCCGAGATCCGGGCACTTGAAGAGCGCGACGCGCCGCTTATGCGCCGTTCGGCTATTCCCGCGCCGCATGCCTGGATACCTGCTCCCGACGCGACCTTTCCGCAGATTCATACCCTCGGCAACGGTCGACTGGCGAGCTGGATATCGGAGGCCGGTGGTGGTGGCCTGAGCTGGCACGGGCACGCGCTGACGCGTTTCCTGCCCGACCCGACACGCGACGCTTGCGGCCTGTGGGTCTATGTCCGCGACGAGACCGATGGCGCGATCTGGTCGATCGGCCGCCAGCCTACGGGGATCACAGCGGATGAATACCATGTTGTCTTCCATCCGCATATGGCGGAGCTGCAACGCCGTGATCATGGTATCGGTCAGAGGATGGAGGTAGGTGTCGTCCCTGGCGACGACCTGGAGATTCGTCGGATCAGCGTCGTCAATGAGAGTGATCGCCGGCGCTCCCTGCGCATTACAAGCTTCGGCGAAGTGGTTCTGGCACCGCCGCTCGAAGACGAGCGCCATCCCGCATTCAGCAAGCTCTTCGTGGGCAGCGAATACCTGTCCGAGTTGGACGGACTACTCTTCACGCGACGCTCACGTAACCCGGGCGAGGCACCGCCTGTGTTGTTGCATCGAGTGGTTGCCGATGACGCCGGCGTCGAGGTCACCGGCTTTGAAACCGACCGGCGCCGTTTTCTCGGCCGCAAGGGCAGCGCGCACGAGCCGCGCGCCGTGCGGGAGGGGCTTTCCGGAACGACGGGCTGGACGCTCGATTCCGTCATGGCGATCGAGGTGCGGATTGTACTGGAGCCGCAGGATCGACGACAGTTCGCTTTCCTAACGATTGTCGCCGGCTCGCGGGAATCGGTACTCGCTATTGCCGAGCGCTACGCAACGCTCGCCTCGCTCGACTGGGCGCTCGCCGACGCCGCCTCTGACGTTGCCCGCGAAGCGCAAGAACTCCGCATCGAGCCAGCACGCCTGCCTGAGCTGCAATCGCTCGCCTCGCTCCTGCTCTACCGGCACCCGGCATTGCGTGGCCGGCCGGATGCAGTTGCCGAGAATAGGCTCGGCCAGCCGCGCCTGTGGGGACTCGGCATATCCGGCGACCTTCCAGTCCTTGCCCTTCGTGTCGCCGATCCAAAGGAGACGGACCTTCTACGTGCTCTCATCGCCGGCCACGAGTTGTGGCGGAGGCGGGGCATCCACGTCGACCTCGTGATATTGCGCGGCGGCGCTTCCGGCTATGTCGAGCCGTTACGGGAAAGCCTGCTGTCGCTCCTGCAGGAGGCAGGCAGTCAGGAACTACTGGGGCATAGAGGCGGAATCCACCTCGTCTTGGGCGACCAGATCGGGGATGAGGACCGATGTCTGATCGAGGCGACTGCTTGCGTCATCCTCGACACGTCGCAGGGCACGATCGAACACCAGCTGACCTCTGCTTCGGTGCCGCACTCGCTGCCACCGCGCTTCGAACCGACCCGGAGGGTCCCGCTTGTCGAGGATTCACCCAAGCTGCCGCGTCGTCTCGACCTGGCCTTCGACAACGGATTCGGCGGCTTTACCGCAGACGGCAGGGAGTATGTAATCCATCTCGAGCCGGGAGAGACGACGCCGGCGCCGTGGTCCAACGTGCTCGCGAACGAACGGTTCGGTACGATCATCACCGAATCCGGCGGTGGATTCACATGGGCTCTCAATAGCGGCGAGAATCGGCTGACGCCGTGGACCAACGATCCTGTAGCTGATCCACCGGTAGAGGCACTCTATCTCAGGGATGAGGAGACGGCCGAGATCTGGACACCTACACCTGGTCCAGCCGGGGACGGGGCGGCCTGTGAAATCCGACATGGCGCCGGCTATACCGTCTGGCAGCACGTGAGCCACCGGCTCGAGCAGAAACTCCTTGTCTTCGTGCCGCCGGACGATCCGGTGAAGATTGCACGCCTCACGCTACACAATCTGGAATCCCGCCCACGGCGGATTACCGCCACGTACTATGCCGAATGGTTGCTGGGAGCGCTCACGAGCGCCCGGCCGTTCGTAGTCTGCGAATATGATGCAGCACGTCATGCCCTGCTGGCTCGCAATCCCTGGAATCCCGACTTCGCCGAGCGCGTTGCGTTTCTGACATCGAACCATCCACCTCACAGCCTCACAACGGACCGGCAGGATTTCCTCGGTCGCGAAGGAGCCATGGGCGCACCGGAAGGTCTCATGCGCTGGGACCTCGGCGGTCGCGTCGAAGCAGGTGCGGACGCCTGCGCCGCCTTCCAGGTGCATATAGACATCGATGCGGGCGCCACGTCGGACATCGTATTCGTGCTCGGCCAGGGGGACAATCGGTCACATACCGATGAACTTGTGCGTCGCTGGCAGGATCTGGGTCATGTCGACCGCGCCTTCGACGCGTGTAACCATTTCTGGGACGAGCGGCTTGGCGCAGTCCACGTGGAAACGCCTGATTCCGCCTTCAATCTGATGGTGAACCGCTGGTTCCTCTATCAAACCCTGGCATCGCGCCTGTTTGCGCGCGCCGGATTCTACCAGGCTGGAGGGGCCATAGGCTTCCGCGACCAGTTGCAAGACGTCCTTGCCATACTCCACGCCGACCCGAAGAGGGCGCGGGCCCATATTCTCACAGTCGCTGCGCGGCAGTTCGAAGAAGGCGATGTTCTGCACTGGTGGCACCCGCCCTACAACCGAGGGGTTCGAACGCGCTGCTCCGACGACCTCTTGTGGTTGCCCTATGTGACGGGGTGTTATGTGGAGGCGACCGGCGATGAGTCGATCCTGCATGAAACGGTCCCGTTCTTGCGGGCGCCACCCCTCGCACCTGATGAGGAGGATCGTTATGCGCGCTTCGACACGATTTCCGAGCCGCGTCCGCTCTTCGAGCACTGCGAGCGTGCGCTCGAGCGCGGCCTCACCCCGGGATCGCACGGCCTTCCGCTGATCGGCGCAGGTGACTGGAATGACGGGATGAACCGGGTCGGCGCCGCGGGCCGGGGCGAAAGCGTCTGGCTGGCTTGGTTTGCCATTGCCACCATCAGGCAGTTTACCGCCCTGGCTCAGAGGATGAAACGCAATGACCTCGCAGAGCACTGGCTGACCCGGATCAGTGAGCTCCAAAAGGCGGTCGCGAAATCCGCGTGGGACGGGAAGTGGTACTTGAGAGCCTTCGACGATGACGGACACCCATTGGGTTCGGCCGATTCCGATGAATGCCGAATTGACTCAGTTGCTCAATCCTGGGCGGTGCTGTCGGCCGATCGTGTTTCTGAACGGGCTCGCACTGCCGTGGATAGCGCCGATCACGAATTGCTGCGCAAGGACGAAAGGCTTATCCGGCTGCTCTGGCCACCCTTCGATGCGACCCCGCACGATCCGGGATACATCAAGGCCTATCCCCCGGGTATCCGCGAAAACGGTGGTCAATATTCGCACGCCGCCGCCTGGCTAGGACACGCCTTCGCTCGCCTCGGTGATGGCGAGCGGGCAATGCAGGTTTTCAATATCCTCAATCCGATCCGTCATGCAATCACCCGCTCCGACGTGGAGCGTTATCGCGTGGAGCCCTACGCTTTGGCCGCCGATGTGAGCAGTGTTGCTCCCAACATCGGATGCGGGGGCTGGACTTGGTACACCGGAGCAGCAGGCTGGACTTGGCGGCTCGCCGTTGAGGCGACACTGGGCCTGCGGCTCCAGGAGGGCCGGCTTATGATCGATCCGTGCCTGCCGAAGGGCTGGGACTTTTTCAAGGTCGAGGTCAAAGGTCCCGCCGGCAATCTGGCTGTCCGGTTCGAGGATCCCGATCAGATTGGCAGGGGGCTCGTTGAAATATTTGTTGACGGAGAGGTACATCCGAACGGACCAGTGGCGTTTCCGACGGATGGCTCGACTCGTCAGGTCACGGCACGCCTTTGCCGGAAGCCTGCTCAGACTGCGACGTCGTGACGGCGGGAACTCTAAACATGAACGCGTCGTTCGGTGCCGAGCGTAAGAAATCGCGTGGGGGCTGTACGCGTCAGCGCCACGTTAAGCGGATTGAGTGCTTTCATTCATGTCAACGCCGGAGCAAAAATGCGCCGGTTGGCCGGAGTAAAAATGTGCCAGATGACGTCATGCGAAGGGGCCCAATCGGGCCCCTTCGCATGACGGCGCGCCGCTGCGTTGTGGATCAGCCTGCTTCGGGATCCCGTTTTGGCTCGGCAGCCTTGCGGGATTGCGCGAGACGATAACTTTCGCCGTTCATTTCGAGGATGTGGACGTGGTGGGTGAGCCGGTCGAGGAGCGCGCCAGTGAGCCGCTCGGAGCCGAAGACGCTGGTCCAGTGAGCTACTCCCCGATCGTTGGACAGATTTCGGCGTAAATTAAGCTACTCTCTGCCCCTGCTGGTCGGCTTCGATCTTGGTGGAGTAGACCACGGCGGGCGGCTGTCCGCCATGGGCGGCATGAGGCCGCTGGTGATTGTAGAAGGCGATCCACCGACCGACGCCAGCCTTGGCCTGCGTCCCGGTCTCCCGAGCGTGCAGATAGACGCACGCGTACTTCAAGGATCGCCACAGGCGCTCGATGAAGATGTTGTCGATGCAGCGCCCCTTGCCGTCCATCGAGATCCGGGTGCCGAGCCGTCTCAGCCAGTCGATCCAAGCGAAAACTGCGCAAAATGTGTAAAAACTGTGCAATACTAATCCGGAACAAAATCAAGGGGTTAAGCTTGCGCTTAACCCCTTGATTTTGTTGGTTACAGGGTAGGAACTTGAACCTACGACCTTCAGGTTATTAGCCTGACGGTCGCGCCGGAATGATACTGCACTTCCTTCGCATTGTTCTGCTGGACTTCCTGCGCACCGGAAGCATGCATAGGGACAACGGCGGGACCCTACGGCGCCGTCGGGAAGCCGCCCGGATCAAGTTCCGGGCTTTGGGTGGTGGAAGCGCTGGTTCGGGATCAGCGCGCTCGACAGGAGCCACCCAATGTCCACGAAGACGAAACCCAAACCCCTCTCCGACATGCAACTCGTCATCCTGACTAACGCCGCCGGTCGCAACGACGGCAGCGTCTTGCCCGTGCCCGCCTCTCTGAAGACAAAAGGCGCCGCGCTGAGCCGGGTGCTCGGGACCCTGCTGAAGTCTGGGCTGATCTCGGAGCGGCGCGCCAAACGGGACGACGAGGTCTGGCGAACGGACGACACCACCCGACTGACGCTCGCGATCACGCAAGCAGGCCTCTCGGCAATCGGCCTGGAAGAGCGCGAGACCGACGACACATCTTCCGATACGGCCGTTCTTGCGAATGGCGAGACCAGCTCGGTGAAGAAGCGGATGCGGTCCAGCAAACCGGCTGTCTCCGACCATCACCGCGGCAAGTCCAAGGAGCCTGGCAAATCCAGCGAACGTGACCGGTCGCGCCGGGAACAGGATTGTTCCTCGAGCAAATCACAACGGTCGACCAATGCCGCGCAATCGGAACGGCCTGCGAACAAGACCGCGACGATCACGGCCCTCCTGCAATCGTCGGATGGAGCAACCGTCAGTGACCTGATGGAAGCCACGGGATGGCAGGCCCACTCTGTCCGCGGCTTCCTGTCCGGTACGCTCAAGAAGAAGCTTGGCTACACTGTCACCAGCGAACGCCAGGACGGTGTACGGCGCTACCGGATCCCGGCCTAGGGCGCGGTGTCCCGATGGGACCAGACAGACGAAACAACGCAGGCATCGAGATCGGCGACCTCGCCGCTCTCGACCTGCAGTCCCTTCGCGAGCACTGGCGCACCTTGTACGAGTGTGAACCGCCTGTCCGGATGAGCCGGGAGCTCTTGATCCAGTCCATCGCGTACAGGCTACAGGAACAGAGGTACGGCGGCCTGTCCCGCCAGATGAGACTGAAGCTGGCCGAAGCTGGGAAGCTCGGGACAGGCGGCAAGAACCGTGACAAGTCGAAGGCTTCCGTTCGCCGGAAGATCAAACCGGGCACACGCTTCCTGCGCGAGTGGAAGGGCAGGACCCATGAGGTCACCGCCACAGCCGACGGCCGCTTTGTCTACAGGGGCACATCCTACCGATCGCTGAGCGCGATCGCCCGGGAGATCACCGGCACACGCTGGTCGGGGCCGGCATTCTTTGGACTCTTCGCGAAAACCAAAGCCGATGGCCAGACGCGGCAAAGATAGCGATCGCCGTTTCGGCGACGATCCAATGGCGCGGCGCAGGCTTCGCTGCGCCGTCTACACCCGCAAGTCCAGTGATGAAGGTCTGGAGCAGAGCTTCAACTCTCTGCATGCCCAGCGCGATGCCTGCGAAGCCTATGTCGCAAGCCAGAAGCACGAAGGCTGGATGCTGCTGCCTCAGGCCTATGACGATGGAGCCTACTCGGGCGGCTCAATGAACCGACCTGCCCTACAGCGGCTCCTGGACGACATCCGCTCGGGGTTGATCGACATCGTCGTGGTCTACAAGGTCGATCGCCTGACCCGATCGCTCGCCGACTTCGCCAAGCTGACCGAGCTGTTCGATGCAAATGGCGCGAGCTTCGTGTCGGTCACCCAAGCCTTCAACACTTCGACCTCTATGGGCCGGCTCACCCTCAATGTGCTGCTGTCCTTCGCCCAGTTCGAGCGGGAGGTCGCCGGCGAGCGCATCCGCGACAAGATCGCGTTGTCGAAGCGGCGTGGCATGTGGATGGGCGGTCTGCCGCCGCTCGGCTATGACGGCATCGACAAGAAACTGGTCGTCAACGAACCCGAAGCCGACACAGTCCGGCAAATCTTCCACCGCTATCTGAAGCTTGGCTCCATCGCAGCCCTCAAGCAGCATCTCGATGCATCCGGCGTCGTCTCCAAGCGACGGCGCTTCAGCGACGGCCGGGAGGTCGGCGGTGTCTCGCTCAGCCGCGGTGCGCTCTACCAGATCCTGCGCAACCGTCTCTATCGTGGTGAGATCGCCTATCGGGGCGAAGTCCATCAGGGCAACCACGAAGCCATCGTCGACGAAGACCTGTGGTCGCAGGTGCAGGACTTGCTGATCGCCCAAAGCCAGCGCAAGCGCAGTGCGCCACAACATCCCGATGACAACGGCGCCGGCCAACGATACCGGGAGCCGGCCCTTCTTGCCGGGCTCGTATTCGATGAACAGGGCAATCGGCTGACGCCGACCTACGCAACAAAGCGCGGGCGCCGGTATCGCTATTACGTCTCGGCGCCGCTCACGCGCGGTGAACGCAACGCCGATGGCATTCGGGTTCCAGCGCCCGACCTGGAAGCCCTCGTCGCAGAGACGCTCGAGCGGTACCTGTCTGATGGCTCCTGGGTCTGTGAGCACTTCGGCGCCGGTCTGGATGCCACGCAATTGGAGAGGTTGGTCGCTGCAGCTGGAAACCTCGCGAACCGGATCGCTTCACCGGCATCTGAAACCGAAGGGGATGTCGCCAGCCGTTCAGACGAAGGCCTTCGATCTCTGATCGCGCGAGTGATGGTTGGCAAGCAACGGCTGGCCCTCGAAGTCGATGAGAAGTGTGTTGTTGAAGCCCTGGAGGAGATCGATCGCGGGCTAGTTCAGGTCGACGTTCGAGAGGAGGCAATCCCAATCGAGGTCGAAGCGCATACCCTTCGCTGCGGCAAGCAGACCCGTCTCGTCGTTGGCGATGTCGAGACAGAGCATCGCTCACCGGATCCCAAGCTGGTCAAACTAGTTGCCGATGCGCATCGCTGGTTCGACGATCTCCGAACCGGCCGGCGGGCGACCATCGCGGAGATCGCTGCAAACGCAAATCAGCAGGTCTCGCATGTGAGCCGGACCATAGGGCTGGCGTTCCTCGCGCCGGATATCGCCAAGATGATCCTGATGGGCAGCCAGCCCATAAGCCTCACGCCGGAGCGACTCAAGGCCAATCGCCCGCTTCCCCTCGAGTGGAACGAACAGCGCGTCATTCTTCTCCCCTAATCTCCGTCTCGTCGGCAGCGCTGACCGATGCGAATCGCGCCGGCTAGGATGCATCCTATCGTCCTTTCTTCACTTTTTCGGACGGTTTGTTCGCATTCCGTCCGCACAGCTACCAATCAGGCATGGACTACAATCCGCAGCATGTCGCGGAAACAGTCCAACGGAGAACGAGGCGGACATTCGAGCTGAAATGGCGTCAAACAGCGCGGAGAGAGAGGCGCGACAGGGGTCTCTTGGTTGGTAAAGCGCTGAAACGTCGAGACAATTCAGCGTCTTCCAAAAGTGGCCCGCAGTCAGCCCGACTGAGTGGCGTCCCCGGCAGGATTCGAACCTGCGACCCTCAGATTAGGAATCTGATGCTCTATCCTGCTGAGCTACGGGGACCCCGGCGGCTGCGGTAACTGTCGGTCAGCCGGACATCGGTTCATACCATGGTCAACCGACTCGTGCAGCCTCATATAGTGCGAATGGACACGGAAACGGAGACCGCCCCGTGCGGACACTTGCCGTCATCGCGCTGGCGGGGCTGATGTGGCCCTTCGCGGCGGGGGCGCAGACGTGTCCGCCGCGGCCGCAGGAGACCGTTCGGGCCGCCGAGGCGATCGACGGGGACACGCTCAGGCTCGAGGACGGGCGGATCGTTCGGCTGGTCTCGGTGCTCGCGCCGAAGGCGGAGCCTGGCGCGCGAGCCGATGCGGCACGCCGGCTTGCCGACACCGCGCGCAGCGCGCTTGCCGAGGCGGTTGTCGGGCGCGACCTGGGCCTGGCCATCACCGGCCAAAAACAGGATCGCCACGGCCGATTTCTGGCACACGCCTTCGTGGACAGCGATCCGGACCGCTGGCTGCAGCGCGACATAGTCGCCAAAGGACTTGCGTGGGCCTATGCGCTGGAGGACAATTATCGCTGTGTCGGGTCGCTGCTGGACGCGGAGGCAGGTGCGCGGGCTGCGCGCGTGGGCCTTTGGGCGACGGACCTTGGCGCAATAGCGGATGGCGGCCGGCCGCGGCAGCTATCGGGGAGAACCGGCCGGTTCGCGATCGTAGAAGGACGCGTGCTATCGGTTGGCGAACGGCCGAGGAGAACCTATCTCAATTTCGGCACGAATTGGAGCGAGGATTTCACCGTCTACGTGGATCGTGGGGACTGCGCGCGCTTTGACACCGCAGACATCGCCCTCAAGGGGCTCGCGGGGCGCCGCGTGCGCGTGCGCGGCTGGATCCTCGACGACAGGGGCCCCGCCATTCATATGACGAATCCGGAGCAGCTCGAGATTGTCGACGCGCGCTAAATCGCTGACCTGGCCGAGAACGGCGTGGCGCAAGGCCCCGGCGGCGGGGATGCTGCTGGCCGCGCTGGCGCTCGCCGGCTGCGCCAATGGCGGCCTGAGCCTGGGTGACGGAGGAAGCCTCTCGGCCGCCGCCATCCAGCCGGTCCAGAGCAATGCCGGCTTCGACGAGAAGGAAGTGGCACTGGGCAAGCGCGAGCATCCCAAGATCGTCACCGCCTTCGGTGGTACCTATGCCGACCCGCAGCTGCAGCGCTATCTCAATGCGACCGTGGAGAAGCTGAGCCGGGCCTCCGACCGGCCCGACCTGGGCTACACGGTGACGGTGCTCAATTCGCCGTCGATCAACGCCTTCTCGCTGCCCGGCGGCTATGTCTACGTCACCCGCGGGCTGCTGGCGCTGGCCAACGATTCCTCGGAGGTCGCCAACGTCCTCGCCCACGAGATGGCGCATGTGATCGCGCGGCACGCGATCCAGCGCGAGGAACAGGCCAATTCGGTCGCGGTGATGAGCCAGGTCGTCAACGACGTGATCCGCGACCCGGAAGCGGGCCAGGCGGCGCTGGCGCTGACCAAGGGGCGGCTCGCCCAGTTCTCGCGCCAGCAGGAGCTCGACGCCGACGTGATCGGCATCCGCATGGCGGCGAAGGCGGGCTACGACCCGGAAGGGGCGGTGGCCTTCCTGCGGGCGCTCGAACGCCAGACGGACCTGCATTCCAAGGTGTTGAACCAGGTCTACGACGCCGGCCGCGTCGACCTGTTCGCGAGCCACCCGGCGACCCCGCAGCGCATCCTGTCGGCCGAGCGCGAGGCCACCCAGGTCGGCCGCAACGCCGACATGGAGCGCGACCAGGCGAGCTATTTCCAGGTCATCGACGGCATGGCCTATGGCGACGATCCGCGCGAGGGCTTCGTCTCGGGCCGGACCTTCATCCATCCCGCCCTCGGCATCACCTTTACGCTGCCGGAGGGCTACGGGCTGGAGAACACGCCGCGCGCCGTGGTCGGGTTCTCCGAGAATGGCGACATCATCCGCTTCGACGCGGTCGCCGTGCCGAGCACGGTGTCGCTGTCGGACTACCTTGCCGCCGACGCGGTGCGCGGGGGCCGGGTGACGGATATCAAGCCGATGACGGTCAACGGGTTGCCGGCGGCAACCGCGACCGTCGGCGGGGAGGGGTGGACCTTCAAGGTCGCCGCCATCCGAGGCGACGGCAACCGCGTCTACCGGTTCATCCTGGCCTCGCGCGATCTCGACTACGCGCGCGAACAGGAGTTGCTGGCCGCGGCCCGCAGCTTCCGGGTTATCCCGCAGGAGGAGGCGCGGTCGATCCGGCCGCAGCGGCTCGACATCGTTGCCGTCAGGCCCGGCGACAGCATCGAGAGCGTCGCCTCGCGCATGGCCTTCGACGACCACCAGATCGAACGTTTCCGTGTGCTGAACGGGCTGTCTCCCGCCGACCGGCTGCGCGCCGGTCAGGAGGTCAAGATCGTCGTCCGCTGAGCCGACGGGCGCTGATCCGACGGGCGGTGATCCGACGGGCACTGACCCGGCGAACCGGGACGCGCAGGCTAATCGGGAAACTCAGGTGAAGGCGCTCGCGTCGGGCTCTGCGGCCAGCAGCGCCGCACGCAGCTTCTCAAGCGCCCGGCTCTCGATCTGGCGTACCCGCTCCTTGGAGATGCCCAGCGCCTCACCCAGCGCCTCCAGCGTCGCGCCGTCCTCCGACAGCCGCCGCTCCTTGACGATCCTGAGCTCACGGTCGTTGAGCACCTCCAGCGCGGCATAGAGCCGCTTGGTGCGCTTTTCCTGATCGATCGCCTCGCCGACGGTCTCGTCGGGCAGCGGATCCTCGCTGACCAGGAAGTCCTGCCGCTCGGCGCTGCCCTCGCTTTCCAGCACGGGGGCGTTCAGGCTCGCGTCGAACCCGGACAGGCGCGCGTCCATGCGCGCGACGTCATCCTCGGAAACCCGGAGCGCCTTGGCGATATGGGCGTGCATCTCATGCTCGGCCATCGGCGAAGGGCCGCGTCCGAGCTTGGCGCGCAGGCGCCGCAGGTTGAAGAACAGCGCCTTCTGGGTGGAGCTGGTGCCGCCGCGAACGATCGACCAGTTGCGCAGGATGTGGTCCTGGATCGAGGCGCGGATCCACCAGGTGGCGTAGGTGGAAAAGCGCACCTCGCGTTCCGGCTCGAAGCGGGCGGCTGCCTCCAGGAGCCCGACATGGCCTTCCTGGATCAGGTCGGACATCGGCAAGCCGAAATGCTTGAACCGGGCGGCGATGGCGATCACCAGCCGCATATGCGCATGGGTGAGGCGGTGCAGGGCGTCGACATCGCCGTCCTGCTTCCACTTCACTGCCAGACCATGCTCCTCGTCCCTTTCGAGATAGGGAGCGTTCATGGCCGCCCTGACGAACCGGCGGCGATGGCTCATGGCGTTCTTCATGGCATCCATACCGAGGCGTCTATTCCGCCCTTCCTGCATCGATCCTCACAGGGAAACGATCGACTTGGCTGCACGGTTCACCAATCAAAGCAGAAAAGCCGCCCGGCTTGAAGCCGGGCGGCCTGCAGATCGGCTATGCGCCAGGTAAAAGGCGCGTGATCTCAGGCGGCTTCGTCGCGCTCGTCTTCCTCGGCGGCGGCACCGCGGCGCGGGCCCTTGGCCAGCATCGCCTCGATCTCGCGGATCGCCTCGGTCTCGGTGATCTTCTTCACCGCCGCGACCTCGCGGGCCATGCGGTCGAGCGCGGCTTCGTAGAGCTGGCGTTCGGAATACGACTGCTCGGGCTGCGACTCCGCGCGGTGCAGGTCGCGCACCACTTCGCCAATGGCGATGATGTCGCCGGAATTGATCTTGGCTTCGTATTCCTGGGCGCGGCGGCTCCACATGGTCCGCTTCACGCGGGCGCGGCCCTTGAGCACGGTCAGCGCCTTGCCGACAAGGGCGTCCTCGGACAGCTTGCGCATGCCGACGGCGGCGGCCTTGGCGGTGGGAACCCGCAGCGTCATCTTGTCCTTTTCGAAATTGATCACGAACAGCTCAAGCTTGGCGCCCGCCACTTCCTGTTCCTCGATGGCGGTAATCTGCCCAACACCATGCGCCGGATAGACGATGTACTCGCTCGTCCGGAAACCCTGACGCTGAACCGATTTCTTGCTGTTACGAGTGGTCATACTCTTTCTCGAACTCCTGCCTGTCGCCGCATAGCGACCAAATGTCCCACCTCGTGCCCGGCCTGCTCGCCCGAAAGGAGCAGGCGCGAAGTGCGGACGCCAAACGCGCCGTCGAAATCCCGCACAAAAAGCCCATCCGGACGCCTGAGAGGGCCTCCGGCAGAACAGCCAACCTAGCTCTCACAAAATATGCCCGATTTACGGGCAGTATGGGCGAGGGATTTCATCAGCTATTTGAAATATATAACACAATACTGGACAAATTCCAAGTGCTGCGCCGCATCATCGCCGAGCACAGCACCGTCTCGCCGATCCAAAAGCGCGCGTTCAACCCGGGTTTCCGGGCGGTTCAGTCGCCTTCGCCGGGCTCGGGCGAAAACTGCGTCTCCAACTTGTTGGCCACGCCGTCCCATTCCTTGGAGTCCGCCGGCGGTTCGCGCTTGATGGTGATATTCGGCCACTTCTCGGCGTACTCGGCGTTGAGCTCGACCCATTTCTCCAGGCCCGGCTCCGTATCGGCCTTGATCGCCTCGGCGGGGCATTCCGGCTCGCAGACGCCGCAATCGATGCATTCGTCGGGATGGATGACCAGCATGTTCTCGCCTTCGTAGAAGCAGTCCACCGGACAGACTTCGACGCAATCCATGTATTTGCACCGAATGCAGTTGTCGATGACGACATAGGTCATGTGAAGCTCCACGAAGAATGCGCGGGAAGAATACGCCGGAGGTGGTGCCTATCCGTTTTGTCCAATCGGTTCAAGACGGGCCGAAGGATTAGATTTCTCCGTCATCTGGGGCGCGTAGATCGTCTTTCCAGGCGACTATTTGCCGCCGGTCGCGTTTGGTGGGCCTACCACCGCCACGGGGGCGCGATCCCGGGGGCGTTTCTTCCGGCGGGAGTGGCGGGGGCGAGAGATCGCAATAGAGCGTCGCCGCCTCGCTCGCCGGTCCGCGCCGGTCGCCTATCGCCTCGATGCGCAGAACCAGAATGCGGCCGCGCAGCGCGATCGTCACCACGTCGCCGGGCTTGACGGGCTGGCTCGCCTTGGAAATCCGGGCGCTATTGAGCCGGACGTGGCCGCCCGTGACAAGCGAAGCGGCCAGTGTCCGTGTCTTGGCGACGCGCGCGTGCCAAAGCCATTTGTCGATGCGCTGGCTGTCGCTCACGCGCCCGAGCGCCCACGCTCGTTGAGCGTGTCGCGCAGGTCCTTGAGGGCGGCGAAGGGCGATAGCGGATCCGGCTCCTTCGGCGGGCGCTTGCCCTGCGGCGGGCCGTCGGGCCGGGAGCGGCCGCCCTTGCGGCCGTCGCCACGACCGCTTTTGCGACCCTTTGCCTCACCGCGCGAGGGCTTCTTGCCGTCGCCCTGGCGCGCCTTCGCGCCCTTCTGCTCGGGTTTGCGGCGGCGTGGCGCGTCGGGCCGGCGGCCGGGTCGCCAGACGACGATCTCCGCGGATTCGGCCTCGCCGGTTCCGGCCTCGGGGACCTCGGTCGCGGTCGCTGTCTCTGTTGGCGTCCCGTCCGGTGTCTCGGTCGGCGTTTCGGCCGTTGTCTCGGCCGGGGTATCGACCGTGGCTTCGACCGGGGTTTCGGTTTGGGCCTCTGCCGGTCCTTCCGCCGGGGCGGCGGCCGCCTCGGCGGGCTCCGCTTCTGCCGGTTCCGCTTCGGCTGGCGCGGCTGTGGGCTCCACCACCTCCGGTGTCACCACGTCTGGTGTCACCGTTTCCGACTCAACCGCTTCCGATACGGTCTCGGTGTCGCTCTGCGGATCGCCTTCGCTCGTAACGGCGGGCGTCTCCGCCGTTTCGACCCTAGCGGCTTCGGCCGCTGTCTCGGTCTCCGTCCCGGGATGCTCCGATGTCGTTGCCGCGTCACCAGCATCGGCGGTTTGCGGTGCCGGTTCCGTTTTCGCTTCGGTCGTCGCGGGTGCCGGGCGGCGTTCACTGCGATAGCCGAGGGCCTTGAGGATCTCCGCGAAATCGTCGCCGGCGCAGCCGGCGAGCGACGTCATCTGCTCGCTGACCCGGAACGTACGGCCGTCGACCGCGCCGGGGGGCGGGGCGGCGTCGCCGTCGGGACGCCAGGACAGGGCGGTGCGGATCAGGTCGGCGATGCGCTCGAGGATGTCGATGCGTACCGCGCGGCTGCCGCAGGCGCGGAAGCCGAAGGCGCGGTAGAGGCTGCGCGCGGTGCCCGGCGCGACGGCGACCGACATGCGCCCGCTCTGGGCGAGGGCGGCGATGTCGTCGAAGCCCGGCTGATGCAGCCCGCCGTGATGCAGCGCCCAGAGCTGGGCGGCGAGAACGCGCGGACCGGGCTTGAGCAATATCGGCAGATAAACGTGATGGGCGCCGAAACGCACGCCGTGCTTCCTGAGCTGCGCGCGGTCGTCCTGGCTCAGGGCCTTCACCTCGTCGGCGACGCGGGGCCGCTCGAGCACGCCCAGCGCCTCGCCGAGCTGGAAGGCGACGCCGCGGGCCATGCCGGTGATCGCCTCGTCGCTTTCGAGCGCGCGCAGCGGCCCGAGATGCACCGCGATGCGGCCGTCGATCCACTTGGCCAGACGCGCCTCGGCATTCTCGCGCGGCGCGCCGGCCAAGTGTTCGTCGGCCAGCAGCACGACGCGCGGGCTCAGGACGGAATCGCCCTTCTCGACGCGGCCGATCGTGGCGCCGCGCCAGGAGAAGGTGCCGTCGAGGCTGAGCTGGATAACCTCGTCGGCGTCCTTGGCAAGGCGCTCGGCGCGGGTATTGAGCTCTCCCGTCAGGGTGCGCCGCGCGGCGGCGGCGATGGCCTTCAAGTGCTGGCCATCGGCCTCCGGATCGGGCGTGAAACGCAATCCCTCGAGGCGGCCGACATGGTGGCCCTCGACGGTTACATCTCCGCTGGCGTCGATTTCGGCTTCCATGGCCGGATTCTCCCTCAAGCTTCGGGCAAGCACGCTGGTGCGGCGATCGACGAAACGCTGCGCCAGACGTTCGTGCAGGGCGTCGGACAGCCGGTCCTCTACAGCGCGGGCGCGCTCCTGCCAATGGGCGGGATCGCCAAGCCACTCGGGCCGGTTGGCGACGAAGGTCCAGGTGCGGATATGGGCAATACGGTTGGACAGCGTATCGATATCGCCGTCGTCGCGGTCGCACTGGCCGATCTGGCGCGCGAACCAATCATCATCGATGTGGCCGTAGCGCATCAGCTGGCTGTAGAGCGTGGCGACCAGCTCGGCATGGTTGGCGGGTGCGATCTTGCGGTAGTCGGGGACCTGACAGACGTCCCACAACAGTTCCACGGCGTCGCGGCCCCGGGCGATGTCGGCGATCTCCAGATCGCGTGCGACGGCCTCCAGCGCCAGTACGTCGTCGCTCGCGGGCGCGCGGGTCAGCGTGTCCTCGCGCGGCAGGGCGGCGAGGCTCGCGTGCAGGCTCTCCATGGTGGCGAAGTCGAGATGCGTGTTGCGCCACTGCAGGATGCGGACCGGCTCGAAATCGTGGCTTTCCAGGCGCGCGACGAGCTCGTCCTCGAGCGGGTCGACGCGGCCGGTGACGCCGAAGGTGCCGTCGCGCATGTGGCGGCCGGCGCGGCCGGCGACCTGGCCCATCTCGGCGGGATTGAGGTCGCGGAACTGCCAGCCGTCGAACTTGCGCCGCGCGGCGAAGGCGACGTGATCGACGTCGAGGTTGAGGCCCATGCCGATGGCGTCGGTGGCGACCAGGAAGTCGACGTCGCCGTTCTGGTAGAGGCCGACCTGGGCGTTGCGGGTCCGCGGGCTGAGCGCGCCGAGCACCACCGCGGCGCCGCCGCGCTGGCGGCGCACCAACTCGGCGATGGCGTAGACGTCGTCGGCGGAGAAGGCGACGATCGCGGAGCGGCGCGGCAGGCGGGTGATCTTCTTCTGGCCCGAATAGGCCAGGTGCGACAGGCGCGGGCGGGTGATGACGTTCAGGTTCGGCATCATCCGCGTCAGGATCGGCCGCATGGTGGCAGCGCCCAGCAGCAGCGTCTCCTCGCGGCCGCGCCGGCGCAGGATGCGGTCGGTGAAGACGTGACCGCGGTCGAGGTCGGCGGCAAGCTGCACCTCGTCGATGGCGACGAAGGCGACGTCGAGGTCGCGCGGCATCGCCTCGACCGTGCAGACCCAGTATTTCGGGTTCTCCGGCTTGATCTTCTCCTCGCCGGTGACCAGCGCGACGGCCTCCGCGCCGGCGCGCTCGACGACACGGTTGTAGACCTCGCGCGCGAGCAGCCTCAGCGGCAGGCCGATGACGCCGGACTCGTGGCCCAGCATCCGCTCGATGGCGAGATGGGTCTTGCCCGTGTTGGTCGGGCCCAAAATGGCCGTCACCGCGCGGCTGCGCGCCGCGGGATGGTGGCCGACATCCGGCGCGATACTCATGACGCCTCCCCGGCGAGGGACTTCAAGGGCGCGGCTGTCGCATCTTCGCGAGGCGCTGTAAAGGCCGAACCCGGGTCAAGGTAAGCGCCGGCGTCCCATTTCGGCACAAAATCGCCGCCGCCGTTAACCTGTAGAACGAGCCTAGAACAAATGCTGGCCGAATCGCTGACTCCGACGGAATCGCGTTTCGTTCCCGGCAAGATATTGGGTGGCTGGTTCATAATCCTACGATATCTGGATTCAGTCGGGTTGCGGCGAGGGTCTGCGGGCGCGTCAATCGTTAACCCGCGAACGGGAGTCATCCACAATCGCGGGCAAGCCGAGATCGGCGGTCAGGCGCGATTGGGCCTGAAGATGGTGACGGGGGCATGGCGATAGAAGGGCAGGTGGCATAGCCGCCTACTCTTTATAGCCGGGGGGCCGAACGGAGTCCGCCGGACCTCCGGCAGTTCATCGGCTCTCAAGCAGCCGGTAGCCGCAATCGAGGGATTCGAGACCAGCGAAATGTCCATGGCGGCGTTCCCATTCGCCGCTTTCCAGATCGTTCGCCAGCTTCGCCAACCCCTCCGAAACGTCGCCCATTGCCCAGAAACAGGACATCGCGGTGCGGACCCTCTCGTCGAGATAGGCCGCCGGACGTCGCCAGTAGCCGGCCAGAAACCCGTCCGTGCAGTCGTGCGGAACAGGCACCGACGAAACCGAAATGGGCCCGAGCCAGCGCGCGAAGTCGGCCATCGTGGGCATCTGGCCTTCGTCCAGTGAAACGAGCGCCGGAAAATACTCGGCGAGCCAGAACCCGCGAAACGAAGGGTCGTAGGTCAGGAAGACGATTTTTCCGCGGGTTACGCGACGCATCTCGGCGACGCCCCGCTCCTTGTCCGACCAGTGGTGGATCGTCAGAACCGCCATCGCGGCATCGAACGACTTGTCGCCGAAGGGCAGATTTTCCGCGCTTGCCTGAATGACGGTCGCGTCCGAAGCGGGGCGCTGCCCGATCATCCTGGCCGAGGGTTCGACAGCCGTGATCTGGCGATCCGAAGGCTCGTAGGAGCCTGTCCCGGCCCCGACGTTCAAGACGGTTTCCGCATCGCCGAGGGCTGTTTCGACTTGCCGGGCAATTCGTGGGTCAGGTCGACGCAGATCCGCGTAGTTCAGGCCGATCGTGTCGTACAGATTGTTCATGCGCGCGCATGCCTTGGAGCAACATTCCACCCCCCGACCAACAGCCGATGGACCGCAAGTCGACGCGCGCCGTTCCGCCGGCGTCAGATCTGTGCCGGGGGCCGGCCTGCGGGGCTTGCGGAGGTAACCCGATTATTCGCCGAGCGCGGCTGCGCGCGTGTTCAATGCGCCGGTCGTCGTGGTCGCGCCTGCCTGGATGACGGCGAGGCCGATCGGGGTCGGGATCGAAATGCGGTAGGGCACCAGCAGATCGGATCCGGCGACCGGGGCGAGCTTCAGCTCGATATCGATCTTCTCGGCCATCTCCACCTCCTTCTTGTCGGTGCGATGGCCGGCAATGGCGCGGTAGTGGGCGCCGCAGACGAGAACCTGTCCGCCCGGGACGTCGCTGCTGGAGATCGATTCGATCTTGCGGAACTCGAGCGTCACGTCGAAGCGCTCGCGGCCGTTGTAGATCGGCACGGTGCGTTCGCAGGCGCGCTTGTCGATTCCGCTCGGCGTATTGCCGCCGGCGACGATCAGGGCGCTCATCGGATCGATCGTGTTCTTGGTATGCGCGTCGGTGACCTGCACCCGATTGGGGTGCTTGTACCATTCCTTGGGCACCGGCGGGGTCAGCTTCAGGCGGCGGACGCCGTCCTGGTTCATGGTCATGCGGACCTTGGCGGACTTCTTGCCGTCGGTGGCGTCGACGCTGAAGGCGCGCGGCTGTGTTCCGCCCGACATCAGGCGGCCGGCCGAGGAGGCGCTGGCCGTATAGTCATAGACGGCACCGGCGAGCCCGGTGAGCTTGCCGTATCCGTCGAGACGGTACTGGGGGCCGTCGAACGTGCCGCTGAGGGTGGCCTTGCCGACGGGGACGCCGGCGAGATAGGCGCTGTAATCGGTCTTGAACTTGTACTCGGCGGCCGATGTCGTGCCTGCCGACAGGACAAGCCCCGCAAACGCGACCGCGCAGGCGGACCTTCCGCCAAGACCGGCCAACGATGCACCTGCCTTCATCACCTTACCGCCTCATACTGACCGGCCGGCAGAACCGGCCTTGCCGGAAACGCTACGCCCTACGGAGCGCAGAATCTCGTGCCAAGGTTAAGGAACAGTATAGCGCAATTTCGTCGACAGCGTGGCGAGGCGGTATTTTCAGCCGGCTTTTCTCCCGGCCGCCAGGGCGGCGGAGGCGTCCCCCCACAGGCGGGCGATGGTGTCGGCCCCGAACCGGTTTCGGCAGAATTCGCAGGTCTTCGCGTAGAACAGTCGGGTTTCGTCCAAGGC
Organism: Microbaculum marinisediminis; assembly: GCF_025397915.1. Lineage (NCBI taxonomy): Bacteria > Pseudomonadati > Pseudomonadota > Alphaproteobacteria > Hyphomicrobiales > Tepidamorphaceae > Microbaculum > Microbaculum marinisediminis. The sequence goes on from NZ_JALIDZ010000003.1 coordinate 26,769, forward strand.
GTCTTGGCTCAGCGCGGTCCGGCGCGGCGTCGAAGGCGCGTTTCAGGTTCCGGATGGTCACTTCGTACCGGGTGCGCAATCGCGGCCGCGGAGTATCGAAGCTCTCCCGGAGAAGGGGATTCAGCACAGTTTCCTCGTCCTGGTCGGCCTCGACCGTCCAGCGCTTATGCAGTTTCATGCGCAGGGACGACTAGATGCGCTCCAGGGGGCGCGCATCAGAAACAGGGCTTTGACCGTGAAGCCCCTGGGTTCCAGCAGCGATCGGATGTAAAGGAAATGGTCCGGTCTCAGTCCGCCGACGGAACAGCGGGACGAGACTAAGGCGCAGTGATTCCGTCTGCCCGCTTGACGCTTGGCGGCCCGCTTACTATACGCTTTCGACGAAATCCCTACACGGCAAGGCCAGACTCGGCCACCGGCGTCTCCGGCGGCCGTAGACAATTGAGGATCAGTAGAATGGCCCGGCGTTGTGAATTGACCGGAAAGTCGGTCATGACCGGAAACAATGTGAGCCACGCCAACAACAAGACCCGGCGTCGGTTCCTGCCCAATCTCGTCAACGTGACGTTGCTGAGCGACGTGCTCGACCGCGGCTACAAGCTGCGCGTCTCCGCGCATGCGCTGCGCAGCGTCGAGCATCGCGGCGGTCTCGACGCGTTCCTTCTGAAGGCGCGCGACGAGGATCTGTCCGACAAGGCGCTCACGCTGAAGCGGGACATCGCCAAGGCGACGGCCGCCAAGGCGGCCTGACCCGACGCCTGTCCGGCAGCTTCGCTCCGACGGCGCGCGAGAGATGTCGCATTCCGACGAAAAGAGCAAAACCGGGCCGGCCAAGGCACGGTTGCTCATTCCGTCCGGGCTGTTCGTTCCAATCGGGGCGATGGCCCTGGTGGTCGTCGCCTCGAACATTCTCGTCCAGTACCCGTTCACGCCCTGGGGCCTTGCCGACTATCTCACCTGGGGCGCGTTCACCTATCCCTTCGCCTTCCTGGTCACCGACCTGACCAATCGCCGCTTCGGGCCGAAGGCCGCGCGCACCGTGGTCTATGTCGGGTTCGCCGCCGCCGTCGTGCTGTCTATCGTGCTGGCGACGCCGCGTATCGCGCTCGCCTCGGGAACCGCGTTCCTGACCGCGCAGCTGATCGACGTTGCCGTGTTCCACCGCCTGCGCCAGCGTCTCTGGTGGATGGCGCCGCTGGCGTCCTCGCTGATCGGCTCGACCGTCGACACCGCGCTGTTCTTCACGCTTGCCTTTGCCGGCAGCGGTGTCGGCACGGCCGATTACTGGGGGCTGACGCTGCCGGTCTGGGTCGGCTGGGCGACGTTCGATTTCCTGGTGAAGGCCGTGCATGCGGTCGCTATGCTCGGCCCCTTCCACCTCCTGCGCTCGCGCATCAAGGCCAGTCGGGAAGAATATCCCGCGCTGTGATCGCGGGTGAAGCCCGCAGGTTGGCCGTCCTCGAAACGGCGAGCCCGTGTTCCTCGGGATGACGTGTGGTTGTCGCGACTACGGCGGCACCGGGGGAATTGCGCCCTACAGAAGCTCGAACTGCAGGATCAGCGTGCGCTGCAGCAGGTTGAAGTTGTCGTCCGAGATGATCGTCAGGACGGTGCGGCCCTGCGCGTCCGTGTGCACGGCGACGCCTTCCATGTTGTCGACCTCGTGGGCGGAGCCGGCGGTCAGGAGCGTGGCGGCCTCCATCGGTTGGGGACCGTCGAGCGCGGCGGCGGGAATGCGCCGCAGCCGCATGGCCACGCCCGAGAAGATGCTGAAATAGCGCTCCAGAACGATCAGATCGCCGCCGGGCAGGGCGACGATGTCGGTCAGGTTGAAATCGGAGGTGCGCTTCAGGCCGAGGTCGCGGATCTCTCCATTCCGGATCATCCAGCCGGGAATGACGTCCGGTTCTTCCGTCACGATGCTCTCGGCGAAGGTGACGATGGCGCCGCCATTGGGGGCGCCGGGCGGGATGACGGCGATGCCCTCCAACCCCTTGTTTTCGGGCAGGGCGGCGACAGCATCGGGCAGGGCGAGGCGCTTTGCCGTGACCGGCGCGCCTTTGTCATCGACGCGGACCTGCAGGATGCGGTTGTCGCGTTCGAAACCGATAAGAAAGTCGCCCGACACGCTGCCTTCGGCAAGGCCGTTGCCGCCGAGGGCCCTGAGCGATTCCGCGTCGGAGCTCTCCTTGTCGCCGAGCGGCTTGCCGTCGGCGCCGATCAGCCGGTAGGCGGCGACGTCGGACAGGCCGGCCAGGATACCGTCGTCGTAATCGAGGGTGGCGGAGAACAGGTCGCCGTTGTCGCCGACGAGAAGCGCCTTGCGGCCGTCGCCGGAGATCTCGATTCCCGACAGGCCGCCGAATCGGTCGTCGGAGGAGTCGACCTCGATGCCGCCGAGAAAGCGCAGGCCGTCGAATACGGCTCGCGACGGATCGTCCTCATCGAAGGCGGGGACGGGGCTCGCCTCGACCGGCACGGCCGCCTCGGTCGCCACCGCTTCCATCGGCGCGGACCAGCTCGCCAGCAGCAGCGCGAAGAGCAGGGGGGCGGCAGTCCGGGGCATGACCCCGTCAGGCCACGGCGCGCGTACGCGCGCCGCCACCACGCGGCATGCCGCGCGAAGGGCCGGGGGTCTCTTCGAACAGTTCGGCGAGCTTCTCGGTCATGGCGCCGCCGAGCTCCTCGGCGTCGACGATGGTGACGGCGCGGCGGTAGTAGCGCGTGACGTCGTGGCCAATGCCGATGGCGATCAGCTCGACCGGCGAGCGGGTCTCGATGTCCTCGATGACCTGGCGCAGGTGGCGCTCCAGATAGTTGCCGGGATTGACCGACAGGGTGGAGTCGTCAACCGGGGCGCCGTCGGAGATCATCATCAGGATCCGCCGCTGCTCGGGACGCGCCAGCAGGCGATCATGCGCCCAGGCGAGGGCCTCGCCGTCGATGTTTTCCTTCAGGAGCCCCTCGCGCATCATCAGGCCCAGATTGCGCCGGGCGCGCCGCCACGGCATGTCGGCGGGCTTGTAGATGATGTGGCGCAGATCGTTGAGGCGGCCGGGATTGAGAGGCTTGCCCGACGAAAGCCAGTGCTCGCGGCTCTGGCCGCCCTTCCAGGCGCGGGTGGTGAAGCCGAGGATCTCGACCTTGACGCCGCAGCGCTCGAGCGTGCGCGCCAGGATGTCGGCGCAGGTGGCGGCGACGGTGATCGGCCGGCCGCGCATCGAACCGGAATTGTCGAGCAGCAGCGTCACCACCGTATCGCGGAAATCGGTGTCGCGCTCCATCTTGAAGGTCAGCGGGTGCAGCGGATCGATGACCACGCGGTGAAGCCGCGCGGCGTCGAGGGTGCCTTCCTCGAGATCGAAGTCCCAGGAGCGATTCTGCTGCGCCATCAGGCGACGCTGCAACCGGTTCGCGAGCCGCGTGACGACGCCCTGGAGGTGATGCAGCTGCTTGTCGAGGAAGCCGCGCAGGCGCTCCAGCTCCTCCGAATCGCACAGCTCGTCGGCGGTGACGGTCTCGTCAAAGCGGGAGGTGAAGATGCGATAGGCGTTCTCCCCCGTCATGTTGGAGAACGGGAAATTCGGCCGCCACGGCTCGGTGGAGTCGGTGGCGTCCGCGGCGTCGGCGTCCTCGTCGATCTCCTCGGCGCTGGTTTCCGTCGCCTCGACCTCGCCTTCGTCCTGCTCGGAGGATTCCTGGCTCTCGTCGGCGGCGGCCTCGGCCGCCTCCTGCTCGCCTTCCTCTCCGGACTCGCCCTGGGTGTCGGAGGAATCGTCGCCCTCGGCGGATTCGTCGTCGTCCTCCTGCTCGGCGCCCAGCTCGTCGGCCATGTCGAAGGCGGCGATCATGTCGCGCACGAGACGGGCATAGCCGTCCTGGTCATCGACCAGCTCGGAGAGGCGGTCGAGTTCGCCGCCGGCCTTCTGCTCGATCCAGTCGCGCCACAGGTCGACGACGCGCTGGCCGCTCGGCGGCGGGGCCATGCCGGTCAGGCGCTCGCGGGTGATCAGCGCGACGGCTTCCTCCAGCGGCGCGTCGGCGCGCGACTCGGCGGCCGAGGTGTTCATGCGCTGGTAGCGCGCCTCCAGCATGGCGCCGATGTTGTCGGCGACGCCGGACATGCGCTGCGAGCCAATCGATTCGCAGCGCGCCTGCTCGACCGCCTCGAACAGCGTCCGCGCGTTGCGGCCCTGCGGCAGCAGCTTGCGATGGACACCCTGGTCGTGACAGGCGAGCCTGAGCGCCATGGAATCGGCGAGGCCGCGGGTGACGGCGGCGTCGGCGGCCGTCATCTTCCGCGGCGGCTCCGGCAGCCGGACATTGGTGCCCGACGCACCGGCCCGATCGGAGGCGTAGGTGACCTCGACGTCGTTGCGCCCCGAGATCGCCTTAACCGCGGCCGTGACGGCGCGCTTGAACGGCTCGTTCGGCGCGATACGGCCGGGCTGGCCGGGCTTCCTGTTGCTGGTCGGGGGGCCGGACACGGGGCGTCACAGAGCCTCAGTTAGCGATCAATTCAGGGCGACGTTGACCGCCGACTCCGGCAGATCCCTGCCGAAGCAGCGCTGGTAGAACTCGGCGACGATGCCGCGCTCGACCTCGTCGCACTTGTTCAGGAACGTCATGCGGAAGGCCATGCCGATATCGCCGAAGATCTGCGCGTTCTCCGACCAGGTGATCACCGTGCGCGGGCTCATCACCGTCGACAGGTCGCCGTTGATGAAGGCGTTTCGGGTCAGGTCGGCGACGCGCACCATCTTCGAGACGATGTCGCGACCCTCGTCGTTCTGGTAGTGCTTGGCCTTGGCCAGGACGATCGCCACCTCGTCGTCGTGCGGCAGGTAGTTCAGGGTGACGACGATCGACCAGCGGTCCATCTGGCCCTGGTTGATCTGCTGGGTGCCGTGATAGAGCCCCGAAGTATCGCCGAGACCGATGGTGTTGGTCGTGGCGAACATGCGGAAGGCGGGATGCGGGCGGATGACGCGGCGCTGGTCGAGAAGGGTCAGCTTGCCCGAAACCTCGAGAACGCGCTGGATGACGAACATCACGTCCGGGCGGCCGGCATCGTACTCGTCGAAGACGAGCGCGGTGTTGGTCTGCAGCGCCCACGGCAGGATTCCGTCCTGGAACTCGGTGACCTGCATGCCGTCCTTCAGCACGATCGCGTCCTTGCCGACGAGATCGATACGGGAGATGTGGCTGTCGAGGTTGACGCGCACGCACGGCCAGTTCAGTCGCGAGGCGACCTGCTCGATATGGGTCGACTTGCCGGTGCCGTGATAGCCCTGGATCAGGACGCGGCGGTTGTAGGCGAAGCCGGCAAGGATCGCGAGCGTGGTTTCCCGGTTGAACTGGTAGTCCGGATCGACCTCCGGAACGTGCTCGTCCGGCTCGGAATAGGCCGGCACTTCCATGTCGCTGTCGATACCAAACACCTGGCGAACCGACACCTTCATGTCCGGCAAAGCTTGCGGCTCCGTAACTGCGGTATTCATGCTGCCTCCAGCTTGCGGAACACGCATGGCGTCCCGACTGTCAAACCCTCGCGTTTATTGAAGCGCGCCGACAATACTCAGCTATCGCGATAGAAGCCAGAGGCCTTGAGGGTATTGTAGGCCTCGATGATCGAGCGCAGCCGATCCTCCTTGGATCGATCCCCGCCATTGGCGTCCGGGTGATGGCGCTTCACCAGTTCCTTGTAACGAACCTTGATTTCGGGGCCCGTTGCCGTCTCGTCAAGACCAAGGACGTCGAGCGAGCGCCGTTCGAGTGCGCCGATACGGCGTTTTCTCACCGACGGCTCGTCGCCACGCGGTGTGCCGCGGCCGGCCTCGGCGAAGAAATCGTAGGGATCGGAGTACATTCCGGCCCGGAACGCCTCGGCCGCGCTGCGCTTGCCAGCGGCATTTTGTCCTTTTCCGTCGACGCCCATAGACCAGGTCGGCCGGTGGCCGGTCGCGCGCGACCGCAGCCACTCCTGAACATCGCTCTCCGACATGCCGGAGAACCAGTTGTAGGACTTGTTGTAGTCGCGCACGTGGTCGATGCAGAAATTGTAGTACTCGCCCTCCTTGTGCCGGCCCTTGGGCGCGCGATGGCCGCCCGGCTGACGACAGCCCGGCGCCTCGCATTGCGGCACGCGCTCGGCGGCACGGCGCTCCTCGTCGGGGCGCACCCGGATCCGGTCGAACCATTTTGAATTCAGTTTCATGGGTCGAATTATGGGTAACCACGTGAATCGGCACAAGCGGTGCGCAGAAACGCGCCATGCGCATAGCTCGACGGCTTGACAGTCGTGCTTGCGCCGGCCACGAAAATCCGATGAGCACCGGAACGAAGAACACCGGCGATCGTATCGCCGAGAAGTTGACGACCGCTTTCGCGCCGAGCGCGCTGGAAGTGATCGACGAATCCGAACGCCATCATGGCCACGCCGGATGGCGGGAAGGTGGCGAGACCCATTTTCGCGTGAAGATCGTCGCGCAAGCCTTCGCGGGGAAAAGCCGCGTCGACCGGCACCGCATGGTCAACGACGCGCTCGCCGACGAACTGGCCGACCGTGTCCACGCGCTCGCGGTTTCGGCGAAGGCACCCGGCGAAGACTAGGCGGGCCTGATTCGGTAGGCGCACCGTCGCGCGCCGGCCAGCAGATGCTCGGTGCGCTCGACGGTGCAGTCGGGTCCGAGCACGCGGGCGAAGACCTCCATCTCGGCCCGGCAGAAGCCCTGGCAGGCGCGCGCGGCGACGTAGATCGGGCAGTGGTTCTCGATCAGCAGAAATCCGTCTCCGTCCTCGGCCGGCCGCCATTCGGCCATGTAGCCCTCGCGGTCACGCAAGCCGGCGAGCGCGGCGACCTTCCGGTCGAGCGTTTCGCAGGCCGACAGGGCCTCGGCGTAGCGCAGTTCGGTTTCCCGTTCGCGATGGCCGATCAGCCGGTCGAGCGCATCTTCGCCGAGCGAGCCGCGGATCGCCTCGATAAGACTGACCGATAGATCGGCATGGGTATCGGGAAAGCGCTTCCACGCTTCCCGCGACAAGTGCCAGACCCGTTTCGGCCGGCCGATGCCGCGCGCCTCGTCGCGGTGTTCGACGAGCCCCTCTTCGGCAAGACGGGCCAGCCTCTCGCGCACCGCCTGGGCCGAGACGCCGAGGCTCCCGGCGAGGTCGCCGGCGGTCAGTCCCCCGCGCATTTTGAGTTGAAACAGCAGCTTGTCCATTCCGGGCCGTTGGATTGCGTTTCGGTCCCCTTCGCGGGCCTCAGTAAATTCGACAAGTATCGGCTTGTCAAAAGAATGTCTTCTGTTAAACAATGATGGTCTTGTCAAAAGAGGGGGCGACCGTGGCGGACGGGGGCGAAACGAGCTTTGCGGCGGTGCTGCGCGGGGGCGGCGCGACGGTGGCCGTTCTCTGCCTCGGCGTCTGGCTGCATGCCGCCGATTCGCTGCTGGCCGCCACCGTCATGCCGAGCGCGGTCGAGGATATCGGCGGGCTTGCCTGGATCTACTGGACGATCGCCCTCTACGAACTCGGTTCGATTGCGGCCGGTTTCCTCGCAGCCCTGATCGCGCTGAAATTTGGCCTGCGCCATGCCATGGCCGGGGCCGCTTTGGTCTATGCCGTCGGCTGCGCGGCGAGCGCGGCGGCGCCCGACATGTCGACGATGCTGATTGGTCGGCTTCTGCAGGGGCTCGGCGGCGGCTGGATGATGGCGCTCTGCCATGTCGGCATGGCGCAGCTCTTCCCCGAGCGGCACTGGCCGAAGTTGCTTGCCTTGATCTCGGCGACTTGGGGCGCGTCCGCCCTGGTCGGTCCGCTCGTCGGCGGCGCGTTCGCCACGATCGGACTGTGGCGCGGGGCGTTCGTCGCGTTCGGGGTGCAGGCGGTGCTGTTCGCCGGGCTGTCGCTGCTGCTGTTTCCCGCCCGCCGCAGCGATGTCGTCGACGATGCGGTTTTTCCGTGGCGGCGGCTAATGCTGGTCAGTCTCGGCGTACTCGTCATTCTGGGCGCCGGCGTGCGCCCGCAGCCGCTGCTGGCGGTCGTGCTCGTCGCCGCCGGCTTCGCCTGCCTGTTTCTGGCGCTCCGGCTCGACGGCCGCAGTCCGCTGCGACTGTTGCCGCCGTCGCCTCTGGCGCTGGCGAAGCCATGGGGCGCCGGCTACCTGATGGTCCTCGCCCTGTCGATCGCGACGGTCTCGTTCACCGTCTACGGCCCGCTGCTGATGGAAGCGCTCTACGGCATCACGCCGTTCACCGCCGGGCTCATGATCGCCGTCGAATCGGTGTCGTGGACGATCGCCGCGATCGTCTTCGTGAATGCCGGCCCAAAGCTCGAAGCCTGGCTGATCCGGCTCGGCAGCCTCGCCATTTCCGGCGGCATCCTCGGCTTCGCGCTGACCATGCCCAACGGCCCGCTGGAGGCATTGCTGCCCTGGGCGGTGCTGCAGGGGGCGGGATTCGGCATGGCATGGGCGTTCATCATCCGCCGTATCGTCGCCTCGGTCGCCAAGGCCGAACGCGAGCGCGCGTCTTCGGCGGTGCCGACGCTTCAGATGCTCGGCTATGCGATCGGCTCGGCGCTTTCGGGCATCGTCGCCAATACCGTCGGGCTCGGTCACGGCACGTCGCCGCAAGCCGTCGAAAGCGCGTCCTTCTGGGTGTTCGCGGTGTTCCTGCCGGTGGCCGCGGTCGGCATCTGGGCGGCCTGGCGGCTTGCCTCCCGCGACGTGCCGGCTACGGCGTAGTGGCTGCGGCGCAGTGGCGGCTCAATCCTGGCCGCCGCCCTCCGCGGGTTTTTGCGGCTGTTCCTTGCGCGATGTCTTCGGCTTGGTGACCGGCGTGATCCTGAGTTTGGTCAGGCGGTTTCCGGCCTTGCGCAGAACCTGGAAGCGGAAGCCGTGGAACGTAAAGGCCTGGCTCGGCTCGGGGATCTGGCGCGCCTCGTGAATGACGAGGCCGGCGATCGTGGTCGCCTCGTCGTCGGGCAGGTTCCAGTCCATCGCCCGGTTCAGGTCACGGATCGGAACAGAGCCGTCGACGGCGACCGAACCGTCGGGCTGCGGGCGCACGCCTTCGACCACGATGTCGTGCTCGTCGGCGATGTCGCCGACGATCTCCTCGAGGATGTCCTCGAGCGTGACCAGGCCCATCACCTCGCCGTACTCGTCGACGACGAGCGCGAAATGCGCCTTGCGCTTGAGAAAGGCGTTGAGCTGGTCCTGCAGCGTGGTGACGTCGGGCACGAACCACGGCGGGTTCAGGATCGCGTCGATATCGATCTTGCTGGCGTCGGCGTTCTCGGCCGCAAGCGCGCGCAGCAGGTCCTTGGCGTGCAGCACGCCGACGATGTTCTCCGGCGAGCCCTTCCACATCGGCATGCGCGTGTGCGGGCTCGCCAGCACCTCCTGGACGACCTTCTCCGGCGGTTCGTCGCCGTTCAGCATGCGCATCTCGGTGCGATGGACCATGACGTCGGAGACCTCGAGGTCGCGCAGGTCGAGAATGCCGCCGAGCATGTAGCGGTCCTCGGCGATCACCGCGCCCTCGCGGTGATGCAGGTCGATGGCGCCGCGCAGCTCCTCGTGCGCCGACAGCAGCGGCTGCGTATCGGCGATGTTGCTGCCGAAGGCGCGCATGATGCCGCGCACCAGGAATTCGATGGCCATGGTGACCGGACCGAACACCCAGACGATCACGCGCACCCCCGGCGACACGAACAGCGCGACGCGGTCGGGATGGAGAATGGCGTAGGTCTTCGGCAGCACCTCCGCGAAGACGACGACCAGCGCGGTCATGACGACGGTGGCGTAGACGACGCCGGCGTCGCCGAACAGCTGGATGGCGACGCTTGTGGCCATCGCCGAGGCCAGGATGTTGACGAGGTTGTTGCCGAGCAGCAGCGCGCCGATCAGGCGCTCGCGCGTCTCCAGCAGCCGGTTGACGGTGCTGGCGCGCCGGTCGCCGGTCTTTTCGAGCTGGTGCATGCGCGCGCGGGACGCGGCTGTCAACGCGGTCTCCGACCCGGAGAAGAAGCCCGAGGAGATGATCAGGCCGACAATGGCGCCGATGATGATGGCAATCGCGAGGGTCATGATTTGGGTCTGGATTCCAGTCGTTCGAGAAGGAACTCCCGCACCGCCGTCTCCGGCACGTCCTTCCTGACGAACGCCTTGCCGATGCCCTCGACCAGAACGAATGTCAGGTTGCCGCGTTCGACCTTCTTGTCCTGACGGATCAGGTCCATGAGCCGGTCGGCCGAGGGGAGCCCGCCTTCAATATGGGACGGCCTGGTCGGCAGTCCAACGGCCGCCAGGTGACGGGCGACGCGATCCTCGTCGGCGGGATCGCACAGGCCGAGCTTCGCCGAGAAGCCGAAGGCGAGCACCATGCCGATCGCCACCGCCTCGCCGTGGACGAGCCGGCCGGTGAAGCCGGCGTCCGCCTCGAAGGCATGGCCGAAGGTGTGGCCGAGATTGAGCAGCGCGCGCTGGCCGGCCTCGCGCTCGTCGGCGGCCACCACGCGGGCCTTGGCGCGGCAGCTCGTGGCGATCGCCCTGATGCGCGCCGGGCCGCCGGCGAAGACCTCGCGCCAGCTCCCCTCCAGCCAGGCGAAGAAGGCGGGATCGTCGATCAGACCGTATTTCGCGACCTCGGCGTAGCCGGCGCGGAACTCGCGCGGGCTCAGCGTATCGAGCAGCGCGGTATCGGCGACGACGAGGGCGGGTTGATGGAAGGCGCCGATCAGGTTCTTGCCGTGAGCGGTATCGATGCCGGTCTTGCCGCCGACGGAGGAATCGACCTGGGCCAGCAGGGAGGTCGGCACCTGCACATAGCGCACGCCGCGCCTGAGGACCGCCGCCGCGAAGCCGGCGAGGTCACCGACGACGCCGCCGCCGAAGGCGATGACAAGATCGCCGCGCTCGACCCGGGCATCGAGCAGCGCACCGACGACGCGCTCCAGTTCGGCGAAGCACTTGGACGATTCGCCCGGCGGCACGGTTATGGTCGCGGCGACCTCGACCCGGCCCGATAGCGCGGCGCGCAATGCGGGCCCGTGCAGTTTTTCCACGGTCTCGTCGCTGACAACCGCCACCCTAGCGCCGGGCGCCAGCGCGGCGACCAGGCCGCCGAGGCCGGACAGGGCGTTCGGACCTATGACGATGTCGTAGGCGCGCTCGCCGAGATCGACACGCACGGTCTCGCCGGAAGGCACGGTTCTGGTTTCGGCGGTCATGACGTCATCCTCGTATCGTCGCCGGTCGTCTCGTCGCTCACGGACTGGTCACCCGCGGACTCGTCGCTTGCGGCCTCATCTGCGGCGGGGGGAAGGCATCGGTCGAGCGCGGCCAGGATCTCGTTGACCACGACGTCGTGCGGCACGTCGCGCGAGTGCACCGCCGCGTCGGCGAGCGCGTAGACGGGATAGCGCTCTCCGACGAGCCTGCGCAGGGTGCTGTCGATATCCTCGACCTTCAGCAGCGGCCGGTTGCCGCGCCGCTTGACCCGCCGCAGCAGAACGTCGAGATCAGCGTTGAGCCAGACCGAGACGCCGTGCGCGGCGATGTTTTCGCGCGTGGTCTCGTTCATCCAGGCGCCGCCGCCGGTCGCCAGCACCTGCGGACCGTCTTCCAGCAGCCTGGCGATCACCTTGCGCTCGCCGTCGCGAAAATAGGCTTCTCCGTGCTGCTCGAAGATCTCGGAGATCGAACAGCCGGCCGCCGCTTCGATCTCGGTATCGGCGTCGACGAAGGGCAGGCCGAGACGCGCGGCCAGCCGTCGGCCGACCGAGGACTTGCCCGCCCCCATCATGCCGATCAGCACCGCGGAGCGGTCGCCGAGCCGGGCACGGATCTCCGCAGGCTCGGGAACCCGGCCCCGTTGGGCTTTCCGGCGCGCGCTGCGGGGACTGTTACGTGTCGACGGCATCGGTCGCTTTCCGGCGTCCTTTCGAAACCCGTGTCGTTGGCATAAACCGCCAAATTATCCTATATCGGCGGCTGGCGGGCCTGATGGAGTACTTTCACTAGTCGCCGACCGGCTTCGATACAAGCGTCGCGCGCCGCCCGAGGTGGCGCCCGCGGGCGGACGGGAGATTTGCAGGGTGCCGAGTCTATTTCGTTTCCTGGTGACGATCGGCTTCCTTGTCGGGATTGTCTACGCGACGATGTTCGCGCTGGTCACGTTCGTCGATCCCGAGCCGCGCGAGATTTCGGTGCGGGTTCCCGCCGACCGGTTGCAGCCCTAGAGGGCCGGCGATGGCCGCGGCCCGTCCTTCGGATCGTTCCCGCACGAGCTCTGGCACCGGCTCTGGCGTCGGCTCCGGCGCCGTCGTCGAGGCTTTCCTGGAAATGATCGCCGCCGAACGGCTCGCCTCGCAGAACACCCTCGATGCCTATCGCCGGGACCTGGAGGACTTCGCCGGTTTCGCCGGCGAACGCCGCGCGCGGGTCGATGCGGCCGATGACCGGCTCGTGCGCGCCTATCTCGGCGACCTGGAGGCGCGCGGCTTCGCCGCCACATCGCAGCAGCGGCGCCTGTCGGCGCTGCGCCAGTTCTATCGCTTCCTGGTCGAGAGTGGGCATCGCGAGGACGATCCGACCCGAACGCTCGACAGCCCGAAGCGCGGCCGGCCGCTGCCCAAGATTCTGAGCCAGGACCAGGTGACGGCGCTGCTCGAGCGGGCGGCGAGCGAAGCCTGCGACGGGGAGGCCTCGAAATCCAAGCGGCTGCGCGCGGCGCGCATGCGATGCATGCTGGAGCTGCTCTACGCGACGGGCCTGCGCGTCTCCGAACTGACGGGCCTGCCGGCCTCGGCGGGACGCGGCGACCGGCCCGTGCTGGCGGTGATCGGCAAGGGCGGGCGCGAGCGGCTGGTGCCGCTGACGGATGCGGCCCGCGAGGCGCTCGCGGACTGGGACGCGGCGAAAAGGGATGCCGGATTGACCGGACGCTGGCTGTTTCCCGCCGATTCCGACACGGGCCATCTGACGCGGCAGGCCTTCGGCCGCGATCTCAAGGGGCTGGCGGCGCGTGCCGGCTTGCCGTCGGCGAAGGTTTCGCCGCACGTCCTGCGCCACGCCTTCGCCAGCCACCTGCTGGAAAACGGCGCCGATCTGCGCGTCGTGCAGCAGCTTCTCGGTCACGCCGACATCTCGACGACGCAGATTTATACCCACGTGCTGGAAGAACGCCTGAAACGCGTGATGTCGGACCATCACCCACTGGCCGACCGGGGTGGCCGGGCGCGCTGACGGGCCGGGTGGGGGTGCGTCAGGCGCACGCTTGACACGGCATACGCGGAAAGCCAGTTTCCGTCGGCCCCGATGGGCAGGTAAAGAGAACCCATGAAAGTCTATCTGGATTTCGAAAAACCGGTCGCCGACCTGGAAGGCAAGCTTGCCGAGCTGCGTGCCATAGAGGAAGGCGAGGGCGGCGTCGGCATCGCCGACGAGATCGCCCGCCTGCAGACCAAGGCCGACCAGGCGCTGCGCGAGATTTACGGCAAGCTGACGCCCTGGCAGAAGACCCAGGTCGCGCGCCATCCCGGGCGGCCGCATACGCTCGACTATATCGGGCGGCTGATCGAGGACTTCACGCCGCTTGCCGGGGATCGCCAGTACGGCGAGGACGAAGCGCTTATCGGCGGTCTCGGGCGTTTCCGCGGCCAGTCGGTGATGGTGATGGGCCATGAGAAGGGCTCGGACACCGAGAGCAGGCTGAAGCACAATTTCGGCATGGCCCGTCCCGAAGGTTATCGCAAGGCGGTGCGGCTGATGGAAATGGCCGACCGGTTCGACGTTCCGGTGATCGCCTTCATCGATACCGCCGGTGCCTATCCCGGCGTCGGCGCCGAAGAGCGCGGCCAGGCAGAGGCGATCGCGCGGGGAATCGACGCCTGCCTCACGCTCGGCACGCCGAACGTCTCGGTGGTCATCGGCGAGGGCGGGTCCGGCGGCGCGGTCGCGATCGCCGTGACCAACCAGGTGCTGATGCTGGAGCATTCGATCTACACCGTGGCCTCGCCGGAGGCTTCGGCGTCGATTCTGTGGCGGGATTCTTCACGCGCGGCCGACGCGGCGACGGCGATGAAGGTCACGGCGACGGATCTGAAGCGTTTCAACATTATCGACACGATAATTTCCGAACCCGTCGGAGGAGCGCATCGCCAGCCCGAAGAAGCTATCGAATCAGCTGGTCGGGCCATCGAATCGGCTTTGAAGGACTTCGCAGGGCTCGATTCCGATGAAATTCGGCGTAGACGCCGCGAAAAGTTCATCGCGATGGGCCGGACTCTTTAACCACAGTCGAACCGCGATCGGTGCACTGCCATCGTTTCGCCGCTAAATTACGGTTGCGATAGCCGGGTCCGTCGGCGCAAAATCGTTGACGTCGGTTCAGGCGGTAAACGAAGTCTTAACGCTATCGGCCCAAATTGAGCGGTACGGTAGTCTCTGTGTACGGATTTTCGGACCACCACATGATCACGCTTCGCCATTCCCGCATAGCGCTTGTTTCCCTCTCGCTCCTGGCCGTCGGCGGCTGCATGGACGAGCAGTTGGGCGGCGCCAAGCATCTGCAGCCGCTCAGCTACGCCACCTTGCAAGAGCTCGAAGACAAGGGCATGCGCAAGGAAGACCCCCTCGTCGTGCGGATCTACAAGGAAGAAAGCACGCTGGAGGTCTGGAAGCCGGGCAAGGACGGCCGCTTCGCCCTGTTCAAGACCTACGACATCTGCAAATGGTCCGGTGAGCTCGGCCCGAAGCGAAAAGAAGGCGACCGGCAGGCGCCGGAGGGCTTCTATACGGTCGCGCCGGGGCAGATGAACCCGAATTCCAGCTATTATCTGTCGTTCAACATCGGTTATCCCAATGCCTATGACAAGGCGCTGGGGCGTACCGGCACGCACCTGATGGTGCACGGCGCCTGCTCGTCGGCGGGCTGCTACGCGATGACCGACGAGACGATCGCCGAGGTCTACGCGCTTGCCCGCGATTCCTTCCGGGGCGGCCAGCGCGAATTCCAGGTGCAGGCCTATCCTTTCCGCATGACGCCGGCCAACATGGCGCGCCATGCCGGCAATCCCAACATGCCGTTCTGGAAGACGCTCAAGGAAGGCAGCGACCACTTCGAGGTCACCGGCGTTCCGCCCAAGGTCGGCGTTTGCGGGAGCGACTACGTGTTCAACGCCAAGCCGGCCAATCCGAACCAGAAGCTGATCGCCAACGCCCGCTGCCCGCAGCTCGACGTGCCCGACACCATCGAGGTCGCCGTCGCCGCGAAGAAGATGCGTGACGAAACCGCCTTCCAGGTGGCGCTTGCCGAACTCAAGATGCAGGAGCAGCAGTCGTCGGCGCGCTCCAACGTCATCATGACCGCTTCGCTCGAGGAGCAGGGCGACGCGGCGAACACGTCCGACGCCAAGGCCGACGAAGTGCTCGGCAAGCAGGTCGCCGAGGCCGAGACGCCTGCCGAAACGAAACCGGCCGAGTCCGACTTCGCCTTGACCGGAAACCCGGCGCTGGCCGATGCCGACGCCGGCAACGGTTCCTCCGTCGCCACCGCCTTCTCGGGCGTCTGGGGCAAGCTGGTGGGGATCACCGGCGGGCTGCGCAGCCTCGGCAACGTCAAAGGCAACGAGGCGGCTGCCGAACCGGATCCGGATGCGGATCCGATCACCACGGGCACCGTGCCGACGCCGGCGAAGGCGGCGGACGACAAGAGCGCGTCGATCGATAGCGGGCTCGAGGACGGGTTGCCGCGCCTGACGCCGGCAACCGCATTCGTGCCGATCCTCGTCAACGAGAACCCGTTCGCCGTGTTCGACTATTTCGAGGAGGTCGACGGCGTATCGGTACCGGCCGACCTTGCATCGCACGAGCGGACGAAGGCCCCGCGCCGCTAAGGACGCGGTTTCCAGGATTCAGCCAGGACGCCCGGGGTTTGCCCCGGGCGTTTTCATTTGCCGCCGGCCCTTCAGAACGGCCAGACGATCATGATCGTCGGGATCGCCACGGCGATGACGATGATCTCCAGCGGCAGGCCCATGCGCCAGTAGTCGCCGAAGGCATAGCCGCCCGGCCCGAGGATCAGCGTATTGTTCTTGTGGCCGATCGGCGTGAGGAATGCGCAGGACGCGGCGACCGCGACCGCCATCAGGAACGGATCGGGGCTCGTCCCCAGGCTGTTGGCGATGTCGACGGCGACGGGGGCGGCGATGACGGCCGTCGCGGTGTTGTTGAGCACGTCGGACAGCGTCATCGTTACCACCATCAACAGGGTGAGCACGACCCAGGGCGGCGTACCGGCGGCGATCGTCACCAGGCTTTGGGCGATCAGTTGCGTGCCGCCGGCATTCTCCAGCGCGATGCCAAGCGGGATCATCGAGCCGAGCAGGACCACCACCGGCCATTCGATATCCTCGTAGACTTCACGCAGCGGAATGATGTCGGTGAGCACGTAGACCACCACCACGGCGGCGAGCGCGACCGGCAGATAGACGACGCCGAAGCTGGCCGCGGCGACGGCCAGGCCGAAGATGCCGGCGGCAAGCCCGGCGCGGCCATGTTGCGTCACCTGCAGGCCGCGCTTGGCCAGCGGCAGGGCGCCGATGCGCATCGACGCGTCCTCGATGCGCTCGACGGGGCCTAGAAGCAACAGGATGTCGCCGGCCTCGATGGGTAGCCGCCGGACCCGTTCGCGGAAGCGCTTGCCGCGCCGCGAGATGCCCAGCAGGGTGACGCCGTATCGGCTCAGCAGGCGCACGTCGTCGGAGGAGCGGCCGACGATGCGGGCGTCCTGCGGCACCACGACCTCGATGACCTCCAGATCGGCACCGGCCGCCTGGCGATGTTTTTCCTCGCCGATGAAGCCGAGCTTGAGGGCGCCGACGAAGGCGTCGATGGCGCTAGGTGTGGCGTCGACGACGAGAAGGTCGCCGGACTGGATCTCCTCGCGCCGGGCTCCGCCGGGCAGGCGGGTGCCGCGCCGGACGAGGCCCACGACCGAGACTTCGTGCTCCTCGGCGACTTCGTCCAGGTCCGCGACCTTCTGGCCGACGGCGGTCGACTTCTCGCCTACGACCAGCTCGGCGATATAGCCGTGGATGTCGCGCAGTTCGGCGCCGGTGTTGCGCTCGGTCGCAGATTTCGGGATCAGTCGCCAGCCGATCGTGGCGACGAAGGCGACGCCGACCACGGCGCAGGCCAGCCCGACCGGCGCGAAATCGAACATGTGATAGCTCTCGCCGAGCGTGCGTTCGCGGAACGAGGCGATGATGATGTTGGGCGGCGTACCGATCAGGGTGACGAGGCCGCCGAGGATCGTGGCGAACGACAGCGGCATCAGCGTGATCGCCGGGCTGCGGCCGGCCTTGACGGCGGCCTGGATGTCCACCGGCATTAGCAGCGCCAGCGCGGCGACATTGTTCATGAAGGCCGACAATGCCGCGCCGATGCCTGCTAGCTTGACGATGTGGCTGCCGACGCTCTTGCCGCCGTCGGCGATGACGCGCATGACGATCTCGATGGCGCCGGAGTTCACCAGTCCGCGCGAGACGACGAGCACCAACGCGACGATGATGGTCGCCGGGTGGCCGAAGCCGGCGAAGGCGTCCTCCTTGGGCACGACGCCGACGACAATGGCGATCAGCAGCGCCGAAAACGCGATGACGTCGTAACGGAAACGTCCCCACAGCATCATCGCGAAAACGCCGGCGAACAGGGCGAACAGGAAAGTCTGGTCGAAATTCATGAAAGGCCTGAGTAACAGTGCGGGTCTTGAGCGACTCAATGTGTAGCGGCACCGAACCGTTCCCGCGACCCCCTTACGGATCCGGCGGTGGGGCGAAGACCGTCAGTGCGGCGCGATCGACACCGAATTCGGCAGGCGACTCGGTGGTCACCTCGCCGTCGGTATTGATCGGCAGGGGCTGCGTGCTGGCGATGCGCACGCGCGCTCCGCGCAGCGAGACGACGTCGTCGCGCTCGAGGTGCCTGCCGGCCCTGAGGGCGGGCGCGAGGGCCAGCAGCTCCAGGACCGTCGCTGCCTTGATCGCGTAGACGTCGAGCAGGCCGTCGTCGATTGCCGCATCCTCGGCGATGCGCATGCCGCCGCCGTAGAAGACGCCGTTGCCGACGGCGATTTGGTAAGTGTCGACCACGACCGACTCGTCGTCGCATTCGATCTCGGCGCGAAACCGATTCGCCTCGCCGAGCACCTCGATAGTCGTCAGGAGGTAGCTGAACGCCCGCCATTGCTGCTTGCGGCCGGTATCCTGGCGCCGGGCGATATCGACCGACAGGCCGATCGAGGCGACGTTCAGGAACGGCTTTGCGTTGACGCGACCGACATCGATATCGCGGCTGTGGCCGGCGATGATGATGTCGGCGGCGGCTTGCGGGTCGGCGGGAATGCCGAGGGTCTGGGCGAGGTCGTTGGCGGTGCCGACGGGCAGCAGGCCGACGGGCTTGCCGGCGTGGATGAGGGCTTCGGCGGCGGCATTCACCGTGCCGTCGCCGCCGGCGACGACGATGGCGTCGCACCCCGGCGCTTCCTGTTCGATCAGGGCCGGAATGTCGTTTGCGTCGTCGGGCTGCCGCAGATCGAGATCGAAGCCGGCCGCAGCCAGCGTTCCCACCGCCGGCCCGAGCGCGACATCGGCGCGGGACGCGCCCGGGTTGGCGACGATCAGCAGGCGGTTAGGCATGGCACGGTCCGTCCGAGTGTTCCGACCCTACCGGAAACGCCAACGGACCGCCGCAGGTTCCGCGAGACCTATGCGAGCTTGCCGTGGCAGTGCTTGTACTTCTTGCCGGATCCGCACGGGCAAGGCTCGTTGCGGCCGACCTTGCCCCAGGTCGCGGGATCGGAGGCATCGCGCTCGGGCTTGCGGGCGACGGCCGCGGACGATGCCAGAGCGGGGGCCGCGCCGCCGTGCGAATAGGCGTATTCGGCATCCGCCAGCGCCATCTCGTCCTCGCCGGTGGCCGGGTCGAGGTGGTGGGCCTCCATGACGGGAAGCGGCTCGGGCTCGGGCGCCTCGCGGACGAGCTCGACGCGCATCAGCTGGCTGGTGACGGCCTCGCGCAGACGGTCGATCATCGACTCGAACAGCTCGAAGGCCTCGGTCTTGTACTCGTTGAGCGGATCACGCTGGGCATAGCCGCGGAAGCCGATCACCTGGCGCAGGTGGTCGAGCGTGATCAGGTGCTCGCGCCAGAGATGGTCGAGCGTCTGCAGCAGTACCGCCTTCTCGATCTGGCGCATGACGGTCGGCGAGAAATCGGCGACCTTTCGCGCGAAGCGCTCGTCGGCGGCCTTGATCAGCCGCTCGGTGATCTCCTCGTCGGCGATGCCCTCTTCCTTGGCCCATTCGTCGACGGGCAGGTCGAGGTTGAGCACCTCCTGCACCTTCGCCTTGAGGCCTGCGGTGTCCCACTGCTCGGCATAGGCCTTCGGCGGGATATGCTTGGAGACCAGTTCCTCGACGACCTGATGGCGCATGTCGGCGACGGTCTCGGCGATGTCCTCGCCGGACATCATCTCGATGCGCTGCTCGAAGATCACCTTGCGCTGATCGTTCATCACGTTGTCGAACTTCAGCAGGTTCTTGCGGATGTCGAAGTTGCGCGCCTCGACCTTCGACTGCGCCTTCTCCAGCGCCTTGTTGATCCAGGGATGGACGATGGCCTCGCCCTCCTGCAGGCCGAGCTTCTGCAGCATGCCGTCCATGCGGTCGGAGCCGAAGATGCGCATCAGGTCGTCCTGCAGCGACAGGAAGAACTTGGAGTGGCCGGGGTCGCCCTGGCGACCGGAGCGGCCGCGAAGCTGGTTGTCGATGCGCCGGCTTTCGTGGCGTTCGGTTGCGAGCACGAAGAGGCCGCCGGCGTCCTTGGCCTTCGCCTTCAGTGTCTCGATCTCGTCGTGAATCCGCTTGATGGCGGCCTCGCGCTCGGGGCCGTCTTCGATGCCTTCAAGCTCGTGGCGGATGCGCATGTCGGCGTTGCCGCCGAGCTGGATATCGGTGCCGCGGCCGGCCATGTTGGTGGCTATGGTGATGGCGCCGGGCACGCCGGCCTGGGCGATGATGTAGGCTTCCTGCTCGTGGTAGCGGGCGTTAAGGACGGCGAAGACCTTCTCCTGCGCGGTGCCCTGGTCGCCGTCATAAAGCGGCTGGAAGGCGTCCGGATCGGTGAAGTCCTTCTGGCGGTAGCCGTTCGCCTTCAACACTTCGGCCAGCTGCTCGGAGCGCTCGATCGAGGTGGTGCCGACCAGGACCGGCTGGCCGCGCTTCTTGCAATCGGCGATCAGCTCGAGGATGGCGTCGTATTTTTCCTTGGCGGTGCGGTAGACCTCGTCGTCGTCGTCGATACGGGCGACCGGTACGTTGGTCGGGATCTCGATGACCTCGAGACCGTAGATGTCCATGAATTCGTCAGCCTCGGTCGCCGCGGTGCCGGTCATGCCGGCAAGCTTCCCGTAAAGGCGGAAATAGTTCTGGAAGGTGATCGAGGCCAGCGTGACGTTCTCGGGCTGGATCTGCACGTGCTCCTTGGCCTCGAGCGCCTGGTGCAGGCCTTCCGAATAGCGCCGGCCTTCCATCATGCGGCCGGTGAATTCGTCGATGATGACGACCTGGCGATTCTTGACGATGTAGTCCTTGTCGCGCTGGAACAGCTTGTGGGCACGGACCGCCTGGTTGACGTGGTGGACCAGCGTGACGTTCTCGACGTCGTAGAGCGAGCCTTCCTTCAGCAGGCCCACTTCCTTCAGCTTCTCCTCGATGAACTCGGTGCCGACCTCGGTGAGGGTGGCGGAGCGCTGCTTCTCGTCGACTTCGAAATGCTCCGGCGACAGGGAGGGTATCAGCGTGTCGATCTGGGTGTAGAGATCGGAGCGGTCCTCGACGGGACCGGAGATGATCAGCGGCGTGCGCGCTTCGTCGATCAGGATCGAGTCGACCTCGTCGACGATCGCGAAATGATGTCCGCGCTGGACCATCTGGTTCAGCTCGTACTTCATGTTGTCGCGCAGGTAGTCGAAGCCGAGCTCGTTGTTGGTGGCGTAGGTGACGTCGCAGGCGTATTGGCGATGTCGCTCCTCGTCGTCGATGCCGTGGACGATACAGCCCACGGTCAGGCCGAGGAAACGGTAGATCTGGCCCATCCACTCGGCGTCGCGGCTGGCGAGGTAGTCGTTGACGGTAACGACGTGGACACCACGTTCGCTCAACGCGTTCAGGTAGACGGGCAGGGTGGCGACAAGGGTCTTGCCCTCGCCGGTCTTCATTTCGGCGATGTTGCCCTCGTGCAGGACCATGCCGCCGATAAGCTGCACATCGAAATGGCGCTGGCCGAGCGTGCGTTTGGCCGCCTCCCGGACGGTGGCGAAGGCGGGTTCGAGCAGATCATCGACGGTGGCGCCGTTGGCGAGTTGCTCGCGGAAGGCCGCGGTGCGGGCGCGCAGCTCCTCGTCGGAGAGCTTCTCGATCTCCGGTTCGAGGGCGTTGATCTTGTCGACGCGGGATTGGTAGGACTTGACCTTCCGGTCGTTGGCGGAGCCGAAAAACTTGCTGGCGAAATTGCCGAGGCCGATCATGAGTGCCGTCTCTCCGGCGCCTCGCCTGGAACGGTTGGCGCCTCTTGGGAATGTGATCGCCACTGGGGCGGTCGGTCGAAACATGGCCGGTCCAGCGGGGCCGGTCGGGTGGGCCGGACTCGACCCCAGAAATGCGACCGTATCATTAAGGGTCGGGCGCATTTGTGGCCGAGTGGACAACGTTCGGTGAGATAAGAGTCGGATTTCTCCTTGTCAACGCGGCCGGTTTGGGCAAGCTTGGCGCCGGCATCCAAATGGTCGCGCGCGCCGCTCATCGGGGCGGCCGGCGCGGCGGCGATCTTAGGGATGAAAAGCCGTGGCGATGCGCGCCCGGCAGACCGACACCAGCAAGACGGAAAACCCGGCTCATGACGATTTCTATCCCCTCGTCGCTCACGCGCATGTGCGTGGCCGCCACGCTCGCCGCCGGACTGGCGATGACCCTTCCGGTGCCCCTTTCGGCGCAGGATAACCAGGAAAACGACGTCGTCGCTCGCGTCAACGGCAAGGACATCACCAAAGACGACCTGAAAATGGCCCTCGAAGACATCCGCGAGTCCATGCCGCAGATGTCCAAGGCCCAGCGTCGCGACTATCTGGTGAGCTATCTGACGGATCTGGAGCTCGTATCGGAGGCTGCCCGCAAAGCGGGGCTAGCCGACGAGGAGGAGGTCAAGCAGCGCCTCGACTACCTGGTCAAACGGGCGTTGATGGAAATGTACCTCAGCCGCGAAGCCGAGAAGGTCGCCACGCCCGAGGAGGCGCAGAAGCTCTACGATCAGGTGATCGCCGACATTCCGGCGGAGGACCGCGTGCGCGCCCGCCATATCCTGGTCGAGACCGAGGACGAGGCCAAGGAAATCAAGGCGGAGATCGATGCGGGCAAGGATTTCGCCGAAATCGCCGCGGAAAAGTCGAAGGATCCTGGTTCCGGGGCCGAGGGTGGGGATCTCGGCTGGTTCACCAAGGAACAGATGGTTCCCGAATTCGCCGAAGCCGCCTTCGCGCTCGGCATCGGCGACGTGTCCGAGCCGGTGAAGTCGGATTTCGGCTGGCACATCATCAAGGTCGAGGAAAAGCGCGACAAGCCGGGTTTCGACGAGGTCGAGGACCAGCTTTACGAGATGCTGGTGCGGCAGAAGCAGCGCGACATCATCATGGGCTTGCGTGATGAGGGCACGGTCGAGCGCCTCGACAAGCCGGCCGATGACGAGCAGCCGTCCGCGGACGACGCGGACGAAGGCGAACCGGCCGCCGCCGAAGAGAAGACGTCGGAATAGCGCGAGCTGGGTCGAGGACGTTCCATGGCGCATGAAGTCTCGCCGCTGAAGCCGGCCGAAATTCCGAGTCTGCCCCCCGTCGACGGCGTCCGCATGGCGGTCGCCGAAGCCGGCATCAAGTACAAGGGGCGCAAGGACGTGCTGTTGATGGTGTTCGATCCGGGCACCACGGTCGCCGGCGTTCTAACCCGTTCGAAATGCCCGTCCGCCCCGGTCGAATGGTGCCGGGACAAGCTGTCGGGCGGCGAGGCGCGGGCGCTGGTCGTCAATTCCGGCAATGCCAACGCCTTCACCGGAATGAAGGGGCGGGATGCGGTCGCCACGACGGCGAGGGTCGCTGCCGAGGCGGTTGGCTGCGAGGTCGCAGAGGTGTTTCTGGCTTCGACCGGCGTGATCGGCGAACCGCTCGATCCGGCGCCGTTCGAGACGGTGCTGGGCGGGCTTGCGAAACAGGCGAAGCCGGATGGCTTCGCCGACGCGGCCAGCGCCATCATGACCACCGACACGTTTCCCAAACGCGCCACGGCAAAGGTCGACATCGACGGCACGGAGGTGACGATCTGCGGCATCGCCAAGGGCGCCGGCATGATCGCGCCCGACATGGCGACCATGCTCGGCTTCATCGTCACCGACGCGCCGATCGCCGCGCCGGCGCTGCACAAGCTGCTGAAACGCCTGACCCGCGACAGTTTCAACGCCATTACCGTCGACGGCGATACCTCGACCAGCGATACGGTGTTGCTGTTTGCCACCGGCAAGGCCGCCGAGCGCGGCGCGCCGCTTATCGACGATGCCAAGGACAAGCGGCTGAAAGCCTTCCGCAGGGCGCTCGGCACGGTGATGGGCGAGCTCGCCCGGATGGTCGCGCGCGACGGCGAGGGGGCGACGAAGTTCGTCACCGTCGAGGTCGGGGGCGCGAAATCGAAGAAATCGGCGAAGCGGATCGCCATGGCGATCGCCAATTCGCCACTGGTCAAGACGGCCGTCGCCGGCGAGGACGCCAATTGGGGCCGCGTCGTCATGGCGGTCGGCAAGGCGGGCGAGCCGGCCGAGCGGGACCGTCTGGCGATATGGTTCGGAGATATCCGTGTGGCCGTCGACGGGGAGCGAGACCCCGAGTACAGCGAAAAGACCGTGTCGGCCTACATGAAGACACCGGAGATCGTGATCCGTGTCGATCTGGGTATCGGCGACGGCAAGGCGCGGGTTTGGACCTGCGACCTCACTCACGGATATATCGCGGTCAACGCCGATTACCGGAGCTGACGGGTTAACCATGCCGACAGCCGGGCGCCCGCTCGTTCTGGTCGCTGCCGTCGCCTTGGTCGATGTCGACGGGCGGGTACTGATCGCCCGTCGTCCGATGGGTAAGCCCATGGAAGGACTATGGGAATTCCCTGGCGGCAAGGTCGAGCCCGGCGAAACGCCTGAGGACGCGCTCACGCGTGAACTCGAGGAAGAGCTCGGAATCACGGTTCACGACTCCTGCCTCGCCCCCCTGACCTTTGCGAGCCACGGTTACGAAAGCTTTCATCTTTTAATGCCACTTTTCGTTTGCCGGCGCTGGAAGGGCGATGTCCGGCCCCTGGAAGGCCAGGAACTCGCCTGGGTGCGGCCTCTGCGCCTCGGCGACTATCCGATGCCGCCCGCGGACCTGCCTCTGGTGCCGATGTTGCGCGATCTTTTGTAGGTCGGCGCGGATCAAAGGGGGCGGACCAAAGAGATTGCGAGGACCGGACAATGATTCCGTCGCGAGTTCGAAATCCCGTGAAACGTTTCTTTGCCGATGAGCGTGGCACGTCGGCAATCGAGTATGGCCTGATTGCCGCCGGAATCTTTGTTGCGATTACGGCCATCGTATTCGAGTTCGGCGGAACGCTGACTTCCAACTACCAGGCCGTCAACGACAGCATCAAATAGCGCCGCGCAGCGGATCAGCCTCGATCCGGATCTTCCCGCGTGCCGGCGCGCTCTCCCGCCGAATGCTCTTTGGTGCCCAGCGCATCGGCCAGGCGCATGCGCGCGCTGCCCGGCATCAGCGGTTTTTGCTGGCTCTCGTCGGGCGCCCAGCCCAACAGATAGATGAACTCGAACGTGGCGCGCAGGCGTCTGTCGGGATCAGCATTGCGCTCGGCGTAGAGTTCCATGGCTCTTACCAGGACGTCGCGGCGCATCGGCGTCCGCGCGCGGTCGGTGAGCGCGTTCGACCAGCCCATGTGCTTCAGGTCGCGCAACAGCGCGAAGGGCTCGCCGTAGCGCACCGTCAGCGTGTCGGCGTCGACGACGGGCAAGGCGAAGCCCGCCCGTTGCAGCAGTGCGCCGGCATCGCGGATCTCCACGAACGGAGCGACCCGCGGCGAAATCCCGCCAAGGATCTCCGTCTCGGCGGCGATGAAGGCCTCACGCAGCTCCTTCAGCGATTCTCCGCCGATGATCGCGGCCATGAACAGGCCGTCGGGTCTCAGCGCGCGGCGGATCTGGATCAGCGTCCCGGGCAGGTCGTTGACCCATTGCAGCGTCAGTGACGACAGCACGAGATCGAGGCTTTCGTCGCGAATCGGCAGTGCCTCCTCGTCCAGGGCGAGCCTGGGCGCCGATAGTCTGGATAACAGCGGCCGGCAACCCTCGGCGCTGATCAGCGTGCCGATCTTGCCGGTGGCGAGCGCGGCGCGGCCGAGCTGCCCGTCATGGGCGCCGAGATCGAGGGCGAGGGGAAAGTCCCGCGCGATCGGCAGCAGGCGGGAGGCGAGCCCGTCGGCGGCCTCGGCCAGCAGAAAATCGGCTTCCGCAAGGGTTTCGGCGGCACGGGCGCGGTTGCGGGCGAGCGCGGCCCGGTCGAACAATGTCAGCCCGTCGGTCACGGGAAAGCATCCTAGTTTCGATCTTCATGGCAGATATGACGCGTGGTGGGCCAATGGTCAAAGGCGCTTGACGGATCCCCATCGGCGACCGACGCTTGCCGTCAAGGCAAGTTGGCTGGTCATGAGCGTCGAGGTCGAAGGAGCGATCGCGAAGCGGATCCGCTCCGGCTTCGTGAACACTATCGCCGTGGCCCTGGAGGGCGCCGGCAGGCGTGTTGTCGACCTGGTCCTGCCGCCGCGCTGCGCTGCCTGCGGCGGCGCCGTGACAGCGCCGGGCCTGTGCGGGCCGTGCTGGGCCAAGGTCGATTTCGTCGCGCCACCCTTCTGCCAGACGCTCGGCACACCGTTCCCCTACGATTCCGGCGAGCCGCTCGTCAGCCCGGCGGCAATCTCCGATCCGCCGGATTACGACCGCGCCCGCACCGTTGCCCGCTACGATGGTCCCGCGCGGGCGCTCGTTCATGCGTTGAAATTCAAAGATCGGCTGGAGATGGCCGATGTCATGGCGATGCAGATGATCCGCGCCGGCGCCGCGCTGATCGGCGATTGCGATGTGGTCGTGCCGGTGCCGCTGCATCGCCGCCGCCTGTTTTCGCGCCGCTTCAACCAGTCCGCCCTTCTCGCCGAACCGATCGCGCGGCGAACCGGCCGCGACTACGCGCCGACGGCGATCTCGCGGGTCAAGGGGACGCGCCGCCAGATCGGCCTTTCGGCGTCCGAGCGGCGGAGAAACGTCTCGGGCGCCTTCAAGGTGATGCCCGAAGACCGACCGCTTGTGGAGGGGCGCCGGGTGCTGATCGTCGACGACGTCATGACGACGGGGGCGACGGTGGACGCCTGCGCCCGTGTCTGCCGGCGTGCGGGGGCCGTGAGCGTCGACGTGCTCACCTTCGCCAGGGTTGTTGCCCCGATTTGAGCCGCCATATATTCCGTGCCCGGCATATGTCCGGTGCCGTTCTGATCGGGATTGCTTCAATGGCCAAAGTCATCATCTACACCACTCCGTTTTGCCCCTATTGCTTCACCGCGAAGCGGCTCCTGAAGGCGAAGAACGTCGAATTCGAGGAGATTGACGTCAGCCGCACTCCCGCGCTGCGCACCGAAATGATGCAGAAATCCGGCCGCCATACGGTGCCTCAGGTGTTCATAAACGGGGTGTCGGTGGGTGGATCCGACGACATCCACGCCCTTGACCGCGAGGGCAAGCTGGACGAGATGCTGGCGGCGTGACGCCATCAACGATCCGTTAACCATGATCCGACGTGCCGCCGATAGGCAGTTTCGGTTAAGATGGCCCGGTTAGATTGTTCGAAGGTGACGAAATGACCGCGAAGATGGCCGGTTCCCGGAAATTCACGGCAGCCTGCGTCCAGATGCAGGGGACGCGGTCGGTCGACCGCAACATCGAGGCGGCCGTCGCCTTGATCCGGGACGCGGCCAAGCGCGGCGCCGATTACGTGCAGACGCCGGAACAGACGGCGATCATGGAGCTCAAACGGGCGAAACTGTTCGAAGCCATCACCGACGAGGAGAACGACAAGGCCCTTGCCGCCTTCCGCAAGTTGGCCGCCGAGCTCGGTATCTGGCTGCATGTCGGTTCGCTCGCCATCCGCGTCTCCGAGACCCAGGCAGCCAACCGCGCCTTCGTCATCGATCCGCAGGGCGCGATCGCGGCTCGCTACGACAAGATCCACATGTTCGACGTCGATCTGCCCAACGGCGAGACCTACCGCGAATCGGCGACTTACCGTCCGGGTACGGCGGCGGTCGTCGCGGATCTGCCTTGGGCCCGGCTCGGCCTGTCGATCTGCTATGACATCCGCTTTCCCTATCTCTACCGGGCGCTTGCCAAGGCGGGCGCGACGGTGCTGTCGGCGCCTGCCGCCTTCACCAAGGTGACCGGCGAGGCGCATTGGCACCTGTTGCAGCGGGCGCGGGCCGTGGAAAACGGCGCATTCCTGATTTCCGCCGCGCAGGGCGGCATGCACGAGAACGGGCGGGCGACCTACGGTCACAGCCTGATCGTGGCGCCGTGGGGCGAAGTGCTCGCGGAAGCGGGAACGGAGCCGGAAGTGATCGTCGCCGAGATCGATCTGGCGAAGGTCGAGGAAGCGCGCGGGCGGGTGCCCTCGCTGACGCACGACCGGACGTTTCAGCCGCCGGTCGAAACGCAGGAACGGCGCGCATCATGATTCGCTATTCCCTGACCTGCGAGCAGGACCACGCGTTCGAGGGCTGGTTCAAGGATTCGGCCAGCTTCGACAAGCAGGTGAAGGCCAAGGCCGTCGCCTGCCCGGCCTGCGGCTCGACGACGGTTTCCAAGGCACTGATGGCGCCGGCGGTAACGGGAACCAAGAAAAAGGGCGCCCAGGCCCCGGCCGAGGCCGTGCCGGTGGCCACGCCCGATCCGCGCCACGCGGAACTGATCGATACCCTGCGGCAACTGAAGAAGCACGTGGTGGAAAATTCCGAGTATGTCGGCGAGCGTTTCGCCGAGGAAGCGCGCAAGATCCACTACGAGGAAGCCGACAAGCGCTCGATCTATGGCGAGGCGAGCCTTGAGGACGCCAAGTCGCTGATCGATGAGGGGGTCGAACTGCATCCGCTGCCGATCCTGCCCGAAGACAAGAACTGAGCGGGCAGGTCGCGCTCAGGCCTTTTCGGCCACCAGCATGTAGTTGACGTCGAGATCGCGGGCGCTGCGGCGCCATTCGTCGGTCAGCGGCGAATAGACCGCGCCGGCGCGGTCGAGCACCGACATTCCGTGGTGGCCAAGCGCCTCTTCCAGTTCTTGCGGCGTGACGAACTTGTCCCACTGGTGGGTGCCGCGCGGGACCCAGCCGAGCACGTATTCCGCCCCGACGATCGCCAGCGCGAATGCTTTCAGCGTGCGGTTGATGGTGGCGATGAACATCAGTCCGCCCGGCTTCACCATAGTCGCGCAGGCGCCAAGGAACAGGTCGATGTCGGCGACGTGCTCGACGACCTCCATGTTGAGGACGACGTCAAACGTCTCGCCCGCGTCCGCCAGCGCTTCGGCGGTGGTGGCGCGGTAGTCGATGGCCAGGCCCGATCCTTGCGCATGGACACGGGCGGTGCCGATGTTCTTCTCCGCCGGGTCGACGCCGACGACATCAGCGCCGAGCCGCGCCATCGGCTCGCAGAGCAGCCCGCCGCCGCAACCGATATCGAGAATGCGCAGGCCCTCGAAGCTCTTGTCGCTCCAGGAATCGCGGCCGAAATGCGCGGTGACATGGTCTCGGATATAGTCGAGACGGACCGGATTGAACTTGTGCAGGACGCCGAACTTGCCGGTCGGATTCCACCATTCGGCAGCAAGCGCCGAGAAATGGGCGACTTCGGCCTCGTCAATGGTGGTTGCGGTTGCTGTCTTGCGCGTGACCATGCGCTACGCCTCTCGCGACGGGGGCTTCAAGTCAAGCACAGTTTACCCGAGACGTCGCCGGAGCCGGCGTGCCGTTGCCCTTCGTCCAATGCTTCGGCCGGATTTGTGCCCGATATGCGATTGTCAAACCGCTATCCTAGTTTGAACATGCCAACGGCGAGTGGCGGGACCAATCAGGAAGAACGGGATGACGACGGACGGACCGGAAAGTGACGCGAAAAGCTGGGTCGAGGCGGAGCTGCAGGACAGCTTTGACGAAGAACTGGAGATGGAGATCGACGACGAGCGCCTGATGGGCGACCTCGACGCGATCAAGGCGCTCAGGCACAAATCCGAGATCGACCGTCGGCTCTACTTCCACGAGCTGTTTCGTCTCCAGGCCGAGCTGGTCAAGCTGCAGGACTGGATCGCCCACACCGGTTACAAGCTCGTCGTCATCTTCGAGGGGCGCGACGCTGCCGGCAAGGGCGGCGTCATCAAGCGCATCACCCAGCGGCTCAACCCGCGCGTCTGCCGGGTGGTGGCGCTGCCGGCTCCTACCGAGCGCGAAAAGACGCAGTGGTACTTCCAGCGCTACGTGCCGCATCTGCCCGCCGCCGGAGAAATGGTGCTGTTCGACCGCTCTTGGTACAACCGCGCCGGCGTCGAACGTGTGATGGGGTTCGCGACGCCGGATCAGGTCGAGGAGTTTTTCCACGACGTGCCGGAATTCGAGCGCATGCTGGTGCGGTCCGGCGTCAAGCTCATCAAGTACTGGTTCTCCATTACGGATCAGGAGCAGCAACTACGCTTCATGATGCGCATCCACGATCCGCTCAAGCAGTGGAAGCTGAGCCCGATGGACCTCCAGTCCCGGATCCGCTGGGAAGACTATACCAAGGTCAAGGAGGAGATGCTCGACAGGACGAATATCTCCGATGCGCCCTGGTGGATCGTGGAGGGAGATGACAAGAAGCGGGCGCGGCTGAACTGCATACACCACCTGTTGACCGAGGTGCCCTACGAAGACATCCCGCAAGAGCAGGTCGATCTGCCCGAGCGCGTGTTCAATCCATCCTACGAACGCAAGGTCCTGCCGGACGAGCTCTACGTGCCCGAACGTTACTAGAGCGGTTCCGCCGCTGTCGAAGCGGCCGGTTGCGCCGACGGAAGCGAACGAGTATCTAGTGCGCGGGCAAGGCCCGCCGCGCGCTTTCGTGCGTATTCTGTTTCAACGAGACCCCGTTTTCGGACCCCACCATGGCCCGTATCGTGATGAAATTCGGCGGGACTTCCGTCGCCGATATCGGCCGCATTCGCAACGTGGCGCGCCACGTGAAGCGGGAGGTCGACGCCGGCAACGAGGTCGCCGTCGTGGTTTCGGCGATGGCCGGATTCACCAATCAGCTCGTCTCCTGGACGCGGGAAGCCGCGGCGATGCACGACGCGCGAGAGTACGATTCGGTGGTCGCCGCCGGCGAGCAGATCACCAGCGGGCTGCTTGCCATCGTGCTGCAGGACATGGGCGTCTCGGCGCGCTCCTGGCTCGGCTGGCAGATTCCGATCCATACCGATTCCGCGCATGGTGCGGCGCGGATCAGGGACATTCCATCGGAGATCCTGGTCGACCGGTTCCGCCAGGGCCAGGTCGCGGTGATCGCCGGCTTCCAGGGCATCGCCCCCGACAACCGTATCGCCACGCTCGGGCGCGGCGGCTCTGATACCAGCGCGGTGGCTGTCGCCGCCGCGATCAGCGCCGACCGTTGCGACATCTACACCGACGTCGACGGCGTCTATACGACGGACCCGCGCATCGTGCCGGAGGCCAGGCGGCTCAATCGGGTCGCCTTCGAGGAAATGCTCGAAATGGCCTCTCTCGGCGCGAAGGTGCTGCAGGTCCGTTCCGTGGAACTGGCGATGGTGCACGGAGTGCGTGTTTTCGTGCGCTCCAGTTTCGATGACCCGGATGCGTCCCAGGCGGGCGCAGGCGGACTGCCTACGGGTACACTCATCTGCGACGAGGACGAGATCGTGGAAAAGCAGATCGTCACCGGAATCGCCTTCTCCAAGGACGAGGCGAAGATCACGCTAAGGCGCGTCGCCGACAAGCCGGGCGTCGCGGCAAGCGTTTTCGTGCCGCTCGCCGAGGCCAACATCAACGTCGACATGATCGTTCAGAACGTGTCCGCCGACGGTGGCCACACCGATATGACCTTCACGGTGCCGCGCGCGGATTTCGACCGGGCCGTTGAGGTGATTCGCACTGCCAGCGACGAGATCGGCTACGAGGAAGTAACCGGATCGGCCGATGTCGTGAAAGTCTCCGTCATCGGGATCGGCATGCGCAGTCATGCGGGCGTTGCGGCGCAGTGTTTCCAGGCTTTGGCCGAAAAAGGCATCAACATTCAGGCCATCACCACATCGGAGATCAAGATATCGATCCTGATCGATGCGGCCTATACCGAGCTTGCGGTGCGGACTTTGCATTCGCTATACGGTCTTAACAATCACTAACGCGACGGACTGATCCCGCCGGCTGCACTGGTCCCGTCTGGGGCTAGGTGGGTTAGAATCGTCGCACCACGCGGCGCACCAGGGAACGACCGGAATGCGGGGCTCGATCGGCGGCCCGCGCGTTATGCTTAGACGGCTCCGCGAGTTGATGGCGGAGCCGGTCAACGCGCAGGAACGGCTCGACAAGATCGTTGTGACCATCGCCTCCAACATGGTGGCGGAGGTATGCTCGGTCTATGTCCTGCGCGGCGACGCGCGCCTGGAGCTGTTCGCCACCGAAGGGCTGAAGCGCGAGGCTATCCATAAAACCAGCCTGAATCTCGGAGAAGGTCTGGTTGGCACCATCGCGGCCGAGGCCGAGCCGCTGAACCTGCCCGACGCCCAGCAGCACCCCGCGTTCGCCTATCTGCCGGAGACGGGCGAGGAGATCTACCACTCCTTCCTCGGTGTTCCGATCCTGCGCGGCGGCCAGACGCTGGGCGTCCTCGTGGTGCAGAACCGGACGCAGCGCATCTACTCGGAGGAAGAGGTCGAGGCGCTGCAGACCACGGCGATGGTTCTCGCCGAGATGATCGCCGGCGACGAATTGGATAGCCTGGTCACGCCGGGCGAAAATCTGGCACTGCGCCGTCCGCAGCATCTGACCGGCCGCGCGCTCACAGAAGGTCTCGGCCTCGGCCACGCTGTCCTGCACGAGCCGCGACTAGTCGTCACCAACCTGATCGCCGAAGACCCGCATGCGGAACTGGCGCGCCTCGAAGAGGCTCTGGGCCACGTGCGCACCTCGGTCGAGGACCTGCTGACGCGCTCCGACATCCTGCGCGCCGGCGAGCATCGCGAGGTGCT
Organism: Microbaculum marinisediminis; assembly: GCF_025397915.1. Taxonomy (NCBI): domain Bacteria; kingdom Pseudomonadati; phylum Pseudomonadota; class Alphaproteobacteria; order Hyphomicrobiales; family Tepidamorphaceae; genus Microbaculum; species Microbaculum marinisediminis. The sequence continues at coordinate 59,251 of NZ_JALIDZ010000003.1, forward strand.
CGAAGCCTACCGCATGTTCGCCTACGACCGGGGCTGGGCCGAACGCATCCGCGAGGCCGTGACGACGGGCCTCACGGCGGAGGCGGCGGTCGAGCGCGTCCAGAACGATACACGCGCGCGGATGCTGCGCCAGACCGACCCATACCTGCGCGACCGACTGCATGATCTCGACGATCTCGCCAACCGGCTCTTGCGCCAGCTTGTCGGCTGGGACCATCTCGCCGAATTCGAGCTGCCGCGCGACGCGATCATCGTGGCGCGCAACATGGGGCCTGCCGAACTGCTCGACTACGACCGCGAGCGTCTGCGCGCGCTCGTGCTCGAGGAGGGGGCTCCGACCAGCCATGTGACGATCGTCGCCCGCGCGCTCGGCATCGCCACCGTCGGCCAGGTCGACGGCATCCTCGACCTGGTCAATTCCGGCGATCCGATCATCGTCGACGGCCTGTCGGGCGAGGTGCACGTGCGCCCGCCCGCGGACGTCGAGGCCGCCTATATCGAGAAAGTGCGATTCCGGGCACGCCGGCAGGAGCAGTACCGTCAGCTCAGGGACAAGCCGGCGGTCACCCGCGACGGCCAGACCATTGACCTCATGGTCAATGCCGGGTTGCTGGTCGACCTGCCGCACGTCAAGGAGGCGGGGGCGGCGGGAATCGGACTGTTCCGTACAGAGCTGCAGTTCATGGTCGCGGCGACATTCCCGCGGATGCGCGAACAACTCGCCCTTTATCGCGCCGTACTTGACGCCGCGAATGGCCTGACGGTCACGTTCCGCTCGCTCGATGTTGGCGGCGACAAGGTGCTTCCCTATATGCGCAGTGCGCAGGAGGAGAACCCGGCGCTCGGCTGGCGGGCGATCCGCATGGCACTCGACCGGCCGGGGCTGCTGCGCACCCAGATTCGGGCCCTGCTGCACGCCGCCGCCGGCCGCGAGCTCAGGCTCATGTTCCCGATGATCACCGAGGTCGACGAGTTCGACCGGGCCCGGGAACTGGTCGAACGCGACCGGCGCTACCTGGAGCGGCACGGCCATCCGATTCCGAACAAGATACTGCTCGGAGCGATGGTCGAGGTGCCCTCGCTGCTGTGGCAGCTGGAGGAACTCGTGGCCCGCGTCGATTTCCTGTCAGTCGGCTCGAACGATCTGCTGCAGTTTCTGTTCGCCATCGACCGGGCGAATTCACAGCTCGCCGATCGGTTCGACCCGTTGTCGCCGGCGCCTCTGCGGGCGCTGCGCAAGGTGATCGAGGTGGCGGATTCCGGCGGCGTACCGGTGACGTTGTGTGGCGAACTGGCCGGCGATCCGTTGAGTGCTATGGCGCTGCTGGGCATCGGCTACCGGTCGATCTCGATGGCGCCGGCAGCCATCGGGCCGGTCAAGTCGATGCTGATGAGCCTTGATCTCGGCGCGCTGCAGAACTGGCTGATGCCCGAACTCCACATGCCGCATGAAGGTCTGCGCAAGGAGTTGATCGCCTTCGCGCGCCAGCACGACGTGCAGATCTGACCAATGGTGATGGCCCACGAATGATAGCCCCCGAATGATTGCCAGGGAAAAGCTGCAGTCTCTCGTCGACCGCCTGGAGCGGATCGAACACGAAATGTCGTCGTCGCCCGACGCGGAGGCATTCGTGCGATTGTCGCGCGAACATGCGGAAATTTCCGCCGTCGCGGCGAAAGCGCGCGAGCTTCTGAAGATGCGCGCCGACCTGGAATCCGCCCGCAACATGCTGGACGATCCGGAGATGGCGGATCTCGCCGAGGCCGAAGTCGCCGACCTGGAGGTGAAGGTCGAGGATCTGGAACGTGAGATGCGCGTCCTGCTCCTGCCGCGCGACATGGCCGACGAGAAGGGCGCTATCCTTGAGATCCGCGCAGGCACCGGCGGCGAGGAGGCGGCACTGTTCGCGGCGGACCTGTTCCGCATGTACCAGCGCTACGCCGAGCTGGAAGGCTGGAAGGTCAATGTTCTCTCGGAAAGCGAATCGGACCGCGGCGGCTTTCGCGAGATCATCGCCGAGGTCTCGGGCCGCGGCGTTTTCGCCAAGATGAAGTTCGAGTCCGGCGTTCACCGGGTGCAACGGGTGCCGGAAACCGAAGCGTCGGGGCGGATTCACACATCGGCGGCGACCGTCGCCGTGCTGCCGGAAGCCGAGGACGTCGATATCGACGTCGACGAGGGCGATCTGAGGATCGACGTCTACCGATCTTCGGGCGCTGGCGGCCAGCACGTCAATACGACGGATTCGGCCGTGCGCATCACGCATCTGCCGAGCGGCATCGTCGTCGCCGTGCAGGACGAGCGCTCGCAGCACAAGAACAAGGCCAAGGCGATGAAGCTGCTGCGCGCGAAGCTCTACGACGAGGAGCGCGAACGGCTCAGTTCCGAGCGCGCGGCCGATCGCAAGGGGCAGGTCGGTTCGGGCGACCGCTCGGAACGGATCCGCACCTACAATTTCCCGCAAGGGCGGGTTACCGATCATCGTATCAACCTGACGCTCTACAAGCTCGACAAGGTCGTCGCCGGGGAGGCGTTGGGCGAGATCATCGATGCGCTGATCACCGAGGATCAGGCCCGCCGGCTGGCCGCAGAGGACCTGCGGCCGGAAGCACGGGTCTGATGAACCGTTCGGGCGCCCCCGCCCCGACGCTCTCCGAGACCGTGCTGCGCGCGCGGCGCCGACTTGCGGCGGCCGGCGTCGCGACGCCGGAACTCGACGCCCGCGTTCTTGCCGGCCATGCGCTCGGGCTGGATCGCGCGGCGATGATTGCCGAGGGCCGTCGCACGCTCGATGACGAGGATCAGGCCCGAATCGAGGCGGTGATTTCCCGTCGGCTTCAGGGTGAGCCGGTCGGTCGAATACTGGGACATCGCGAGTTCTGGGGGCTTGAGTTCCTGCTCGGCCCGGACACGCTGGAGCCGCGACCGGACAGCGAGACGGTGGTGCAGACAGCGCTGGATTTCATCGACGCGGGACCCGGCCGGGAGGCGCCGCTGCGCATCGCGGATCTGGGAACCGGAACCGGATGTCTCCTGGTCGCGTTATTGCATGAACTGCCTGCCGCCTATGGGCTCGGAGTCGACATAGCCGCCGGCGCGGCCGGCGTCGCGACGATAAACGCGGCGGAGAATGGTGTCGGCGGACGCGCCGGGTTCGTGGTTGGCAATTGGTTGGCGGCCCTGACGAGCGACGGATTCGATGTAATCGTGTCCAACCCACCCTATATTCCGACCGGTGACCGCGTCGGGCTTGCCCGCGAAGTCGCGGACCACGATCCGATCGCCGCTCTCGACGGCGGGGCGGACGGGCTGGATGCCTATCGTGCCATACTCGACGACGCGGCACGGGTTCTGAAGCCCGCCGGAGGGCTGGTTCTGGAGCTTGGATTCGGCCAGCGCGCAGCGGTGGCCGCTATCGCCGAAACGCGAGGGCTGAATGTCCGTCGGACCGTCCGCGACCTTGGCGGCGTCGAGCGCGTGCTCGATGTGGTTCGTTCTGACGTTGCGGAAGCTTCGTGTCAAAAAGCACTTGGAATGCCGGGCCGAACAGGCTAGTTTTGAAGCCGTGGTTCGGGGGCGGCTGTTTATGAAGCCGCTTGCGCCTTCCGGCGGCGCTCTTGGGGCAAGAGCTCCTGCCGATGGGAATGGGGCATATGAACCGCGCCTCGAAATAGGAGAAGTTCCCGTACTTCACCGCGCTATCCGGTCTATGGGCGCAAGCGATTGCACTCGGATACGGAGAAGTATCCGTCCGCGTGGGTGATAAGGATCGGGAGATCGCTCTGAAACGGACCGATATGCGCCACACGATGGCAGCGACCTGAAAATTCGGAGCAGGACACGGCGAACGTGAGACCCGTTCGTTACCGAGACAGGCGTTTAGCGCCTCGGCTGGGACGATATTTCTTTCAAATGGAGATGACTGAACTCCCATGAGACCGGGACAGCAGAACAAGAGAATGCGCGGACGCGGCCGCAGGGGCCCCAGTCCGCTGTCACGGACCTACGAAAGTAATGGTCCCGACGTGAAGGTTCGGGGCACCGCCTCGCATATCGCCGAGAAGTACATGCAGCTTGCCCGCGACGCGCAGTCGTCGGGCGACCCCGTCGGTGCGGAGAACTATCTCCAGCATGCCGAGCATTATTTCCGGATCATCGCCGCGGCGCAGGCCCAGAACCCGCAGCAGTCCGGCCAGGGCGATCAGCCTCGGCACAGGATGAATGGTTCCGACGACGGCGACGACGGCGACGACGGCGACGACGACACCAGCGCGGATAGGGCGGCGCAGCCGCAGCGTGGCCAGGGGCCGCAGCCCACCGTCCAGCCGCAACAAAGTGAACAGCCTCAGCCGGACGTACCGGTTGCTGCTGCCTCCACCGAAGACGAAGCGGCCAAGCCTGAGCAGGACGCGGCCCCGGCTCCGGCCGCGGAGGCGGACGCGGAAGCCAACGGTACGCAGCCGCCGAAGCGCCGCAGGCGCCGCACAAGCCCCGATGCTGCAGCCAAGCAGGCGGATGATGCTGTCCCGGCGAGCAGCCCGAATGGCAGCGGTGAGGCGGACAAGCCCGAAACCAAGGCGGCCAGCAAAGCTAAGGCCGAGACGCTTGCGCCGGCAGGCGACTGAGTGCCAGACAAGACGGGGAGAATGGCGCAGGCCCCGTCAGGGGCCTGTTTGCTGTGAGGCCCCTCTCCTAGACGAGCCCGTCGCCGCGGCGAATCGTGCCGCCGCGAATGATCTCGGCGTAAACGCCGAGGTCGGAATGACCGAAAGTCCGGTCCAGAAGCCGCGGGATCTGCATGTCGCGCGCGGCCGTTTCCGGATCGACATTCGTCGCCGCGCATCGGACGATCCGCTGGACGACCTTCACGACGACGTCATCCCCGATCCGCAGTTCCGAACCGACCCTGTCGAACTCGGTCCAGGCCTGCCATCCGTCGCAGTAGACGTTGGCGCGAAAACGCAGCGGATGAACGGACCGCCCGGCGACCCGCTCGAGGTCGCGCACGCTCGCCAGATTGATGATCGAAACGACCGGTTTGCCGACGTCGGAAAACGTATGGCCCGGCTGTGACAGGATCCTCGGCGCGCCACGCAGGTCGTCCGCCATATAGGCGGAAAAGAACTGCTCGACGAGCTGGCGGCCTAGCGGATCGTCCAGTTTACCGCCGGCGACACGTTTGCCGTGGCGCAGGATCGTCAGTTCGCGGGTCTCTTCGTCGAATCTGGTTTCCAGCGCAGCCAGCCGCTCGTTCTTCATCAGCATCAGGAACTTGATCTTCGGCATCTTCGCCGGCGCGTCCGGATCGAAGCCGCTCGGTCCGTTCTCGATCGCCCAGGCCCGGTCGAAGGGCAGCGGTGCGCCGGGCGAAAGCGTGACCGAGTCCAGCGGCTCCGCGGACAGGCCCTTCACGGGATAGCGATAGATGTTGGCGATAGTGGCGTTTGGCACGGGAAATCCTAGACAATCAGGTGGAAGCGAATGCCGATACCATCCCCCCTTTTGTGGCGCGGAAGCAACACCATATTAGGGAAGCGGGTGGCTACGGCACTCGCGCGAATACAATTCCTTATGGATGTCGACCCGGTGCTCTTTGGCCGCGTCGACGTGCCGGAAAAGAGGGACATATGAATTTCGAGAAATATACCGAAAGGGCGCGCGGCTTCGTCCAGTCGGCCCAGGCGCTGGCCCTGCGCGAGGGCAACCAGCAGTTCACCCCCGAACATCTTCTCAAGGTCCTGCTCGACGATCCCGAGGGACTCGCCGCGGGCCTGATCCAGAAAGCCGGCGGCCGGCCGCAGGATGCGCTGCAGGCCGTCGAGATGGCGCTCGCCAAGATGCCCAAGGTCGAGGGCGGCGGCGCCGGCCAGCTCTATCTCGCGCCCCAGACGGCGCGCGTCTTCAAGATCGCGGAGGAAGCAGCCTCCAAGGCCGGCGACAATTTCGTCACCGTCGAACGGCTGCTGCTGGCCCTGGCCGTGGAGAAAAGCGCGGAATCTTCGCGCATCCTCTCCGACGCCGGCGTGACGGCGAACAGCCTCAACGCGGCGATCAACGAATTGCGCAAGGGCCGGACCGCCGATTCGGCATCGGCGGAGAATGCCTATGACGCGCTGAAGCGCTATGCGCGGGACCTCACCGAAGCGGCCCGCGAAGGCAAGCTCGATCCCGTCATCGGCCGTGACGACGAGATCCGCCGCACGATCCAGGTTCTGTCGCGGCGCACCAAGAACAACCCGGTGCTGATCGGTGAGCCCGGCGTCGGCAAGACGGCGATCGCCGAAGGCCTGGCGTTGCGAATCATCAATGGCGACGTGCCCGAGAGCCTGAAGGACAAGACGCTTCTCGCGCTCGACATGGGCGCGCTGATCGCGGGGGCCAAATACCGCGGCGAGTTCGAGGAGCGGCTGAAGGCGGTGCTGCAGGAGGTCAGCGCGGCGGAAGGCGGCATCATCCTGTTCATCGACGAAATGCACACGCTCGTCGGTGCCGGCAAGGCGGACGGGGCGATGGACGCGTCCAACCTGCTCAAGCCCGCGCTCGCGCGCGGCGAATTGCACTGCATCGGCGCGACCACGCTCGACGAGTATCGCAAACACGTCGAGAAGGATGCCGCGCTTGCCCGTCGGTTCCAGCCGGTGTTCGTGTCGGAGCCGACGGTGGAAGATACCGTGTCGATCCTGCGGGGCCTGAAGGAGCGCTACGAGCAGCATCACCGGGTGCGAATCGGCGATGCCGCGCTCGTTTCCGCGGCGACCCTGTCGAATCGCTACATCACCGACCGATTCCTGCCGGACAAGGCGATCGACCTCGTCGATGAGGCCGCGTCGCGGCTTCGCATGCAGGTCGATTCGAAGCCCGAGGAGCTCGACGAGCTCGACCGGCGCGTCATCCAGCTCAAGATCGAGCGCGAGGCCCTGAAGAAAGAGACCGACAAGGCCTCGAAGGATCGCCTCGAGAAGCTGGAAAAGGATCTCGCCGACCTCGAGGAGAAGGCCGCGCACCTGGATGCTCGTTGGAGGGCGGAGAAGGACAAGCTTGGATCCGCCGCCGACCTCAAGAAGCAGCTTGACGACGCGCGCAACGAACTGGCCCAGGCGCAGCGCACGGGCGAGTACCAGCGCGCGGGCGAACTCGCCTACGGGGTGATTCCGGATCTGGAGAAGAAGGTCGCGGAGATCGAGGACACCGAGGAGGGCGGCGACGTCATGCTCGAGGAGACGGTGATGCCCGACCATGTGGCGCAGGTGGTGTCACGCTGGACCGGGATTCCTGTCGACAAGATGCTCGAGGGCGAGCGCGACAAGCTCTTGCGCATGGAAGAGGCGTTGGCGAAACGCGTCGTCGGCCAGGAAGAAGCCGTCGAGGCGGTGTCGACGGCCGTGCGCCGAGCCCGGGCGGGGCTGCAGGACCCGAATCGGCCGATCGGCTCGTTCATGTTCCTTGGCCCCACCGGCGTCGGCAAGACCGAGCTCACCAAGGCTCTCGCCGAGTTCCTGTTCGACGACGAGACGGCGATGGTGCGCATGGACATGTCGGAATTCATGGAAAAACACTCCGTGGCCCGGCTGATCGGCGCGCCTCCCGGCTATGTCGGCTACGAGGAAGGCGGTGCATTGACCGAGGCCGTCCGGCGCCGGCCCTATCAGGTCGTTCTGTTCGACGAGATCGAGAAGGCGCATCCGGACGTGTTCAACGTGCTCCTGCAGGTGCTCGACGACGGACGCCTGACCGACGGGCAGGGGCGCACGGTCGACTTCCGGAACACGTTGATCGTGATGACCTCGAACCTCGGTTCGGAATATCTCGCGAATCAGCCGGAAGGCGAGGATTCGGACGCCGTGCGCGACAAGGTCATGGAGGTGGTGCGAGCGAGTTTCCGCCCGGAATTCCTCAACCGGCTGGACGAGATCGTGCTGTTCCATCGGCTGCGCCGTGACCAGATGGGCGCGATCGTCGACATACAGCTCGTGCGGCTGCGCAAGCTTCTGGCCGAGCGCAAGATCGAGCTGGACCTGGACGACAAGGCCCGCAACTGGCTTGCCGACAAGGGGTACGACCCGGCCTATGGCGCCCGTCCGCTGAAGCGGGTGATCCAGAAGGCGGTGCAGGATCCACTGGCGGGCAAGATTCTCGCCGGCGAGATCAACGACGGCGAAAAGGTTCACGTCAGCGAAGCCGAAGGGGAGCTGACGTTTGCCCCGGCGGAGGTCTCCGAGAAGGCGGCCTGACGGGCTCATCCGTCCGAA
>NZ_JALIDZ010000003.1:372500-599001 GCF_025397915.1 Microbaculum marinisediminis
TGTTCCGGACGCTTGCCGAACGCGGCATCACGCTGACGCTGGTCAATCTCGGCGGTGGCTTCCCGACCCGCTATCTCAGGGACGTGCCGACGGTCGCCAGCTATGGCGAGTCGATCTTCGACGCGCTCAGCCGCCATTTCGGCAACCGCCTGCCCGAGACGATCATCGAGCCGGGCCGCGGCATGGTCGGCGGCGCCGGCGTCATCAAGACCGAGGTCGTGTTGATCGCGCGCAAGAGCGCCGAGGATCCGGTGCGCTGGGTGTATCTCGACATCGGCAAGTTCGGCGGTCTCGCCGAGACGATGGACGAGGCGATCCGCTATCCGATCCGCACGCAGCGCGACGGCGGCGAGGTCGCTCCCTGCATCCTTGCCGGCCCGACCTGCGACTCCGCCGACGTGCTCTACGAGCGCGAGCCCTATCCGCTGCCGACGGGGCTGGAGATCGGCGACGAGATCCTCATCGAGGCCACCGGCGCCTATACGACGACCTATGCGTCCGTCGCCTTCAACGGCTTCGCGCCGCTGCAAGCCTACGTGATCTGAGGAGGGAACGATGATCACGGTCGTTTCCGAAAGGCCGGAGGACGCGCCGGCCATCGAGACCCTGCTGGACGACGCCTTCGGCGCCCGGCGGCACACGAAGACGGCTGAGCGCTTGCGGGAAGGCAAGGGGCCGGCCGAGGGGCTGTCGCTCGTCGCGATGGAGCGTCGGCGGCTCGTCGGCACGATCCGGCTGTGGCACGTGGAGGCGGGCAATGTTCCCGCGCTCCTGCTCGGGCCGGTGGCGGTGCATCCGGACTGGCGCAACCGGGGCATCGGCGCCGCGCTGGTGGAAACCAGCCTGAAGCGCGCCCATGCCGACGGCCACGGTGCCGTCATCCTTGTAGGCGATGCTCCCTACTACGGCCGCTTCGACTTCCGTCGCGACCTGACGCTCGATCTGTCGCTGCCGGGCCCGGTCGATCCCGACCGCTTCCTCGGCCTCGAGTTGATGCCGGGCGCGCTCGCCGGGGCGAGGGGGCTCGTGCGCGGCACGGGCACACCCGTGGCGGCGACGCGGGCGACGCCGCTCGCCGACATGGACCGGGCGATCGCCGCCTATTCGTACTGACATCCGGGGACGAAAGCCCGGACCGCCCAAGAGACGGAAGGATTCGACAGAGAATGGCAGACTGGAAGACCCACGCGACATTCGATGGGCCGATCGTGATGATCGGCTTCGGCTCGATTGGCACCGGCACCTTGCCGCTGATCCTGAGGCACATCGCGTTCGACAGGGCGGACATGGTGATCGTCGATCCGAGCGACGCGCACCGGCACATCGCCGAGGAGAACGGCGTGCGCTTCCTGCAGGAGGCGATCACGCGGGAGAATTACCGCGAGGTGCTGGCACCGCTGCTGACCGCCGGCGGCCGCAAGGGCTTCTGCGTCAACCTGTCCGTCGATGTTTCGAGCGTGGCGATCATGGAGCTCTGCATGGAGCTCGACTGCCTCTATGTCGATACGGTCGCCGAGCCGTGGCTCGGCTACTACACGGATTCGAGCCTCAGCGTTTCGCAGCGCTCGAACTACGCCCTGCGCGAATCCGTCCTCGAGCTGAAGCGGCGCAAGCCGACCGGCTCCACGGCGATCTCCTGCTCGGGTGCCAATCCGGGCATGGTGTCGTGGCTGGTCAAGCAGGCGATGATCAACCTCGCCGACGATCTCGGTGTCGCCTATGAGCATCCGGAGAGCCGGGAGGAGTGGGGCAAGCTCGCTCGCCGCCTCGGCGTCAAGGGCATCCACATCGCCGAGCGCGACACCCAGCGCGCCCGCGATCCGCGGCCGTTCGAGGTGTTCGTGAACACCTGGTCGGTCGAGGGCTTCATCGCCGAGGGCGTGCAGCCGGCCGAGCTCGGCTGGGGCACGCACGAAAAGGCGCTGCCGCCGGACGGGCGCACGCATGACTACGGCTCCGGCGCGGCGATCTACCTGATGCGGCCCGGCGCGGGCACCAAGGTGCGCAGCTGGACGCCGACGGCGAAGGCCCAGCATGGATTCCTGATCACCCACAACGAGTCGATCACGATCGCCGATTACTTCACGGTCCGCGAGGACGGCGAGGCGGTCTACCGGCCGACCTGCCATTACGCCTACCATCCCTGCAACGACGCGGTGCTGTCGCTGAACGAGATGGCCGGCCGCCAGTGGCAGCCCCAGACGGACTGGGTGATCCTCGACGAAAAGGACATCGTCGACGGCATCGACGAACTCGGCGTGCTTCTCTACGGCCACTCCAAAAATGCCTACTGGTACGGCTCGCAGCTCTCCATCGAGGAGGCGCGCAGGCTCGCGCCCTACCAGAACGCGACCGGCCTGCAGGTGACGTCGGCGGTGCTCGCCGGCATGATCTGGGCGCTGGAGAACCCGCGCGAGGCGGTGGTCGAGGCCGACGAGATGGATTACCGGCGCTGCCTCGAGATCCAGCGTCCCTATCTCGGCCCGGTCAAGGGCTACTACACGGACTGGAACCCGTTGGTCGACCGCGGCGCACTGTTCCCCGAGGACATCGACGCGGAGGATCCCTGGCAGTTCAGGAACGTGATCGTCCGGTAGCGACCATATGGCCGGCGGCGGGGCCTATTCCGCCGCCTGCGCCTTTTCCCAACTCACTACCTCGCCGCGGGCGGGGTAGTCCTTGGCCAGCACGAAATCGATGCCGGCCAGCACCGCCTGCATCGAAGGCCGGGCGAAGGGCATGGTCTGCACGGACGCGAAGTAGAGGGTGCCGTCGGGGCGCACCAGGAACAGCCCGGGCTCGGTGAACAGCGCCGGTTCCGGCAGGCTCGGCGGCGGCTTGGGAATGCCTTCGGAAATATAGAGGCCCCATTTGCGGGCGGTGGCGAAATCCAGCCCGTAGCCGACCGTCAGGTCGTCGAGCATCCAGTCGTCCTTGGTCTTCTCGGCGGCCTCGCGCGTGTCCGAGGAAATGGCGATCGGTTCGACGCCGCGCTCCTGGAAGTCCTCCAGCAGATCCTCGATCTCGCGCAGCTGGCGGCTGCAGATCGGGCAATGCAGGCCGCGGTAGAACACGATCATCGTGAAGGTCTTCGGCGTCTGGTCGGCGAGACGCCATGTGCCGCCCTCGGCGAGATCCACCGTAAGCTCGGGGACCGGCTGGCGCGGCATCAGGGACTTGATTTCGGACATCGGCACCTGACCTTTTCCGCCGCCATGGGACGGCATCGCGTGACGGCATAGCGCGTCGATATAGTTGCAGGCGATGGCGCGGGAAGCCAATGTGACATCAATTCGCTGCGAAAATTTTCCGGAGGAGGGGGCATGACGAACGCGCAGCCGGTCAGAATCGCCATGTGGTCGGGGCCGCGGAACATCTCGACGGCGATGATGCGCTCCTTCGAGAACAGGCCGGATACCGTCGTCGTCGACGAACCGTTCTACGCCGCCTATCTCGCGCTCACCGGCATCGACCATCCGATGCGCGACGCGGTGATCGCCGCCGGCGAAACGGACTGGCGCAAGGTGGTCGACGGCCTGCTCGGCCCGGTGCCGGACAGTGTTTCGGTCTTGTACCAGAAGCACATGACCCATCACATGATCCCGGAGATCGGCCGCGACTGGATGGATCGGGTGACGAACGCCTTCCTGATCCGCCGACCGGAAAACGTCCTTGGATCCTACGTGCGCAAGCGCGAGGCGGTGACGCTCGAAGACATCGGCTTCATGCAGCAGGGCGACCTGTTCGACCGCGTGGCGGATGCGCTGGGCGCGGCGCCGCCGGTCATCGAGGCGCGCGATGTGCTGGACAACCCGGCGGGGACGCTGGCGGCGTTGTGCGCGGCGATCGGCATTCCGTTCAGCCAGGCGATGCTTGGCTGGCCTGTGGGGCCGCGCGACAGCGACGGCGTGTGGGGCGCCCACTGGTACGAGGCCGTCAATGCCTCCACCGGCTTCGGGCCGCCGGGCAGGGACGTCATCGACCTGCCCGATCCTCTGAGAAGGATCGCCGACGCCGCGCGTCCGATCTACGAGCGGCTGTCGGCGTTCAAGGTCGGCCCGGTCGTCTCCGACGGGCGGTAATCGCCGGTCCGGGCTTACGTCAGCCGGCGCGCAGGTGCATGGCCAGGCCGATGGAATCCATCTCGGCCTGCGAGCGCTGGTTCTCGCTCTGGCGTTCCCGCTCCACGTTGCGCTCTTCGAGCATCTCCACCTTCTTCAGCTCCTCGAACGCCTCGGCGAGTTGGCTCTGGGCGCTGGCGAGCTGCTCCTTCAGGCCGTCGACGGACCCCTTGAGGTTGTCACGGCGCTGCATGGCGGCCTTGGCGAAGGTCGGATAGGCGAAATGCGCAATATCGGTAACGCCGACCCGCTGTTCCTCTTCCACGATCTGGCGGTCGAGTTCGTCCGCCATCCGTTCGAAATCGGCAATCATTGTTTCAATCTGGGTCACCTGGCGACGCTTGTCGTCAACCTGGAACCGCTTTAGGCGGATAAGGCTATCACGAGACTTCATCGGTCAGTGCTCCACGTTCCTGAGGGGCTTCCTCGCCGCTACCAATCACGATCCGTGCCAGTTGCGCATAACCGTCCTGGATCGAACTCGTTTCGTCCTTCTCCTGGGCGAGAAAGGCTTCCAAGTCCGCGTGTCGGTCGATCGCCTCGTCGACGTCCCTGCTGGAGCCGCGTCGATAGGCGCCGAGCCGGATCAACTCTTCCATATCCGAGTAGGTCGCCATCAATTCCCGGGCCTTTCGGATAACCGGCCGATACTCGGGATCGGCCGACCCGGGCATTGTCCGGGAAACGGATTTCAAAATGCTTATCGCCGGAAAACGGCCGCGTTCGGCGATGGAACGCTCCATGACGACGTGACCGTCGACGATGGCGCGCACGGCGTCCGAAACCGGCTCGTTGTGGTCGTCGCCCTCGACGAGAACGGTGAACAGGCCGGTGATGGAACCCTTGCCGACGCCCGGTCCGGCGCGCTCCAGCAGGCGGGGCAGCTCGGAGAACACCGTCGGCGTGTATCCCTTCGCCGTCGGCGGCTCGCCGCCGGCCAGGCCGACCTCGCGTTGTGCCATTGCGAAACGGGTGAGTGAATCTATGAGACACAGGGCGTCGGCGCCCCGGTCGCGGAAGTACTCGGCGAGCGTCATGGTCAGCCATGCCGCCTGACGCCGCATCAGGGCGGTCTCGTCGGACGTGGCGACGACGACGATGGCGTTCTTCAGGCCCTCGGGACCGAGGTCGTCCTCGATGAATTCCTGCACCTCGCGGCCGCGTTCGCCGATCAGGCCGATGATGGTGACGTCGGCACTGGTATTGCGCGCGAGCATCGAGAACAGCACCGACTTGCCGACGCCGGAGCCGGCGAAAATGCCCATGCGCTGGCCGCGGCAGCAGGTCAGGAAGGTGTTCAGGGCGCGAACGCCCAGATCGATCGGCTCGCCGACACGCGATCGCATTTGCGCGGGAGGCGGCGAGGCGCGCAGCGGCAAGGCATCGGCGCCCTGGGGCAGGGGACCCTTGCCGTCGATCGGCTCGCCCAAGGCATTCAGCACCCTGCCGAGCCAGGCCTGCGTCGGGCGCACGCTCTGGTCCTGGCTGGCGACGACGGCCTTGCAGCCCATGCGCACACCGTCGATGTGCCGAAATGGCATACAGATCGCGCGGTCGTTCTTGAAGCCGACGACCTCGCAGCCGATGTCGCCTGCCGCAGCGTCAGCGATATCGACGCGCGCGCCGATCCGCATGGCCTGTACCGGCCCGGCAACCTCAAGCAGCAGGCCCTGCACCGCCGACACGCGCCCGAAGGTTTCCGCGGTCTGCAGGGAGGCGATCTCCTCGATCAGCGCCTTCAATTCAGTTTCCCCAGCTTCGTTTTCCACCGGCGCGGCGTAACGATTCGTTTACGCCTCTCGTCAATAATTTCCGACAACCTCTTAAGGGCTCGTAAACCAACAAGGCGGACCCCGCAGAAGGCTTGGCGGGTGAGTCGTAAGAATCGGTTAGTGAGTTCTCTTAATCTAAAATGTTAAGAGTGGGTGCGGCGATTTTCATCGGATTTTCAATGCACTGGATCAAATCAGGACCCCGAATCGTTAAAAGTTCGGTTGACGGAAAAGACGTTTTGTTAACCATTGGGGCCTAACGTAGCGATTCGTGGGATCCAGAATGGCTCCCCAACTAACGGCCGCGCATTGCGAGCGGGCACCAGCCTAGAAAGGCATGCGGAAAGGAATTGGCATGCGAGTTCTGCTGATCGAGGACGATAGCGCGACGGCGCAAAGCATCGAGCTGATGCTGAAGTCGGAGAGCTTCAACGTCTACACGACCGATCTCGGCGAGGAAGGGATCGATCTCGGCAAGCTTTACGACTACGACATTATTCTGCTTGACCTGAACCTGCCCGACATGAGCGGTTACGAGGTGCTCAAGACGCTTCGGCTGTCGAAGGTCAAGACCCCGATCCTGATCCTGTCGGGCCTCGCCGGCATCGAGGACAAGGTACGCGGTCTCGGCTTCGGCGCGGACGACTATCTCACCAAACCGTTCCACAAGGACGAGCTGGTGGCGCGCATTCATGCGATCGTCCGCCGCTCCAAGGGCCATGCGGAATCGGTCATCGAGACCGGCGACCTGAAGGTCAACCTCGACACCAAGACGGTGGAGGTCAACGGCCAGCGGGTGCACCTGACCGGCAAGGAATACCAGATGCTCGAGCTGCTCTCGCTGCGCAAGGGCACGACGCTGACCAAGGAGATGTTCCTCAATCATCTCTACGGCGGCATGGACGAGCCGGAACTGAAGATCATCGACGTGTTCATCTGCAAGCTTCGCAAGAAGCTGTCGGCGGCCACGGGCGGCAAGAACTACATCGAAACCGTGTGGGGCCGCGGTTACGTTCTTCGCGATCCGGATACGGACGCCGCCATTTCCGCCTGATCGGATTTCTCTAGGCAACAGAAAAGAGCCTCGTCGGTCCGACGGGGCTTTTTTTTGACCGCGCGCCGCCCACTTTCGGGATCCGTGCCCGTGTGTCAGGCTGTCCCCGAAAAACCAACAGGGGGGACCCGCGATGACCGATCTCGATGCATTGCTGGAAAAGGCGGTGGCCGACCGCGAAGCGCCGTTCCTGGTCGCGATGACCGGGAATTCGGACGGGATGACCTGGTCCGGCGCGGCGGGGCAGCGTTCGCCGGGCGCCGACGCGACGACCGATACGGTCTTCCGCATCTTCTCGATGACCAAGGCGATCGGCTCGACGGCGGCGATGATCCTGATCGATCGCGGCAAGCTGAGCATGGATACCGAGGTCGAGGCGGTTCTGCCGGACTTCTCGAGAATCCAGGTGCTCGAGGGCATCGAGGGCGGCAAGCCGATCCTGCGCGCACCCAGGACGAAAGCCACGGTCCGGCACCTGGCCACCCACACATCCGGCTTCGTCTACGAGTTCTGGAACTCGATGATCCCCTCCTACATGGAGATCGCCGGGCACCCGACAATCATCTCGGGGCTCAATGCCTCGCTCCACTATCCGCTGGCGTTCGATCCGGGAGAGCGCTGGGACTACGGCATCGGCATCGACTGGCTCGGCAAGGTCGTCGAAGCGGTCGACGGGCGGTCTATCGACCGGTTCTGCCACGACGAGATATTCGGGCCGCTGTCGATGCCCGACACCGGCTTCGAGGTCTCGGCAGCGATGAAGGATCGACTGGCGAGCGTGCGCGCACGCGGCGAGGACGGCAGCTTCGTCGACTTCGAGCTGTCGCCGCCGGCCAACCCCGAGTTCTACGGCATGGGGCATGCGCTCTATTCGACGGCGCCGGACTACCTGCGCTTCCTGCGCATGTTCCTGAACCGGGGCGAACTCGACGGCCAGCGGATCCTCAGCGAGGGCGCGCTCGACCACATGCTCGCCAACCAGATCGGGGATCTGCGGGTCGGGCTGATGAAGACGGTCGCCCCGCCCGTCACCGCCGATACCGAGTTCTTCCCCGGGCGCGAGAAGACCCATTCCTTCGGCTTCATGCGGATGGAGGAGGACGTGCCCGGCATGCGCAGGGCGGGTTCCCAGTCCTGGGCGGGGGTGCTCAACAGCCACTTCTGGTTCGATCCGAAGACGGATGTGGCCGGGCTCATCATGACGCAGATGCTGCCCTTCGCCGACCCGGCGTTCATACGTCTCTACGAGCGGTTCGAAGCGGGCGTCTACGACAACGCGGCTTAAGAGCTGAGCCCGCCGTGCAGCCGTAGGCGGGGCCGCCGGGGGAGGCGGCCCTCTGAGAGGCCCGGGTGTTCAGGCGACCTGGCCGACGGCGCGCAGCCCGGGCATCGCGGGCACCACAGCGGATTTCGGCAGCGGGCGATACAGGCCGCGACAGTTCGGCTGTGCTTCGAAGCGGTCGCTGAGCCCGACGACCGTCTCGGCGGCGCCAAGGATCAGGTAGCCGTCGGGTTCGAGGGCGTCGGCGATGCGCGACAGCACTTCGGTCTTCGTCGGCCGGTCGAAATAGATCAGGACGTTGCGGCAGAAGACGACGTCGAAACGCCCCAGCGCCGTGAAGTTCGCGAGCAAGTTCTGCTTCTGCCAGCGGACCATGCGGCGGATCGACGGATCCAGTTCCCACATGTCGCCCTGCTGGGTGAAATACTTCACCAGGAGCTGGATCGGCAGGCCGCGCTGCACCTCGAACTGGCTGTAGATGCCGGCCTTACCGCGATCCATCACCGTCTCGGCGATGTCGGTTGCCAGGATGTCGAGATGCCAAGCGTTGAGCCGGGAGTCCTCGCGACTGGAGATCGCCAGCGAATAGGGCTCCTGGCCTGTCGAGGCGGCCGCGCACCACACCTTTATCCCGCGCTTCGTCGCCCGCTTCTGGAGCATGTGCGGGACGATGACGTCCTTGAAGTGATCGAAGGGCGTCCGATCGCGGAAGAAGGACGACTCGTTGGTCGTCATCGCCTCCACGACGCTCGTGCGGAGCTTCATATCGCCGCCGAGCTTGAGGGCCCCGATCAGTGCCGAAAGATCGGCGATCCCGGCCCGCCGGGCAACCGGGCCGAGGCGCGCCTCGACGAGGTAGCGCTTGTCGTCGGAGAGATCGAGGCCGGACTGACCGCGAAGGAAATCGCGAAGATAATCATATTCTTGGGGCGTCATGCCTTGATCCCCTTCAGGTACCTGGAAAGTTGGCCGGGAATGCGGTCGAGCGGGAGGATCGCGGAACAGACGCCGGCACGGGCCGTTGCCCCGGGCATCCCCCAGACCACGCTGGACGCTTCGTCCTGCGCGATCACGGTTCCGCCGGCCTGCGCGACAGCGCGGGCGCCTTCGGCACCGTCATGTCCCATTCCGGTCAGAACGACGGCGAGTGTCGCCGCGCCGTACACCTTTACCGCCGACTCGAAGAGAGGATCGACGGCCGGCCTGCAATAGTTGACCGGGGGATCGTCGGTGAGACGGATCGTCGGTATGGCTCCCGGCTCGACAACCATGTGACGGCCGCCGGGCGCCACATAGATGCGGCCGGCGGCAATCGGTTCGCCGTCCTGGCCCTCGGCGGCGGGTCGTCCGCTCGCGCGGGCAAGATGCTCGGCGAGGATCCCCGTGAATGTCGGCGGCATGTGCTGGGTGATCAGGATCGGCACATCGGCGCCATCGCCGCCGAGCGTCTGCAGGACGGCGGTCAGCGCCGGCGGTCCGCCCGTCGAACTGCCGATGACGATGACGCGCGGGCGCACCGCCGACGGGCGCCGCAGGATGATCGGGGCGGGCTCCGGTGTCGCCAGGGTTCTCGGCCGGGGCGTCGTCGCGGCGGGTGCGGACTCCCGGCTCGCGGGCGGAACCGTCCTGCGCTCTCTCGGCCTGCGGGGGGCGAGAGCCCGTATCTTCTCGAGGAGATCGCGCCGAAAATCGTCGGCGGTCACCATGCCGTGCTGCGCCTCGGGCTTGGGGATGTAGTCCCGGGCTCCGAGCGACAGCGCCTTGAGGCTGATCTCGGCGTTCCGGCGCGTCAGCGTCGAGGCCATGATGACGGCCGTGTCGGGCTTCCTCGACAGGATTTGCGGAAGGGCGGTCAGGCCGTCCATCTCCGGCATCTCGATGTCGAGGACGATGATGTCCGGATAGGTCGCGTCGAGCGCGTCGAGCGCCGTCCGGCCGTTCCGTTGAGTGGACACGACTTCGATATCCGGCACTTCGCCGAGCCACCGCGCCACGAGGCCGCGCACGACGGCCGAATCGTCGACGACCATGACGCGGATCGGTGCGTTTGCGGAAGGCGGCGGTGCGGACCCTATGCGGGCGGAACTCTGTATGGACACGTTCGTACTCGGATACGCAAACCTGGAATGAGCCGCTTCCGCAGGCGGAGGGTCTTCAGAGGATTCCGGCTTCGGCGAACTTCGCCTCGACGATATCCCGGTCGAACGGCTTCATGATGTACTCGTTGGCGCCGGCCTTCAGCGCGCGGGCGATCTGCGCGATGTCGTTCTCGGTGGTGCAAAACACGACCTTCGGCTCACCGCCATCCTCCATCTGCCGCAACTGCTTGAGGAACTCGAAGCCGTCCATGACGGGCATGTTCCAGTCGAGCAGGATGGCGTAGGGCATCGCGTACCGACAGGCTTGCAGCGCCTGCGCACCGTCCTCCGCTTCCGTGACCGAGAAACCGAGTTCCTCCAGGATCCGGCGAGCGACCTTTCGGATGACGCTGGAGTCATCCACGACGAGACAGTTCTTCATCTCCAAATGCTCCGGATTTGGATAACCTGGTTCAGCTTATCCGTGCATCCCTACAAATTGGTTACGCTCAGGCAGCGATCGCTTCGTGATCCATGTCGAGGATCCGAGCGACGTCGAGGATCACGAGAAGGGTGTTCTCGAGCCGCTGGACGCCGGACGACACCCGTGCCCAACGCGGATCAAGGTTCACCGGGTTCGGCTCGATATTGGCGATCGGCAGCCTGAGGACATCGCCGACCTCGTCGATCACCAGGCCGTAGGATTCACCGCCATGCTCGATCCCGACAGCCATGGGCGCCTCGTTCACCTCGCGCTCCTCCAGGTCGAGGCGGCGGCGCATGTCGATGGCGGTGACGATGCGGCCGCGCATGTTCAGGACGCCGGCAATCTCCTTGCGCGACATCGGCACCGGCGTCATGCCGGTGAGGCGAAACACGTCGTGGACGCCCTCGATCGGCAGTCCGAACAACTGCGATCCGATCGTAACGGTGATGTAGTCGCAGGACGCACCCTGGTCGTGGTTCTCTTCGCGAACCGTCTCGCTCATGCTGCCTCTCCCATCGGACGTGCCATTTCCTTCAGGCTTTCCAGAAGGCCGGTCCGGTCAAACTTCGCCACATAGTCATGGAAACCGGCCTTGCGGCCGCGCTCGATTGCTTCGGGGCTGGCGAGCGACGACAGCGCCACGATCGGCAAGTCCTTGAACTTGCCGGTGGCGGAAAGCCGCTCGGCCAGCTCGTAGCCGCTCATCTCCGGCATCTCGATGTCGCTGACCACGACGTCGACAGGCTCGCCGGCTTCGAGGCGCTGCAACGCCTCCATCGCGCTCTCGCAGACGATGGTCCGGTAGCCGGCCGACTTCAGGACCGGGGCGATCATGTTGCGGAAGAACGGACTGTCGTCGATGAGCATGATCCGGGTGTCTTCGGGAACCGCTCCGGTCTCCTTGCGATGGAACCAGTCCTCGAACGCCATAGGCAGGTAGTGGGCGACGTCGATGACCTCGGTGGCGGATCCGCGGATCACGGCGGAGCCGAGAATTCCCGGGGTCTCCGAGGGAATCTGGATATCGAGGCGGTCGTCGACGATATCGACGACTTCGTCGATCACCAGGCCCATGGAGCGGCCGTTGTCGGTGAAGACGATCATCGGCTGCGAGCCTTCGGTGCGGCGCTCGACGGTGTCATTGACGTGGACGAGCGGCATCAGGCGGCCGCGATACTGAACGAGGCTGCGGCCGTTGGCGTGCTCCATGCGGTCGACCTCGATCTCCTCGAGGCGGGTGATAAGCGACAGCGGCACCGCCTTCGGCGCGGCCGAGCCGGCCCGGAACAGGAGCATCGAGACGGTCTCGTCGCGCAAGGCCGCCGTGTCTTCAAGACTATCGCGCTCCAGTTCGGCGGCGACGTCGGTGCGAACCTCCTTGGCGATGCCGTTGGGGTCGATGATCATGATCACCGAGCCGTCGCCCAGGATGGTGTTGCCGGAGAAGGCCGCGATGCTGCGCAGCATGCTCGACATCGGCTTGACGACGATTTCCTCGGTATGGAAGACCGCGTCGACGACGATGCCGAACCGATGCGAGCCGACCTGCAGCACAACGATGAAGCCGTCGGTATCGTTGACTTTCGTATCGGCGACTTTCGTATCGGCGCGTCCGTCGGTCGCCGTGCCGGCGGCCGTCTGGCCGGTGGCGTCCCTGGCCTCGTTGTCGGCCCTGACGTCATTGTCGGCCCCGGCTTCATTATTGGCGACGAGGCGCATCTTCGGCGGCAGGCCGAGCACGCTCGACAGGCCGACGAGCGGCAGCAATTCGTCGCGCAGCCGCAGGACGGGCGTGTCCTTGATGCGCTCGATCCGCGTGGCCGAGCCCGAGCCGGTGTGCACCAGCTCGACGACGGCGAGCTGCGGAATGGCGAAGCGCTGACCGGACGACTCGACGATGAGCGCCGACACGATCGCGAGCGTCAGCGGGATCTTGATCGTGAAGACGGAGCCCTCGCCCTGCACCGACTTGACGTCGACGGTGCCGCCGATCAGCTCGATATTGGTCTTCACCACGTCCATGCCGACGCCGCGGCCGGAAACGCTGGTGACCTTCTCGGCGGTGGAGAAGCCCGGATTGAAGATGAAGCGATGGATCTGCGCCTCGCTCATCTTCTCCAGCTCGGCCTCGGTCACGAGGCCCTTCTCGAGCAGCTTCTTGCTGATTTTCGTGGAATCGAGGCCGCGACCGTCGTCGGCGATCTCGATGATGATATGGCCGCCTTCGTGATACGCGGCCAGGCGCACCTTGCCGACCTTGGGCTTGCCCGCGGTCTTGCGCTGTTCCGGCAATTCGAGGCCGTGATCAGCCGAATTGCGAACCATATGCGTCAGCGGATCCTTGATCAGCTCGAGCACCTGGCGGTCGAGTTCGGTCTCCGCGCCGACCATTTCCAGCTCGATCTGCTTGTCCAGCTCGAGCGCAAGGTCACGGACGATGCGCGGCAGTTTCTGCCAGGCATTTCCGATCGGCTGCATGCGCGTCTTCATGACGCCTTCCTGCAGCTCGGCGGTGACGTTCGAGAGCCGCTGCAGTGGAACCTTGAATTCCGAATCCTCGTGGCGACGGACGATCTCGAGGAGCTGGTTGCGGGTCAGAACCAGCTCGCTGACGGTCGTGATGAGATGCTCCAGCGTGTCGACGGCGACGCGAATGGTCTGCGATTTCACCGGAGTGTCGCCACGGGCGGACTCGTTCCCCTCCCGGTTTGCAGGGGCTTTTCCGCGATCGGAGTCGTTCTGGGCGACCGGCGCTACGTCTTCCGGTTCTTCTTCGATGGTTGGGGGCGCTTCGGCTTCCGCCGTCTCGGTCTCCGGACCAGGCGTTTCGCGGAAGGCGCGTTCGAGCTCGTCGAGCGAGACCTCGCCGGGACGCAACTCGCGCTCCAGGGTCTGCACCACCAGGGCGGGCTCGGCCGTCTCGATTAAAACCGGTTCGGGTTCGCAGGCTTCGGCGGCAGCCTCGGCGAGGGCGTCGCCGGGGACGGCGGTGGCGGCGGCCGGCGCGGGCGCCTCGAGCGCCATTTCCTCCAGCCTGGCGATCATGTCGGTATCGGAACCCTCCGGCTCCTGACCCGTCTCCCCCAGAACAGTGATGATGTCCTTGATCCGGTCGATCGAGGCCAGGATCAGGGTCACGGCCCCCGGCGTTACGGGAACGCCGTCGCGGAACCGGCCCATGACCGTTTCCGCAGCGTGTGCCAGCGCCTCCAGCCGCGGCAGCCCCAGGAAGCCGCAGGTGCCTTTGATCGTGTGAACGAGCCGGAAAATGTTGTCGAGGATACGAGCGTTGTTTGGTTCCTGTTCGAACTTGACGAGCTCGACGTCGATAATCTCGAGACTCTCGTTCGTCTCGGTCAGGAACTCACTGACGAGATCGTCCATTTCGCGCCCTTTCTGGGTCTGCACCGAAGATGCCGGCCATACAGCCGTGAGACCACTCTGAAGGAGCGACAGTTAACATTGCTTGAAATGCGGCATTGGCCGCAGGTTGAACGCAGTATCGGCCGCACCGGGCGCGATGGTCGCGCCCGGCCGTCACGCGGCGGCGTCAGCTCTTGTCGGCTGCGATACGGATCGTATCCGCGTCGACCTCGAACGATACCGGCATGTCGAGGGAACTGGCCAAGCGGTAGGCGTAATAGGCCTGGACGGATCGGGCATCGAGCCCCTCTTCGGGCACGACACCCTCGAAGATCCCGCGGGTCGTATCCGAAAGCACGGCGTGGCTGCCGGTCGCAGATATCCGGAACGACACCTCTTCGCTGTCACTGATGATGGCGCCGCCGGCGCCTTCCCGGATGACGTCCACCGTCACCGTGCCGCCGCGCGGAATCATCGAGACGGCGAGGACCACGAGATTGACCAGTAGTTTGACCTGATCCTTCGGCAGGCTGTCGGGCGGCGCCTTCCAGTCGATGGTGGCCTTCTCGCCGGCATAGAGGTTCTCGGTGAGCTTTCGCGCCTCCTCGACCGGGAAGCGGTCGCCGGCCCCGCCCATGGCGCCGAAAGCAAGACGCAGGAACTGCAACCTTGCCGACGCCTTGGCCGCGTTGTTGCGGATGATGTCGAGCGCCATCTCGCGCATCGACTCGTCTTTTTCGTCCTCGAGTACTTCGAAGCCGTTGGTGACCGCTCCGACGGGGCTGATCACGTCGTGGCAAAGCTTGCTGCACATCAGCGCGGCAAGGTCGAGGTCGCTCATGGCTACCGGGTCTGTCGTCATACGGGGTCCGCCTCCCGTTTGCCGGCCGCCGGAATCACCGGGCCGGTATCCTGAAAGGCCGCGAGTGTTACATCGCCGAGTCGACTCCGACAAGAAGCGGCGGCGCGCGGGGTGGGCTGACCGGCCGCGATCTGCTATCAGCCGCGCCAATCGACCAACGCGACAACCGCCGACACGGCGAACCGTCGGGACGGCGAACCGTAACGAGCGAGCAAGACTATGCGTCAGGACACGAATACCGGATTGCCGACACTCGGCGACAGGGCACTGGGAGACATGCTCGCGACGATCGCGCTGGAGGCGGGGAGCGAAATCCTCGACGTCTACGGTACCGAATTCGCGGTCGAGCAGAAGGACAACGATTCGCCCGTCACCGAAGCCGACCGGCGCGCCGAAGCGGTGATCCTGAAGCGCCTCGCCGAGATCGCCCCGGACGTCCCGGTCATCGCCGAGGAGGCGGCATCGGAGGGCGACATTCCCGAAATCGGCGCGCGTTTCTTCCTCGTCGATCCGCTCGACGGTACCAGGGAATTCGTCAACCGGCGCGACGAGTTCACGGTCAACATCGCGCTGGTCGAGAACGGCGAGCCGGTGGCCGGGGTGGTCTACGCGCCGGCGCTCGGCATGATGGCGGTTGCCGACGGGCCGGCTTCAGGGCGCACGGCGATGCTCGCGAAGGACGCACCGATCGCGGCGGCGGACTGGCAGCCGATCCATACGCGGGAGGTTCCCGCGGCCGGACTCGTCGCGGTCGCCAGCCGGTCGCACCGGGACGCGGAGACGGATGCCTTTCTCGAAAGCCACGGCGTCACGGAAACGCGGAGCGCCGGATCGTCGCTGAAGTTCTGTCTGATCGCGCGTGGCGAGGCCGACGTCTACCCGCGCTTCGGCCGGACGATGGAATGGGATACGGCGGCGGGCCATGCGGTTCTGAGAGCCGCCGGCGGCTGCGTGCTGACGACTGACGGACTTGCGCTGCGATATGCCAAGCGCGAGCGCGGCTACGACAATCCGGCCTTCATCGCCTGGGGACGGAAGCCGGTCTAGCCGTTTTCCTGTTCAATAGGGAAACTGCTTGTTCCAGCTCTGCCGGGCCTCGGCGAGGATCTGATCGGGATCGTCGGCGAACGCCTGCATGTGTTCCTGGGAATAGAAGAAATAGAGGCGTTCCTCGTAGACAGACCAAAGGCGCGGGTTGCCTTCGGCGGGATAGCCGCGGGCGAGCGCCACAGGGCAGCGACCGCCGAAGCCGGGCGCATAGACCAGCGGATCCCTGACGAAGGCGTCACGGTTGCCTTCGTTGACGAAGCGCCAGGCGACCTTGCCCCACCGCGCTTCGTAGTCGGGATCTCCCTCGCGAATCGCGCCGTCGACGAAATAGGCCACTGGATCGTTGCCGTTGGCGGCGAAGCCGGTCGCCGGATCGAAGACGAAATGTCCGTTCTCGAGCGCGCGCGCCGGTCCGGATATCGCCAGAACGGGGGCGATCAGGACGAGCAGTGCAACGAAACGGCCGATTGAAGACATATTGTTAACCATCTCTTTGCAGAACATAGGCGGTGGCGTGAGTCGGTTGTCGCGATCCTGCCACCGTGTCGGTTAACGGCCCGGTTAACGCGGTCATGCCGGCATGAAGACGGTGGTCGGCATGAAAATGGCGGCCGGTTGAAGACTGGGGGCCGACGGCGTGGGGCGATTGAATGCGGAGGGTATCGACATGACCGAAACGCGGCGTTCAGTCCTCCTGGGGCTCGCGGCGCTGGCCGGCGGGACGGCACTGCCGACCCGTTTGCTGGCGCAGTCCGGAACGGAGCCGGGCACCTACAGCATGGACGAAATCGTCGACGCCGGGCATTCCTTCTTCGGACAGCTCAGCGAGGGCCTGGCGCAATCGATCGAGTACCTGTTCTCCAACCAGGGGCGGCCCAACGGCTACATTCTCGGCGAGGAGGGGAGCGGTGCTTTCGTCGCCGGTCTGCGCTACGGCGAGGGCGTCCTGAACACGAAGAACGCAGGCCAGCACAAGGTTTTCTGGCAAGGGCCGACGATCGGCTGGGATTTCGGCGGCGACGGCGCGCGCACGATGATGCTCGTCTACAATCTGCCGGACACGGAGTCGATCTACCGGTACTTCGCCGGTGTGAACGGCTCGGCCTATCTGGTCGCCGGTTTCGGAGTTTCCGTCTACAGCAACCACGATATCGTCATCGCGCCGATACGGGCGGGGCTGGGGGCGCGGCTCGGCGTCAATGTCGGCTATCTGAAGATGACCCGTCAGGCGACCTGGAATCCGTTCTAGCCGAAAATTCGGCGCTGGAGTGTAGCGTCCCGACCGGTTACTTTACTGGCTACCGTCATTGCGCGAGCACTGGCAGCAAGTGTTTCGTATGCGTCCCGTCGGGCGCTGGTCGACATATGATCGAAAACATCGTCGTCTTCGCACTCGGCGCGCTTGTCGCCACCTTGCTAGCGCTATTGGTGATCCCGGTCATCTGGAGGCGCGCGGCGCGTCTTATCGAGGAGCGCATTCGCGCGACGACTCCGCTGTCCATGGCCGAGATCCAGTCCGAGAAGGATCTCATTCGCGCCGACTACGCCGTTCAGTTGCGCAAGGTCGAGGTCCGCTACGAGGAAGAAAAGGGCCTTGCCGCCGAACGCGAGATTGAGCTGGGCCGCCGGCAGGGTCGCGTCAACGAACTGGAAGCGGAGCTCGACGCGCGCGAGCTGGCCATCGCCGAGCAGGACGAGCGAATCGAGGAATTGCAGGGAACGGTGCTCGGGCTCGAGCGGCAGATATCGTCCCAGACAGCGTCATTGAAGGAAAAGCAGCACCTCATCTCGGAAGGGAATGACACGTTGCGCGAGGTTCGCGCGCAGCTCACCGAGGCGGCCGGGCTGGCCGACAGCCGCAAGGTCGAGATCGCCGCCCTGAAGACGCAACTCGAAAACCACAAGAGCCGGATCGAAGAGATGCGCGCCGAGCTTGCGACGCGCGCGATCGAAGCGGAAGAACGCGGATCGGCGGTCGACGAGCTGTCCGGCGCGCTCAAGGGACGGGAAGCCCGCATCGCGCTTCTGAATTCGCGTGTCGCCCGCCGGCGCGACGTTTCGCTCGAACGGCGCAAGCGCGCCAAGGAACTGCAGGCGCTTCTGGAGGCCCAGCGCGAACGCGTGGCCGAGAAGACCGCCGCCCTGTCGGCGGCGGCGCTGAAACAGCTGAAGCAGGACGAAGACATCAAGATACTCGAGGAAGAGCGGGCCGCGCTCAAGAAGGTGATCGCTGATTTCGAGGCCAAGCTCGAGATCAAGGACCGGGAAATCGCGCGGCTGGGTCAGCGTGGCGGCACGAGCGGCGCCGCGTCATCGGCCGCCGCCATGGGAGACGGGGATGCCGCGCAGTTGCGCGAGAGCATCGCCGATCTGGCGGCCCGCATTACACGGCAGGCGGCGGAACAGGGCGACGACGAGGTGCGCGCCCTGATCGACGCGGTTTCGCCCGACGGCCAAAGGGTCCCTTCGCGCAAGACTGGCGCGGGTCGGTCCGGCGGCGCGCGGACACCGCTTGCCGAGCGTATCAAGGAAGCCGATCTGACACCGGGTGAGTAGCCGTCGGCGGGTCCGTCGCGTCCGCCCTCTCGAGCAGGGCTTCGACTTCGGCGGCAGCGATCGGCCGGCTCCACAGGTACCCCTGGATGAGATCGCATCCCGCGGTCTCCAGCGCCGACAGCTGCTCCTGCGTCTCCACCCCTTCGCCGATGACCCGTATGCCCAAGTCGCGGCTGAGCCGGACGATGGTCGCGACGATCGCCATCGCCTGGGGATCGGTCTCGAGGCCTGCGACATAGCTGCGGTCGATCTTGATGAAGCCGACCGGGATGTCGCGCAGCAATGCAACCGAGGTCTGGCCGGTACCGAAATCGTCGATGGCCGTCCGGATCCCGCGGTCGCCGAGTTTCCGGAAGGTCTCGCGGAGCCTGACGCGATCATCGACCATGACGCCTTCGGTGATCTCGATGCACAGATGCCCGCCGATATCGGGGAATTTTCGCAGGATCTGGTCGATACCGGCGATGAAACCGGCCTCCTCAAGCGTCAGCGGCGACATGTTGATCATCGTGAGCGGCGGCGCGATCCCCCGTGTCACAAGACCCGAAACATAGGCCGCGACCCGGGCGAACACCCAGTGGTCGATGCGGCTGATGATGCCCGAGCGCTCCGCCGCCGCGATGAAGCGGGCGGGCGGAACCATCTCGCCGGTGCGCCGATTGGTCCAGCGCAACAACGCCTCGATGGCGACGACGGCGCGATCGGCGCGCCGGAAGATCGGCTGGAACGCGAACTCGAAATCGTTGCCCGCCAGCGCCCGTGACAGGTCGAGCGTCATGATGCGTTCCTGCAGGTCGCGTTCGGCGAGTTCCTTCGTGAAGAACGCATAGCCGCCGCCTCCGCCGGGCCGCTTCTTGACGGAATAGAGGGCGAGGTCGGCGTAGCGCTGCGCGGAGTCGGCGTCGGTGGCGTCGAGCGGTATCGCGGCGATGCCGATGCTCGCGGCAACGCAGATCCGGTTGTGGCCGAGCTGAAAGGGATGGTCGATCGCTTGGAGGATGGCTATCGCGACGTCCTCGACCTGCGGCCGGGACAGGCCCATCAGCATGATGCAGAACTCGTCGCCGCCGAGGCGGTAGAGAAAGGAATCCGGGCTGCCGATCGTCTCGATGCGGTTCACGACCTCCTTGAGCAGCGTGTCGCCGACGGCATGGCCGAACTGATCGTTGATCGGCTTGAAGTCGTCGAGATCCATGGACAGTATCCAGCAGGGATCGTCATCGGTGCTGATGTCGGCGGCGGTCTCGATCGCCTGGGCGAAGGCGGCACGATTGCGGGCGCCGGTCAACATGTCGCGATGGGCGAGATAGTCGATGCGGCGTTCGGCTTCCTTCAGCGGCGTCACGTCGATGAACGACATGATCGTCTCGCCGAGCCCGGGGGCCTCGGCGGGCAGGGCGGACGTGCGGATGATAACGTGGCGGGTGCGGCCGTCGCGCGTGCGAATGGCCAGATTGCCCAGCTTGTTGTTGTCGTCGTTGAGCTGGGCCGGGTCGAAACCCTCGACATGCGCGGCAATGAAATACGGGGCGGCGACGTTGGCGATGTCGGTCTGGCCCGAGAGGTCGAACAGGTCGAGCAGGTCGCGATTGACGAAGATGGTGCGGCCTTCGGAATCGAAATGCCAGATGCCGATCGGAAGGGTTTCCGCCAGTCCGCGAAAGCGGGAGTGCTCGCGGTCTGCGGCGGCCTTGGCCTCGTAGAGTTCCGTGACGTCGATGCCGACGCCCACATTGGCGCCGCTTGCCGTGCGCGCCTTGATAACCCGTAGCCATCGTCCGTCGGAGTAGAGCCGGTCGAAGGGCTTCCCGGTCGCGTGACGATGGTGGTAGAGGCTGAGGTCCTTTTCCCGCCGCTGTACGGCTGGCGGCAATGTCGGAGGGCAGGCGGCCTCGACCACGTCCTTGTAGTGGATCGGTTCGCGCAGGTGGTCGAACGCCGATCCGTGAGCCAGTTCGTAGGCGCGGTTTCGCGCAACCAGCCTGTCACGTTCATCGTAGATGGCAAAAGCCGTGGGGGTCTTCTCGATCGCTTCGCTGAAATAGCTGAGAAGCTGGCGGCGACGCACCCCGATCAGCACGTACCAGACGGTGAACGCCAGGAAGGTGCCGCGAAGTGCGAGGACGAGGACCGGATTGTAAGGCGTTCCGTCAATGGTCCGCCAGGTGAACAGGGCGACGCCAACCACCGTTACGATCAGAAATATGGCGTCGCTGGGACCCATCCGGCGGATGATCCCGTAGCCGCGGCCTGCGATGCCGCGAATGAACTCTGTTTTTTTCGCAGGCATAGCATTCCCGTCGCCAGCTTGAAGCGTTCCGAACCGAGACGTCTCGGGTCGGGTCGCCAGGGCGAAATACTATGCTGCGCGGCCTTAGATTGGATTAATCGAGCTGGTTAACGAATGCCCGAAGCAAACTCTAAAAGTCGGCTTTATACCGGGTCGTTCGGGAAGGCGAGTTCCTGGCGATTGCGCCATTCCGGGCCGACATAGTTGATGATGATCGACTTGCGGATTCCGGGGATCGTGCGCTTCTCGAAGCCGTGCCAGGTGTTCTTGGCGGGCACGAAGACGAACCCCTGATTGAAGGCGGCCGGCGACGTACCGGCATGGGCATGGGCCTCGTCGTCCTCGTAGATGTCGGTGCCCAGCGTCTCGGCGCCGGGAAGATCGATCAGGTAGTGCAGGAAGGTGATGCGCTTCGGGCCGATGTCGGTATGCGGCTCGAGCCAGAAGCCGTCGCGGTCCTGCGCATATTCGATTCTCAGCGAGGACCCGTCCAGATCCGCACCGGTCACGTCCTTGATGGCGGCGACCGTCTCGGGATGCTGCAAGGCCTCGGCGATCGCCTTGCAGACGGGATACTTCGCCTGGTTCTCCTCCGAAAAGAAGACCCGCGTCGAATTGTGGGTGTCGCGCTTGCCCTCGGTGTCGTCGATCACCGGCGCCGGAAACGGCAGCTCGGGGATCATGCGGGCGGATGCCAGCGGTATGACCTCGTCGAGGATCCAGTGCGAATAGGGCCGGTCATGGTGCGCCGAGCCGCGGAAGGAGCGGATGATCGTCTCGCGGATCTCGTCGGCCGAATTCGGCGCGACCGCATGGTTTGCGAGAGGGCTCTGGTCGTTCATGCGATTGCCGGTCCGTCCAAGTGATTGTCGGCCAGGGTGAAAGCCAGCGCGTCGCAGCGGCTAGCCCGAGCGATCGACTCCCGGCTGGGCAAGCGGATCGTGGCGCCCCCTAGGGGACTCGAACCCCTGTTTCCGCCGTGAGAGGGCGGCGTCCTAGACCGCTAGACGAAGGGGGCGGCGGTCACGATCCACGCGATCGGTGGGATATAGACCGGAACCCGCGGCCCTGCAAGGGCCGTCGCGTCCGGTGGAAAAGGTTTGGATGCTAGCGCCCGGCGTTGCGGCCGATGACGTTCAGCACCTTGCCCGTACGCAGGTCCACGACGATGACGGTATGTCCCTCGGGCCGCTTGACGACGATCGCCATGCGGCTGCCGTCGATCGCGGTGGAAACGATCTCGGCGTCGGCATCGAGGAGTTGACTCACGTCGTCGGGCACGGGAACGGAGATCGTCGGCGTGGTGTCTTCCGGCTTGCCGCTGATCACGCGGTTGACGATCGTGGCGAAGAGGACCATCAATCCGAGCACGATCAGCACGGACATGACGATCACCGTGAGCTTCAGGATGCGCACGTTGCGCTCGGACCAGAAGGTCTCCGGGGTGACTTCGTCCGCGCGGTCGGTGGCGTTTGAATCTTCAGGAAGGGTCATGAACGGGAACGGTGACGTGATCTCGGTGACGGTTCCGGCCGAGGCGGACGAAGACCGGCTCGATCGCATGCTCGCCGGCCTCGTTCCCCAATTCAGCCGGTCACGGCTTCAGACTTTGATTCGCGAGGGCCGGGTCACGATCGGCGGGCGGACGATAGTCGAGCCGAAATACCGGGTCAACGTGACGTCCGGGGCAGACACGGAGATCACGATTTCCGTGCCGCCGCCGAAACCGGCGACACCCGAGCCGCAGGACATTCCGCTGGATGTCGTCTACGAGGACGACGCCCTGATCGTCATCGAGAAGCCGGCCGGCCTGGTGGTGCATCCGGGCGCGGGAACCCCGAATGGCACGCTGGTCAATGCGCTGCTCCATCACTGCGCCGACAGCCTGTCGGGGATCGGCGGGGTGGAGCGGCCGGGAATCGTGCACCGGCTCGACAAGGATACGTCCGGCCTGATGGTCGTCGCCAAGACGGACACGGCGCATCGGTCGCTCGCCGAGCAATTCGCCGACCACGGCCGCACCGGGGTCCTGGAACGCGGCTACCGGGCGCTGGTCTGGGGTGTTCCGCCGCGAAAATACGACACGATCGATGCGGCGATCGCGCGATCGCCGCAGAATCCGGAGAGAATGGCGGTTCGCGCCAACGGGCGCAACGCGATAACCCACTATGAGGTGGTGCAGACGTTTTCGGGCGCCGATGGCAGTCCCGTCGCCGGCCTCGTCGAATGTCGGTTGGAGACGGGGCGGACGCATCAGATCCGCGTTCATCTGGCTCATATCGGTCATCCGATTCTCGGTGATCCGGTTTATGGGGCCGGTTTTCGTTCGAAATCGCGTCTTCTGACGGACCTTCAACGAAAATCGCTGGAAACCCTTGGAAGACAGGCCTTGCATGCCTATCTCTTGGTGTTCGCTCACCCGGTGAGCGGAGAGACGGTGCGGTTCGAAAGCGACTTTCCGGCCGATATCCAGGCTCTTCTCGAGACACTCACCGGAACGTGAACAAGAGGGGAACATCTTTCTGACATAATAGTCCTCTCTATTTCTGTCTTGGCTTGTTCCAGGACCTGTGACCCGGGTCGCCCAGAACGGGGGCCGTTCACAGGGGCCGCAAGAGGAGGAAAAATGGCCAATATCGCACTTCCCGCCGTCACGGCGGAAGGCGGACTCTCGCGTTATCTCTCGGAGATCCGCCGCTTCCCGATGCTGGAGCCGAACGAGGAGTTCATGCTCGCCAAGAACTGGCGCGAGCAGGGCGATCGCGAGGCCGCGCACAAGCTCGTCACCAGCCATCTGCGCCTCGTGGCCAAGATCGCCATGGGCTATCGCGGCTATGGGCTGCCGATCGGCGAGATCATCTCGGAGGGCAATGTCGGCCTGATGCAGGCCGTCAAGCGGTTCGAGCCCGATAAGGGATTCCGGCTCGCCACCTATGCCATGTGGTGGATCCGCGCCTCCATCCAGGAATACATCCTGCGTTCGTGGAGCCTGGTGAAGATGGGCACCACGGCGAACCAGAAGAAGCTGTTCTTCAACCTGCGCAAGGTGAAGGGGCAGATTGCCGCGCTCGAGGACGGCGATCTCAATCCTGAGCAGGTCAGCGAGATCGCGACGCGCCTCGGCGTGCCCGAGGACGACGTCGTCTCGATGAACCGGCGCCTGTCGGGCGATGCCTCGCTGAACTCACCGTTGCGCGCCGACGGGGACACGGGCTCGGAATGGCAGGACTGGCTGGTCGACGACCAGGAAAGCCAGGAGACCCTGCTTGCCGAGAACGAGGAACTCGACAACCGCAAGAAGATGCTCGTCAATGCGCTCGAGGTTCTCAACGACCGCGAGAAGCGCATCTTCACCGCGCGGCGTCTCGATGAGGACCCGCTGACGCTGGAGGCTTTGTCGGAGGAATTCGGCGTCTCCCGCGAACGCGTCCGCCAGATCGAGGTGCGCGCCTTCGAGAAGGTGCAGAAGGCCGTCACCGAGGCGGCCAGGAAGCTGGAGGCGGGCGAGGCGGCCGCGTAAGCCGCGCGTTCGTCGTCCCGAACCGGACATAAGCCCCCGCTTCGCCGGGGGCTTTTTATTTGCGGATCGCCTTCTTGACGAAATCGCCGGGCCCGCCGGAGATCAGCGTGGCGCAGTCCATGAGGACGCGGGGCAGGGCAAAGCCGCCGGGAAGGGCGATGTAGCGCGGTGTCCAGACCGGGTGGAACTTGTCCTTGTAGGCGCGCAGGCCGGTGAAATTGTAGAGCGCCGAGCCGTGGGCGAAGAGGAAATTGCCGACCTTGTGCCAGGTCGGCGCCAGCCGGTGGTGCTCGAAACCCGACAGCGGCGCCATGCCCAGGTCGAACCAGGTGTAGCCCTCGGCCTTGGCCGCGAGCATCAGTTCGGCGAACAGATAATCCATTGTGCCGTAAGGCGAAACGGTGCGGTGGCGCATCAGGTCGACGGAGAACTCGGCCTTGCCGGTGCCGGACCGCAGGATGTTGGCGAAGGCGACGATGCGCTCGTCGACGCGCACCACGGCGATATCGAAATTCCGCAGGTAGTCCTCGGAAAAATAGCCGAGCGAGAAGCCCTTTTCGCCACCCGCCTTGTCGGCGAGCCATTCGTCGGAAACGTCCTTCAGTTCCGGTAGAATCGCTTCGATACTTGCCTTTGGCACGATCTCGAAGCGGGCGCCGTCGCGTTCGGCGCGGCGGATGGCGTAGCGGAAATCCTTGTATTTCGGGCCGTCCAGCGAGAATTCGGCAAGCGGCACCCTGGCCTCCTCGCCGAATTTGGTGACGGTGAGGCCGAGATCGAGCATGAGCGGCAGGGCGTCTGCGCGGAGCGCGTAGAACACCGGGGTGCCGCCGTAACTGTCGACGAGTTCGCGGAAGGCCCATGCGGCTTCCTGCCTGCCTTCGGGCGTGCCGACCGGCTCGCCCAGCGCGATCCAGCTCGATCCCTGGATCTGGTACATGAGAAAGGCCGTCTCGTCCGGCGTGACCAGAAGGCGCTTGTCGCCGAGCAAGACGACGGTCGACTCCGGATCGGTGGAATGGTCGAGTAAACGTCGCACCGAGTCGGGTACGGGCTGGCGCGCGGGGCCGGGCGGCCGGGACGGCGCCTGGATGCGCCAGATCAGGAACAGGAGCCCGGCGGCGCCGACGACGACCATCGCGCGCAGGAAGCGCGGCGCGTCACCGTCCCAGGCGAACTGCCACCACAGCTCGTCGCGATATTCGACGTGGCGATAGGCGAAGAAGCCGAACCAGGCGGCGATCACCAGGATCGCGCCGATCGCGGACAGCCAGGCGAGCGAGAAGGTGCCCGGGGCGAAGCCGGACCGGCGATGGAAGCTGTCGCGGGCGGTGACGACGAGGATCAGCACCATGGCGAGCAGGATCGCCTCGACATAGTCGAGCCCCTTCAGCAGCGACACCGCGATGGCCAGCACCAGCATGGCGACGGTCATGCGCCAGGCGACCCGCAGCCGCCGCATCAGGCCGCGCGAGAGGATGAGCAGGCCCAGGCCGGCGACCGAGGAGATCAGGTGCGATGCCTCGAGAACCGGCAGCGGCAGCACGGTGCGCAGGATGTCGAGGTGCGCGACCCGCGCCGGAGTGACGGCGGAGAACAGCAACAGCGCGCCGGCGACGAAGACGCCGGCCCCGATCAGCTGCGGCGCCAGCGTTCTGAGCATGGCGCCGGCGCGGCCGCCGAAGAGGGTGATGTGGGCGAAGCCGCTGAAGGCGGCCTCGGCGGTGACGAGCGCCCCGGCGATCGCTAGCGGCAGCACGAAGTAGAAGACGCGGAACAGCAGCATGGCGGCGAACAGGCCGGCCTTGGCCTCGTCCGGCACGGACAGGATCAGCACCGCCTCGATGACGCCGAGGCCGCCGGGCACGTGGCTGGCGATGCCGATGGCGAAGGCGGCGACGGTGATGCCGGCGAAGGCGAGGAAATCGTAGGGCAGGGGAACCGGGACGAGCAGGTAGAGCGCCGCCGACACCGCCAGCACGTCGACGGTCGCCACCGCCCATTGCGTGAGCGCGACCGGCATGGTGGGGATGGGAACGGAGAACCGCCTGAATTCGAACGTGCCGCCGCCACGCAGGGCGCAGAGGACGAAATAGCCGATGATCGCCAGGGCGCCGACGAGCGCCAGAGCCCACGGAACCGTCGGCGGCACCGAAACGGCATAGGCGATCTGGTCGTATTCCAGCACCCCGGCGAGCACGAGGATGGTGGCGGCGCCGAACGCGAAGGCGAGGTGCGAATAGACCGTGACCAGCGCGATCTCGGACAGCGACACGCCGAGCGTCGAATAGGCGCGGTAGCGGATCGAGCCGCCGGTCAGAAGCGCGAAACCGAGCGTGTTGGAGAAGGCGTAGGAGGTGAAGCCGGTCAGGAACGCCTGGCGCGCCGGCACCGCACGGTCGACGACCCGGAAGGCGAGCCAGTCATAGGAGGCCAGGCACAGGTAGCCGATGGCGATGAGCAGCACCGCCAGGACGATGTTGCCCGTCGGCACGGTATCGATCGCGCCGCGCACCTCGTGCAGGTTCACGTTGGCGAGCTGTTGGCGCAGCACGAAGACGGCGATCACCGCGATCACCACTGTGACCGCGGCGTTGGCGATCTGTCGCCCGCCTATCGCCCGCAGCCGGGCCTGCCAGTCGGAGCCGCTCATCTGCGGTCAGTTGAGCACGTCGTGCCATTCCGGCGTGCGTTCGATCGTCGCCTTGGCGAAGGGGCACAGCGGAATGATCTTGAATTGCCGTTCCCGCGCGTCCTCCACGATCCGCGCCACCAGCGCCTTGCCGACGCCCATGCCGCGCATCTCGTCGGGCACGCCGGTATGGTCGACGATGACGAGGCGCGGACTGGCCCGCGAAAACGTCATCTCGGCGTCCGGCAGGCCCTCGATGCGCGCCACGTAGCGGCCCTTGGACGGTCCGTCCTCCAGCGTGATCGTCGGTGTCTGTGCCATCGTCTTCTCCTTCAGGCGGGCCGAACGGATTCGCGGCGCGCCAGCGCCTTGTACAGCTCGTCGAGCCTGCGGGTGACGGGGCCGGCCCGGTTCCCATCAGACGGTGGCGTTGCGATCATGCGTCCGTCGACCTCGCGCACCGGCGTCAGGCCGGCGAAGGTGCCGGTGACGAAGACCTCGTCGGCGGAATAGACGTCGACCAGCGAGAAGCGCTTCTCGCGGGCGGGAATGGCGTTGTCGCGGCACAGCCGCAGGACGTTGGCCCGCGTGATCCCGCCGAGGCAGTAAAGCCCGTCCGAGGTCCACACCTCGCCGTCGCGGACGATGAAG
This sequence comes from Microbaculum marinisediminis, assembly GCF_025397915.1. Lineage (NCBI taxonomy): Bacteria > Pseudomonadati > Pseudomonadota > Alphaproteobacteria > Hyphomicrobiales > Tepidamorphaceae > Microbaculum > Microbaculum marinisediminis. The sequence continues at coordinate 400,219 of NZ_JALIDZ010000003.1, forward strand.
AAATGGGTCGAGTTGCAGGTGGCGACCGCCCCGTCCGGATCGAGCATCAGGGCTTCGTCGGCGCCGGCCTTGGCGGCCTGGATGCAGGCGAGAATGCAATTGAGCTTGGAATGGCTGTTGAGCTTCTGGTCCTGCATGTCGGGCGCGGTGCGGCGGATATGGACGGTGAACAGGCTCAGGCCCTGCTTCTTCACCGCCTCGGCCGCCGTCTTGTATTCCGGGATGATGACGATTGTCGCCGGGCCGATCGTCACGCGCGGGTCCTGATAGGGCGTCTTCTTCACGCCCCTGGTCACCATCAGCCGGACGTGGACGCCGTCGACCATGCCGTTGGCGTCGAGGCAGTCGAACACGCGGGCGGCCAGCGCCTCGCGCGACAGCCCGATATCCATGTCGATCGCCTTGGCGCCCTCGTACAGCCGGTCGAGATGGGCATCGAGAAAGGCGATGCCGCCGTCCAGCACCCGCAGCCCCTCCCAGACGCCGTCGCCGAGGACGAAGCCCGAATCGAACACCGACACCACCGCCTTCTCGCGGGGAACGAGCGCGCCGTTGACGGAAATCAGAATGTCCGCATTGCGCGGATCGTCCGCGTATTCGTGGGTCATGCGAATCCTCGAGCGTTGTCGGGGCGGAGCGTACGTCGCCGGGTGGCCGATTGACAATCTCGCCGGCGCCGTGGCCGCGCGGTCGGGCGCGTCATCCCCGGAGCAGTGGGATGTGTCCGATCGCGCTTCGGACAGCGTCCGGAGGCGGGTATCGAGGGAGGCTTCCTTCCCGTACGGTTTCGGCCCGGGACGGGCACGCGGCCAATTCACCGATCCGCGACGATACACTAGAGTGCCTTCGATCGCCGCATCGGGAGGAACCCATGAGCACGCCGCGCAACGACGACCATCTGATCCACTACGGCTTCGAGTTCAGCCCGGCGCTGATCGAGAAGGCGCGCGGCGCCTACGTCTATGACGGCGAGGGGCGGGAGATCCTCGATTTCACCTCCGGTCAGATGTGCTCGACGCTCGGCCACAACCATCCGAAGATCGTCGAGGCGGTGAAGAAGGCCTGCGACGGGGTTCTGCACCTGTATTCCGGCATGCTGAGCCCGGCGGTGGTGTCGCTGGCGGCGCGGCTCGCCGCCAAGCTGCCCGGCAAGCTATCCCGGTCGATCTTCCTGTCGACCGGCGGCGAGGCCAACGAGGCGGCGCTCAGGATGGCCAAGCTCCATACCGGCAACTGGGAAGTGGTCGGCATGACCGGCTCCTGGCACGGCATGACCGCCGGGGCGGCGTCCTCGACCTATGTGGCCGGGCGCAAGGGCTACGGGCCGGCGGCGCCGGGCACCATGGCGATCCCCGCGCCCAACGCCTTCCGCTGCCCGGTGCGGCACTGCAAGGGCACGTGCGACAAGACCTGTCTGGAGGTCGGGTTCGACATGATCGACGCCCAGTCCAACGGCGCGCCGGCGGCGCTGCTGGCCGAGCCGGTGCAGTCGTCTGGCGGCGTCATCGTGCCGCCGGAGGGCTACCTGCCGGCGCTCAAGCAGAAGTGCGAGGACCGCGGCATGATGCTCATCCTCGACGAGGCGCAGACGGCGTTCGGGCGGCTGGGCGCCGATTTCGCGGCCGATATCTTCGGCGTCGAGCCGGATTTCCTGACCCTGTCGAAGACGCTCGGCGGCGGGCTGCCGCTGGCGGCGGCCTGCACGACCGACGAGATCGAGGCCGACTGCCACGAGAAGCGCTTCCTGCACGTGACCTCGCACGTGTCCGATCCGCTGCCCGCCGAAGTGGGGCTCGCGGTGCTCGACGTTCTCGAGGAGGAGAACCTCAACGAGACGGCGGTCGAGACGGGCGCCTATCTGAAGGCCGGCCTCGACAGCCTAATGCAGAAGCACGAGGTGATCGGCGACGTGCGGGGCATGGGGATGCTGTACGGCGTGGAGCTGGTGAAGGACCGGCACAGCCGCGAGCCCGACCCGGAGACGGGGCAGGCGATCACCCGGCGCTGCATGGAGCTCGGGCTGTCGATGAACATCGTCTCGGTGCCGGGCAGCACGATGTCGGCGGTCTGGCGCATCGCTCCGCCGCTGACCGCGACGCGGGAGGACATCGACAAGGGCATCGACAGGCTGGACACCGCGATCACCGAGGTGGTGGCGGGGCGGGCCTAGATCGGCGTCCGTCCGATCAGCGGGACGTGCGGGGCGGCGTCCATCGGCAGGACGCCGTCGAGCCGCGGGTCGGGGAACATCTCCAGCTTGCGCGCGTAAGGCACGAACCCGGCGCGGCGGTAGAAGGCCATGGCGCCGGGATGGTCGAACGTACAGGTGTGCAGCCAGACCCGTTCCACTCCCTCACGCCAGGACAGTTCCAGCGCGCGGTCCATCAGCCAGCGCCCGGCGCCCGATCCGATCGCCTCCGGCACGAGGCCGAAGAAGGCGACCTCGACGGACGGCATCTCGCGGAAGTCGAGCTCCAGGATGCCGATCGGCGCTCCCTCCCGCTCCGGGAAGTACAGCGCGACCTGCGGATCGCCGAGGATCGCGGAGAGCGCCTTGTCGTCCAGCCGCAGCCGCGAGTTCCACAGCCAGTCGGCGCCGACGCGCCGGAACATCGCCCGGTAGTCGTCCGGGCCGACCGTCCGCATGGGGGCGAGACGCAGATCGGGGCGCGTGGACGGCGGGACAGGGCGCGGCGTCGTCATCTCGAGGAAGGTGGCGACCGCCGCGGCATGGCCGTCGGGGAGATCGGTGTATCCGTCGTGTACGATGCGTGTCATGGCCCTGCCGATAGCCCGTAGAGCGCCCCGAAGGCAATGCCGCCGCGCATCGGCGCGCGCGTTGCGGTATGGTCGGCACCGCAAAATCTTGATTCTCGTCTTTCGGGGGAACTGACGCCTTGCCGGGCCGTTGGCTGCGAAACCGCCGGATATCCATCCGTAGCCTGCTGGCGCTGACCTCCGGCGGCCTGGTTCTGGTTGCCACCGTAACCGTGCTCTGGATCTCCTTGCAGGCAAGTTCCACGAACACGATCGAGCTTCTCAGCGACCGCATGGTGTTGATCCTCGACGGGATCGAGAACGAGGTGCGCGACAAGCTCGATTCCGCCGGCAGCCTTGTCGACGGGATATCGCGGGAGATCCAGACGCCGTATTTCCGCGCCGCGACGCCGGACGAGATCCTCGACGCCCTGACGGTCGTGCTGGCGACGACGCCGGATGTGAGCGTGCTGCTCTACTGGGACCGCAACCTGGTTCGGCGCGGCATTAGGCGGGGCAAGGACGGGACGCTGAAGCGGCTTACGCAAGGCGCCGAGGCCGATCCCAGGACGCGCAGCCAGCTGTCGTCGGTCCAACCGGGGGCGGCCCACATATGGGGGGAACCGGCGGTCGAGAACGGCACCACCTATCTCAACGTGGTCACGCGCATCGCATCGACCGACGCCGACGTCGCGTTCGTCGGCGCGGCGGTGTCCCTGGACCAGTTTTCCCGTTTCGTCGCCGCGGTGGGCAAGCTCTACGACGCAACGGCCTTCATCCTCTACGGCGAAGGCCGGCTGATGGCGCATCCGCAGTTCGTCGGGAATATCGCCGCCGGGAGCAGCTACGGCGTCATCCCGACCTCCGAAGCAAACGACCCGGTCATCGTCAATCTCGACAAGGGTGTCCCCGTCGCCTTCATGCAGTCGGCGCGCGCCCGTGGCGTGGAGGTCGAACGGGTCGACATCGACGACACGCGCTATATCGTCCTGTCGCGCTGGGTCCGGGGCTACGGCAACGAGCCGCTGGCGATCGGCGCCTACTACCGCCAGGCGCAGCTCAGCGATTCCATGCAGCGGCTGATGACGTCGGCCATCGCCGGCTTCGTCGTCGTCGTGCTCGCGGTCCTCGCGGCGCTGATACTCGGCGGGTTCGTATCGCGGCCGATCCGCCGGCTGGCCGAATCCGCCTCCGAGGTCGCCCGGCTCGACATCGATACGGCGACGCGGCCGCGCGGCAGCGCCATCGCGGAGCTGGATCAGCAGGCGCGCGCCTTCAACCTGATGCTCGACGGCCTGAAGGTGTTCGAGACCTACGTCCCGCGCCAGCTCGTGCAGCGGCTGATCGCGCTCGGCGGCGAGGCCAGCGTCGCCTCGGAAACCCGCGAGATCACGGTGATGTTCACCGACATCGCCAGCTTCACGATGATCTCGGACCGGATGGGCGCGGAAGAAACGGCGGCGTTCCTGAACCGGCATTTCGGCATGCTCGCCGACTGCATCCGCGGCGAGAACGGCAGCATCGACAAGTATATCGGCGATGCGGTGATGGCGTTCTGGGGCGCACCGGACCGCCAGGACGACCACGCGGCCCGCGCCGTCAAGGCGGCGCGCTGCATCGCCGAGGTGATCACGGCCGACAACCGCCGCCGCGCCGGCAAGGGCCTGAAGCCCGTGCGGATGCGGATCGGCCTGCACAGCGGCCCGGCGGTGGTCGGCAATATCGGCGCGCCCGGGCGCGTCAACTACACGATCGTCGGCGACACGGTGAATGTCGCCCAGCGCATCGAGGCGCTGGGACACAAGCTCGACGCCGGCGCCGACGTGACGGTGCTGATGAGTGCCCGCACGGCCCAGGAGGCCGGGATCGGCGCCGATGGCGAGGCGGTCGGCGAACACGCGCTCGCCGGCGTTGCGCACCCGGTGCCGGTGGTGCGGCTGCGCACGCACGAGACGCCGACGACGCCTCAGGTGCCGGCGGCGCCGACGGCAGCGCCGTTGTCGGAACCGTAGGCCGGAGCGGCTAGTCGTACAGGTCGAGGTCGATCCGGTAGCTCAGGCCGAGGCCGGCGCTGAACTGGTCGCGGCTGCCGGCGGTGGTCACGATCGGCGAGTCCGCGGCGCCGCTGACGAGACGGTCGTAGCCGGCGCGAAAATGCAGATCGACCTTCTCGGTCAGGGAGTAGGTCGCCAGCGCCTGGATGCCGGCGCTCTTGAAGCCCGAGCCGGCGCTGTAGACCGGCAGCCCGGACCGGAACGACTGGACCGGCGTCACCGAGAAGTAGGTGTCGAAATAGTCGGCGCTGGCGTAGGTCACGTTCGGGCCCGCGCGTACGACGAAGACGTCGGTCGGCCGCCACACCGCGTAGAGCGCGGCTTCGCCGACGAGGCCGTCGTGGCCGCCGAATCCCTGTCGCAGCGCCGCGTAGGCGCCCCAGTTGTTGACCTCGTAGATGGCACGAAGGCCGAACTCGAAGGCGGAGTCGACCGTGCCGAGACCGGTAAGGGCGGGGTCGGAGGATGGGTCGCGCTCGCCGACGAAGTTGAAGGACGGGCCGATCGAGAAGCCGACTGTGCGTCCGCCGACCGTGCCGATGCCCGGCAGGCGCAGATATTCCAGCGACACGATCGGCCAGGGCACGATCTCGTAGTCGTTGGAGCCCTCCCAGTCAGGCTGGACCACGCCGCCGATGCCGATCCGGATGGACAGGTCGGTGGTGGTGCTCTCCGCCGCGGGCGCGGCGTCGTAGCCGCCGTCCCAGTCTTCGTCTGCGGCCAGCGCCGGCGCGGCGAGGCCGCAGATCGCGGCGGCGATACAAACCAGTCGCAAGGTCAACGCCGAAGCCCTCCGTACCCTTGATGTCCGTCCTGCGGCGTGCGCGCAGCTTTGCCGATCATACGATCACAATCCGTAAATGGATCGGGGGCCATCGCCGGTTTCCGGCCGGTGTGTCCTTTTTGTCAGATCGACCCGATCGTCTTCAGCCTGGCGCGCGGGTGGATCTCGTTCTGCGACATGACCGCGGTCTGGGCGCGGAACCGCTCGATGATCGAGCGCACGTAGTAGCGCGAGCCGGGGCTCGTCAGCAGGACCGGGATCTCTCCCTGCTGGGCCGCCTCCTCGAAGCGCTCGCGCACGGAGTTGATGAACTGCTGCAGCTTCGAGGGCGCCATGGCGAGCTGCTTCTCCTCGCCGTCGCCGTGCAGCGCCTCGAGGAAGGCGCGCTCCCAGTCGGGCGACAGGGCGACGATCGGCACGTAGCCGTTCGGCGACTGGTGCTGGGCGCACAACTGCCGGGACAGGCGGGCGCGCACGTGCTCGACGATGATCCTGGTGCCGTGCCCGCGGCCGGCGATCTCGGCGATGCCCTCGAGGATCGTCGGCAGGTCGCGGATCGACACGCGTTCGTCGAGCAGGGCCTGCAGCGCGCGCTGGATGCCGGAGATGGTGATCTGGCCGGGCACGATGTCGTCGACCAGCTTCTGCTGCTCCTTGGGCAGCTCGCCGAGCAGCTTGGAGACTTCGGCGTAGGACAGGAGCTCCGCCATGTTGGCGCGGATCAGCTCGGTCAGGTGCGTGGAGACGACGGTCGCCGGGTCGACGACGGTCAGGCCCTTCATCTGGGCCTCGTCGCGCAGCGCGGTGTCGATCCATGTGGCCGGCAGGCCGAAGGTCGGCTCGGTGGTGTGGATGCCGGGCATGTTGATCTGCTTGCCTTCGGGGTCCATCACCATGTCCTGGCCGGGATAGACGGTGCCGCGGCCGGCCTCCACCTCCTTGATCTTGACGATGTAGGTGTTGGGCTCGAGCTGCATGTTGTCGAGCAGGCGCACCGGCGGCATGACGAAGCCCATGTCGGCGGCCAGCTGCCGGCGCAGCGCCTTGATCTGACCGGTCAGCTTGTCCTCGCCGCCGGCGGCGTTGATCAGCGGCAGCAGCGCATAGCCGATCTCGATCTTGACCTCGTCGATCGCCAGCGCCGATGTGATGGGCTCGTCGGCCGGCGAGGCCTCGCCGGCTTGCGTCGTGAGCGCCTCCTGCGCCACCGCGTCCTTCTCGTCCCTCTGCTTGCGCGTCGCCGACCAGGCGAGCGCGCCGGCGCCGCCGGCCAGCGCCAGGAACGGGATCATCGGAATGCCCGGCAGCAGGGACATCACGACCATCACGAAGGAAGACATGCCGAGCGCCTTGGGATAGCCCGACAACTGGCTGATCAGCGCCTGGTCGGCGGAGCCGGTGACGCCGGCCTTGGAGACCAGCAGGCCGGCGGCCGTCGACACCACGAGGGCGGGGATCTGCGAGACCAGGCCGTCGCCGACGGTCAGCAGCGTATAGGTGGTGCTCGCCTCGCCCATGGACAGGCCGTTCTGGGCGACGCCGACGATCATGCCGCCGATGACGTTGATGAAGGTGATCAGCAGGCCGGCGATGGCATCGCCGCGAACGAACTTGGACGCGCCGTCCATGGCGCCGAAGAAGGAGGATTCGTCCTCCAGCGCCTTGCGCCGCCGGCGCGCCTCGTCCTCGTCGATGAGGCCCGACGACAGGTCGGCGTCGATGGCCATCTGCTTGCCGGGCATGGCATCGAGGGTGAAGCGGGCGGCGACCTCGGCGATACGGCCCGAGCCCTTGGTGATGACGACGAAGTTCACGATCACCAGGATGGCGAAGACGATGATGCCGATGACGAAGTTGCCGCGCATGACGAAGTTGCCGAACGCCTCGATGACGTGGCCGGCGGCGTCGGTGCCCTCGTGGCCGTGCGCCAGGATCAGGCGCGTGGAGGCCAGGTTGAGCGCCAGCCGCAGCATGGTGGCGATCAGCAGCACGGTCGGGAAGGCGGAGAACTCGAGCGGCGTGTGAATGAACAGCGCCGTCATCAGGACCAGGACCGAAAAGACGATCGACAGCGCCAGCAGCATGTCGAGCATGATCGGCGGCATCGGCAGGATGAGAACGACGAGGATCGTTATCACCGCCGTGGCCAGGGCGATGTCGCCACGCTTCAGCAGGGCGGCGATGTCGCCGAGGGAAGGAAGGCCCGCGCCTGCGCGCGCGTTGGTTTCGGCGGCCGTCGTGTCGGACATCGTGAGGCTTTCGGTCCCGGGTCAGCAGGTCAACGCATGGCGACCCGCGTCTCCCCGGGGGCGGGGATGGCGAAGCCGTCGTCGGAGTACAGGTGCAGCTTGTTGCGCAGCGTGCGGATCGAGATGCCGAGGATGTTGGCGGCGTGCGTGCGGTTGCCGAGGCAATGATCGAGGGTGTCGAGGATGAGGTCGCGCTCGACCTCGGCGACGGTGCGGCCGACCAGGGTTCGGGTGACGGCCTCGGCCGCCTGCGCGGCCTGGCTGACGACGCGGCTCTCGTGACCGCCGATCATGGCGTCGAGCCGCGAGCCGTCGGGCATGCGCAGCGCCTCGGTATCGATCGCTTCGCCGGTCGACAGCAGCACGGCGCGGTGAATGGTGTTCTCCAGCTCGCGCACGTTGCCGGGCCAGCGGCTCAGCGTCAGCTGCTTGCGCGCGTCCTGCGACAGCGCGCGCGGCGGCAGGCCGTTGGCCTCGGCGTAGCGGGCGGCGAAATGCTCCGCCAGCGCGAGGATGTCGCCGGGACGCTCGCGCAGCGCCGGGAGCTGCAGGTTGACTACGTTGAGCCGGTAGTAGAGGTCCTCGCGGAAACCGCCGTCGCGCACCGCGTCGGCGAGATTGCGGTTCGACGTGGCAATGATGCGGATGTTGACGGGGACGGGCCGGTTGCCGCCGACGCGGTCGATCATGCGTTCCTGGATGGCGCGCAGGAGCTTGGCCTGCAGGCGCACGTCCATCTCGCTGATCTCGTCGAGCAGCAGCGTGCCGCCGTCGGCTTCCTCGAACTTGCCGACGCGGCGGGCGACGGCGCCGGTGAACGCACCCTTCTCGTGGCCGAACAGCTCGGATTCGAGCAGGGCCTCGGGAATGGCGGCGCAGTTGATCGAGATGAACGGACGGTCGGCGCGGTTCGAGCGCTGGTGCACGTAGCGCGCCAGCACCTCCTTGCCGGTGCCGGACTCGCCGGTGATCAGGACGCTGGCCTCGGACGGGGCGATCTGCTCGGCGAGCCGGACGACGGAGGCCATCGAGTCGTCGCGATAGACGAGGGCGTGGCCGTCCTGGGCGACGGCGGCGAGGACCGCGGCGATCAGCTCGGGATCGGGCGGAAGGGGAATGTATTCCTTCGCACCGGCCCGGATCGCGGCGACGGCGGCGCGGGCATCGTTCTGAATGCCGCAGGCGACGATCGGCACGCAGATGCGTTCGTGTTCGAGCCTGCCGACCAGATCGGTGATGTCGACGCTGACCTCCACCATCAGAAGATCGGCGCCCTTGCCGGTGCGAAGCGCCTTCATCGCTTCGTCGATGGTCTCCGAGTGGAGGACCTTCGCTCCCCGGTCCATGGCGATGCGGGTCGCCGTCGACAGCTGCCCCCGCAACGATCCGATGATCATCAGCCTCATGGTTCCGTTCCTCTTATACGCGACAGGGTCGCGACCGCGATCAGCCGCGATCCTTGATGATTTCGGTCATGGTCACGCCGAGGCGGTCCTCGACGAGAACCACCTCGCCGCGCGCGACCAGCCGGTCGTTCACGTAGATATCGATTGCTTCGCCGACCTTGCGGTCGAGCTCGACGACGGCGCCGGTCGAGAGCTTCAGGAGCTCGGAGACCTCCATGCGCGAGCGCCCCAGCACGGCCGAAACCTTTACCGGGACGTCGAAAACCGCCTCGAGATCGGCGGCGGAGTGGGCCGCGGACTCCTCGTCGTCGCCGGCCTGTGGCGCGGCCGCCGGGGCCGGCGCGTCCTTCTTGATCTCGTCGAAGGGGCTGTCGGTCTGGTCACTCATCCGTTTCGTCCTTCGCTGTTCCGGCGCCGGGGGCGTCGATTGGGCCGCCGACAGGGCCGCCCGCAGGGCCGGAGCGGGCGGCGATGAAGCGTTCCACCGCCGCTTCGATGCTGCGCCGCGTCTCGTCCATGTCGCGGACGATCCCGCCGTCCGCCCAATCGATGCGGCCGTCGCCGGGCGCGATGTCGGGGTCGCCGAGGACGACGATGCGCCCCGCGAAGCCGGTTTCCGCGGCCACCGTGTCGAATTCCGCGCGCATCGGTTCGACAAGGTCTTCCGATACGCGAATGGCGATGTGCGGCACATCGCGCAGGCCGTTCAGGCAGCCGCGCAGCAGGTCGGCGAGCTCGGCGGAGGGTTGGCGGGCGACGAGGGCGGGCGCGAGCCGGCCGACGGCCGCCATCGCCAGTTCCACCGCCATGGTCTCGATCTCGGCGCGGTCGGCCTCGGCGCGCTGCGCGATCGCCGCCGTTTCCGCGACCAGCGCCGCGATGCTGTCGGCGAGGCGGCCGGCAACCGCCTGCTCGCCGGCACGGCGGCCCTCGGCCACGCCCGCGGCATGGCCTTCCTTGCGCGCGGCGGCAACCGCCTTGTCGAGCGCGGCGGTGGTGACGGCCGGCGGGGCGGGCTGGGTGCCGGCGGGTTCGATGGCGAACACCTCGTCGAACATGTACAGCGCCGGTTTCGCCGCGGTCTGTGTGGTCATGCCGTCGTTCATTGCCATCGCCTCAGTAGATCAGCTCGTCGTCGCCGCGGTTCTTCGAAATCATGATCTCGCCCTTGGCGGCCAGGTCCTTGGCGAGATTGACCATCTGCGACTGCGCCTCGTCGACGTCGCGCAACCGGACGGGGCCCATCACGTCCATGTCGTCCTTCAGCATCCCGGCGGCGCGCGAGGACATGTTCGACAGGAAGAAGTCGCGCAGCGTCTCGTTGGCGCCCTTCATGGCGACCGTCAGCTTGTCCTTGTCGACGTGGCGCAGCAGGGTCTGGGCCGAAGCGTTGTCGAGGTTGGCGAGATCCTCGAACGTGAACATCAGCGTCTTGATGCGCTCGGCGGCGTCGCGGTTGTGCTCCTCCAGCGAGGTCATGAAGCGCGACTCGGTCTGGCGGTCGAAATTGTTGAAGATCTCGGCCATCTGCTCGTGGGCGTCGCGACGCTGCGTCTTGGCCAGGTTCGACATGAACTCCATGCGCAGGGTCTGCTCGAGCCGCTCGAGGATCTCCTTCTGGACCGACTCCATGCGCAGCATCCGGCTGATCACCTCCAGCGCCAGCTCCTCGGGCAGGATGGCGAGGACGCGGGCGGCGTGCTCCGACTTGATCTTGGACATCACCACCGCGATGGTCTGCGGGTATTCGTTCTTCAGGTAGTTGGCGAGGACCTGCTCCTGGACGTTGGACAGCTTCTCCCACATGTTGCGGCCGGCGGGACCGCGGATCTCCTCCATGATCACGTTGACGCGATCATTGGGCAGGAACTGCTGCAACAGGCGCTCGGTGGAGTCGTAGTTGCCGACCAGCGCGCCGGCGTGGCCCATGTCGAGGACGAACTCGACCATGAGCTTCTCGATGATGTCGCTGTTGATCTTGCCGAGCTTCGACATGGCGATGGAGATCAGCCGGACCTCCTCGTCGTCGAGCTGCTGCCAGACCGTGTCGCCGTGCTCCTGGCCAAGCGCCAGTAGCAGGACGGCGGCGCGCTCGGGGCCGTTCAGGTCGGCGACCGTTTCCGGGATGCGCGCCTCGACGGGCGCCGGAGGCTTCATGATCATGCCGCGGCCTCGTGGATCCAGCTACGGATGATCGACAGCGCCTCGGTCGGGTTCTGCTCGATGATCTCGCCGACGCGGCGCAGCGAGGCGGCCTGAACCTCGCCGACCTGCTCGGCGAAATTGATCGCCTCGAAGGTCTGCGGCACCGGCATCGAGGCCCCCGGCTTGGCGTCTTCCGGCGCTGCGAGCTGCCGCGGTTCGCCCTCGCCGGGCTCTGCGCCGGACGGCGCCGGCACCATCGCGGTGCCGGTGGCCCTTTCGGGGGCGAGGATGCGACCGACCAGCGGCCGGGCCACGAACAGCAGCACCAGCATGCCGAGCAGGAACAGGACGGCGAGCTCGGCGAACCGCATGATGTCGGCCTTGGTGAAGGTCGGCAGGAAGGAATCGGCGGAGTCGAGCGGCATGCCCTGCGGCGCGGCGGCGAAGCGCAGGTTGGCGACTTCCACCGTGTCGCCGCGGTCGGCGTCGAAGCCGACGGCGGAGCGGACGAGGGCGGCAATGCGGTCGAGCTGATCCTGCGTGCGCGGCTCGTAGACGATTTCGCCGTTGGCGTTCTGCGAGTAGATCCCGTCGACGACGACGGCCACGGACAGCCGCTTGACGCGGCCGGGCTCGATCACCTCGGTCTTGGTGGTGCGGGAAATCTCGTAGTTGGTGACTTCCTCGGTCGTCGTCGCGGTCTCGCTGGTGCCGGTCAGGTTGGCGGCGGCATCGGCGCCGGGAAGCTCATTGCCGAGGGTCGTCGCGCCGTCGGGGTTGGCCTCGTTGGCGGTCGAGCTTTCCTCGCGCAGCTGCGAGGAGCGCACCACGCGGCCGTCCGGGTCGTACTGGTCGGTGGTCTGGGTGACGCGGTTGAACTCGAGCTCGGCGGCGACCTGGACGCGGACCCGCTCGGCGCCGACGACGCTGGAGACGATGTTCTCGATCTGCAGGCGCAGCTGCTGCTCGATGCCGCGGCGGCGCTCGTCGAGCACGGTGGCGGAGCCGGGATCCTCGGCGCCGGAGCCGTCGGCGAGAAGACGGCCGCTGTCGTCGACGATGGCGACGCGGGCGGGGATTAGGCCCTCCACCGCCGAGGCGGCGAGATGGCGGATGGCGCGGATCTGGGCGGGATCGAGCGCGCCGCGGGTCTTGACCACGATCGAGGCGGACGGACTGCTCGCGTCCTGGGAGAACAGGCGTCGCTCCGGAATCACCAGGTGCACCCGCGCCGCGGCAACGCGGTCCAGCTCCCTGATCGTGCGGGCGAGTTCGCCCTCCAGCGCGCGGAGATGGTTAATGTTCTGGACGAAACTGGTGGCGCCGAGCGTGTCGCCGCGGTCGAAGATCTCGTAGCCGACGCCGCCGCCCGTCGGCAGGCCGTCGGAGGCCAGATCCATGCGCAGCCGCAGCATCTGGCTCTCTGGCACGAGGATGGTGGAGCCGTCCCGGCGCATCTCGTAGGGAACGCCGCGCGCCTCGAGCTCGCGCACCACCGCGCCGGAATCGTCGTAGTCGAGATCCGTGTAGATCGGGACCATCGTCTCCGACGACAGATAGAGAATCAGGAAGGCGAAGAAGCCGATCAGGCCGACGCCGACGGCACCCATGGCCGCCAGGCGCGCCGCGCCCATCGTCTTCAGAAAGTCGAGACCTCCCTGCACCTTGCCCCTCTGATGCCCCGTTCGCGCCCAGTCGCCGGCCGTCGCATGAGAATCATGGACCGGTCTGTGCCGGTCGCGACCCGGCAAGAATTTCCCACCTGAATGCTAAACAAGTCCTTAACGCGGCCGTTAACATGCCGCAGGCGTGGCCCGGAACGGGACAGGTTCGCGGGAAATCAGGCGCCAATCGTTAGCGTCCGGCTAACGCCTGACGCTAGGGCAGGGCACACGGATGCCGTAGCGGCACGCGCGTTTGCAAAATGCGAAACGCCGGCACTGGGGCCGGCGCTTGGCACATATTTGTCGATGGAATCGGGCGGCGCTATTGCCGATACTGTTGGACGCGCGTCGCTCGCAGGCCGGGCAATCCGTGCCTGTCGATCGAATGCTGCCAGCTGAGGAACTCCTCGACCGTAAGGGTATAGCGGTCGCAGGCTTCTTCGAGACTCAACAGTCCGCCACGCACGGCAGCCACCACCTCGGCCTTACGCCGGATCACCCACCGTTTGGTATTCTTCGGCGGCAGATCGGCAATGGTGAGAGGGCTGCCGTCTGGCCCAATCACGTACTTCGCCCGCGGGCGGTACTGATCGGTCATGGATACACTCACATACTCTACTGACCAAACACGACCAGAAGACTATGCGGGGCGACTTAAAAATTGGCTAAAGCAAAGGTGGGTAATTTCTTAACAGTTTCCGCGCTTTAGCTTCAATTTGAAACAGGTGGGCCGCTGGCGGGCCAATAAGTCAGGTGCCCAGCACGGCGCGGACCTGACTCAGCGGGACCCCCTCGTCGCCGACGAGCAGGACCGGTTCCGGGCCGCTGAAGTCGATCCCGTCGATGGTCACGGCGACCTCGACATGCACCTCGACCGGGTTGCCGTCGGTGTCGGTGCCCTCGACGGCCAGCGTGTACTTGCCGTCCGGGACGACGTTGCCGCTGTCGTCGCGACCGTTCCAGACGAAGCTGTTGCGCCCGGCCGCGATGTCCTTCGTTTCCGTCCAGACGATGTTCCCGGCCTCGTCGCGGACGGTGAAGCTGGCGCCGTCCGCGGCGCCGCCGGCGTAGTAGCTCCATTCGGCGCGGCCGTCTGCCAGCGTCTGGGTGACGGACTGGATCATAACCTTCTTGCCGATGAAGCTGGTGGCCGCGGTGGCGGTGCTCGCCGCCGACATCTGGATAAGGGCTTCCAGGTTCTTGTTCGACTTGATCGACTGCTCGACGTCGGCGAACTGAACGAGCTGCTGGGTGAACTGATTGGTGTCCAGCGGATCCAGCGGGTTCTGGTTCTGCAGCTGGGTCGTCAGGATCTGCAGAAACGCATCGAAGTTATCGGCAATGCCGCCGCTGTCGTAGGCGGCCTGACCGACCGCCTGCTGGCCCGAAATCGTGTCGATAGCCATATCCGTCCCCTATATCGTCACATCGAGGCCGCCGAGCACGAGGCGGCGGCGGGCGCCGGGTTCCTCGGGTTCGGCAATCGATGTCGGATCTGAACCGTCGTTGCCCGCGCCGTCGCGCCGGTCATGGGCATCGTGGTGGTTGTGCTGCTGGGCGAAGGCGGACTGATCGCGCAGCTGATACTGCACGCCGCCGTCGTCCAGTTTCAGCCCCTGCGCCTGCAGGGCCCTTTCAAGGCCCCGGGCATCGCGCGCGAGGGCGTCGAGCGTATCGCTGCGGTCGACCAAGAGGTGCGTGGTCATGCGGCCGTCGCGCGAAAACTCCAGGCGAACCTCGACCCGGCCGAGCTCGGGCGGGTCGAGGGCGATCTCGAAATGCTGCTTGCCGTCGCGCGCCTCATGGGCGATGCGCAAGGCCATGGCGCCGAAATCCGGGCGGGCGGCATGGCCGGCCTGCGCCGCAGCGGTCGTGGCCAGGGCCTGCGTCGCCGTTCCGGTTTGCAGCGGCGTGCCCGAGGCGACCTCGTTGATGGTCAGCAGCACGGGCGCCGTGGCGGCCGGCTTGCCCGGCTGGGCGTCCGCACCGGTCGCGCCATCGGCCAACGCGCCCGATGCGGTCGCCAGCGGCGCCTTCGTCGCGGCCTGACCGGAGGCGAGCAGGCGGGTGAGGGCATCGGAGTCGGTCCTGCCGGAGCCGGCGGCGCCGTTCTGCTTCTCGGCTGTCGCGTCGGCGCGGGCTAACTCGGAATCGCGCCGGCGCGTCTGGCCGTCGGCGTTCTGCGCGGTCTGGCGGGCGAGCCCGGAGGCTTCGGCCCCAATTCCGTTAATTATGGACTGCTGGCCGCTGCCCGGGCCCGTCTGCGCCGACCGGCGGGCGAAAGCGGCGAGAACGCCGTCGACGTCTGGATCGGCTGTCAGATCCGCAGCCAGGTCAGGGGAGGACTGCGCAACGGAAGTGGCCGGCAGACTGGAACGCTCAGCAGGAGCGGGGCGGTCTTCGGCGCCGCGCCCTGGGGCGTTACCGGCGGCGTGATCGGTAGCGACGCGACTGACCACTTCGCCGGTCGCGCCCTTGTTCGCGGCCTCGCAGCTTTCGGCGAGCTGTGCCTTCGCATCCGCGATCGCCGCGGCGACGGCCTGGCCGCGATTGGTGGGCGCCTGTGCTTCCTCGACCGGAGCGTTGTTTGCCGACTGCGGCTGTTCGCTCTCGGTGGTGGCGGCAAGCGTCGGGTCGACGACGCCGGCGAGGAGGGCGTTGGCGTCCTCCGCCGTGCCTTCGGCAGCCGTGCCCTCGGTCTCGCCCTGCTGCGGATTCGCCGGCATCGGCGCTTCGGCATCGGTGAGCGCTTCGGTGAATGCCTGCAGCCACGGCGGCAGGGTCTCCGATGCGGCACCACGGAGCGGGTCGGCCTTGCCGGCCGCCATGCCCGGCAGTCCCTTGCCGGTGGTGGCGAGGCCGAGCATCTGGTCTAGGACGGCCAGGAAGGCGGCGCCATTGGCACCGCCGCCGGCACGACCGGCGTCGGCTTTCCCGCCCGCAAGGGGCGCGGTGTGTAAGGCTGTCGCGATGTTGGCGGGCGCTGCCGTCATATTCGTCTTCATTCCGTCCGGGCGCACCTCGCGCCTTCGCCACTTCGGGAGCAAGAAGCGGGCCAGATAAATCGTTTTGATTTCTCAATAGGTTGCTCTAAGTTCCGGGCGCGCCGACCTGGGCGATCCGGCAGATTCTGCCGCGCGCCCAGCAGGAGTTGCCCCGCGTTGCGCGTGCGGGCGACCTTGAATGCGGTGCGGTTGCGCTTATCATCTAGGGACGTCGCGGGCGGCCGGAGTCGCGCGCGCAGTTTGCCAAACCACCTGGACAAAATGCCCGAGCAGCGGCTCAACAGTCTCGACCTGCCCAAGGACCCGGCGGACACGCGCGTCGTTGTCGCGATGTCGGGCGGCGTCGATTCGTCCGTCGTGGCGGGCCTGCTCAAGCAGCAGGGCTACGACGTGGTCGGTGTCACCCTGCAGCTCTACGACCACGGCGAGGCGATCCACCGCGCCGGGGCGTGCTGCGCGGGACAGGACATCTACGACGCGCGCCGCGTGGCCGAGGACCTCGGCATTCCACACTACGTGCTCGACTACGAACGGCGGTTCAAGGAAACGGTCATCGACGCCTTCGCCGACAGCTACCTGTCCGGCGAGACGCCGATTCCATGCGTTGCGTGCAACCAGGACATCAAGTTCCACGATCTCCTGCAGACCGCGCGCGATCTCGGCGCCGATGCGCTGGCGACCGGACATTATATCGCCAGCCGGCGGCGTCCGGACGGACACCGCGCGCTCTTCAGGGCCAAAGACCCCGAACGCGACCAGAGCTATTTCCTGTTCGCCACGACACAGGAACAGATCGATTTCCTGCGCTTTCCCCTCGGCGACATGACCAAGCCGGAGACGCGCGAACTCGCCCGTGCGTTCGGGCTGGCCATCGCCGAGAAGAGCGACAGCCAGGACATCTGCTTCGTGCCGACCGGCCGCTACAGCCAGATCATCGAGCGGCTGCGTCCGGACGCCGTGGAGCCGGGCGACATCGTTCATGTCGACGGACGGGTGCTCGGCCGCCATGAGGGGATCATCCACTACACGATCGGCCAGCGGCGCGGCATCGGCGTTGCCGTGGGCGAGCCGCTCTACGTGGTCGACCTCGATGCGCCGGGGCGCCGGGTGATCGTCGGCCCGCGCGAGGCGCTGGAAACGCGGCGGATGACGCTGCGCGACGTCAACTGGCTGGGCGACCGGCCCCTTGCCGCCGGCGCCCACGAGATCTGCGCGAAGGTGCGCTCGACCCGCCCGCCGCAGCCGGCCCGGCTGCTGGTCGGCGAGGAAACGATCGAGGTCGAGCTGCTGTCCGGCGAGTACGGCGTCTCGCCCGGCCAGGCCTGTGTATTCTACGAATCCGAGGCGGAGCAGAGCCGTGTGCTCGGCGGCGGCTGGATCGCCGCCGCGCGGCCGCAGCCCGGGACGATGGACGACAGCCGGAAGAGCGCGGCCGCGGCGATGGCCGCCCGCTAGAGTCCGGCAAATGGGACTGGGGAACCGAACGACTTGAATCAGACACCACCGATCCGCCGGCGCGACGGAACGCTGGACAGCACTGCCGTCCGCAAGGCCTACAAGCGCTGGGCGCCCGTTTATGACGAGCTGTTCGGCTCGGTCACCCGCGCGGCGCGACGGGCGGCGATCCGCGATATCAACACGTCGCAGGGGCGGGTGCTGGAGGTCGGCGTCGGCACCGGCATCGCCCTGCCGCTCTACTCCGGGCACCTCGAGGTGGTCGGCATCGATCTGTCGCTTGAAATGCTCGAGCAGGCGCGCCGGCGTGTGGCCAAACAGGACCTGGCCAACGTGACCGCCCTCCTGGAGATGGATGCCTCGCAGCTCGGTTTCGCCGACGCCAGCTTCGATACCGTGGTGGCGATGCACGTGGTGACGGTGGCGCCGGAGCCGAAGCGGGTGATGGCGGAACTGGAGCGGGTCTGCCGCCCCGGTGGCGAGGTGATCCTGGTCAACCATTTCAGCGCCCAGACCGGCCCGCGCGCGGCGATCGAGCAGGCGCTGGCGCCGTTTGCCGACCGACTCGGCTGGCGGCCGGAATTCCCGGTCGAGACGGTGCTCGACCGTCCGGGCCTGGAGCCGATCGAACGCCGCGGGCTGCCGCCGGCCGGCCTGTTCACGATGCTCAGGTTTCGCCGGATCGGCGGGGAAAACGCCGAAACCCCGCAGGCGATGGCGGTGGAAGCCTGACACTTGGCCCGACAGCCTGCTTGACACCCCTCGGGGCGGCTCCTTATATCGCCCCACGCAAGCCGGGGCGCGGGACCAGTCACGCGCCCGCCGGGCAGCCGGCGGCGGAGTAGCTCAGTTGGTTAGAGCAGCGGAATCATAATCCGCGTGTCGGGGGTTCAAGTCCCTCCTCCGCTACCACCCGTACCCCCACTGTTCGGGGAAGGCTTCGCTGCCCGTCAGGGGCGCTAGGCGACCCTTTACATCGATCTCGAACTTGCCGCACCTTCGACCGGGTAAACCGTGACGGAGTGCACGAGTTCGCGGAAATCCGCCATCAGCGTGCCGCGATCATCGTCGGCGCCGGCGTGGTCCGCGATTACGGCGGCGATGCGCTCGACTGGTGTCAAGTGAAGTGGTCGGAGGAAATCGGACAGCGAGTAAAGGTGTATCCCGAACCTTCTGGAGGGATACGAGATGGCGAAACGCCGGGAGTTCGCGGACCAGTTCAAAGCACAGGTCGCGCTTGAGGCTCTGCGGGGCGACCTCACGGACCAGGAGATCGCCACGGAGCACCAGATGCATCCGAACCAGGCGAGCACGTGGGAGCGTCAGGCGGTCGAGGGCATTGCAGACGTGTTTGCTCGGGGCGGCATGGCGGAAGGCCCGAGCGAGGCGGACGTAAAGGATCTGCACGCGAAGGTCGGGAGGCTGGCGGTCGAGACCGATTTTTGTCCGCCGGACTCAAGCGATGAGCTCCGCCGAGAGGAACGCGATGATCCGCCGGAGCGCGTGCGGAACTCGATGGGCAGCCGCGGCCGATGCATGGACCACATCTTCATCGAACGGCTTTGGCGATCCCTGAAGCAAGAAGTGATCTATCTCGAAGAGCTGACCGGCGGCTTCAAGGCATATCGGATCATCCGCGAATGGATGGCCTTCTACAACACCGAGCGGCCACATTCGGCCCTTGAGCGACAAACGCCGAGGGAAGCAGACTGGGCCGGTCGAGATCAGAAACTGGCGGCATGAAACCGAACCCGGATACACCTTTGATCTGCCGCTTAGCTGTCCGGAAAACCGGGACCACTTCACCGGGTATCATCGCCGACCTCGAAGGTGTCGACTGTGGTCCACAACCGTTCGCGGCCGCTCCTTGCCGCAGGCGCGTTCTCCGGCAGGAACACCTCAGAATGGACGATGCCGCGCTTGCCGGAAAGGGGCGGCACGTGATCCGGCGGATCGTCGCGCAGCCGCGCGGTCGAGCGGTAGGCGGCAGAGGCCTACGCGCTCGACCCGGCCTTGCGGCCAACACGGGGAGCCGCCTCCATCCGACGCATAAGCCGGTCGGCGTCACTGCGCGTCTTGTGGAGGCGCCACCCAATCGCTGAAGACGACCCGTGATCAGCGGGCAGTTGCTCCCTTCACTCGGACAGGTCCGGAGCTCGGGGGGCGGGAAGCGCTCGCCGCTGGCTGGGCGGGCGCCCCGAAGAGGGCGTCAGAGGCCGAGCTTGGGTTTTATCCAAGCCGCCTGATCGGCGATCGCCTTGTCCGCCTCGGGCGCGGTCCCGGCGAGGAAGTGGAAGACGTGCTGCATCTCGGGGAAGATGTCGAGCTTGGCCTCGCCCCCCGCTGCTTCGACTTTCGCGACAAACCTGCGCGCGTCGTCGAGCAGTGTTTCGTCCCCGCCAACTTGCACGAAGAATGGCGGCAGGCCGGCAAGATCGGCATAAAGCGGGGTGGCCAGCGGATCCTTGCGGTCGCCATTCTCACCCAGGAATGTCGCTGACATGTGCTCAATCACCGCGCGTTTGACGAAATGGTCCTTCGCCTCGTTCGTCGTAACCGTCTCGCCGGTAATCTCCATGTCCGTCCAGGGCGAGATCGGCATCGAGGCGGCCGGCAGCGGCAGCCCCTTGTCGCGGGCGGCCAGAACGGTGGTAATCGCGAGCGCACCGCCCGCGCTGTCGCCGGTGAAGGCGATATGCTTGGCCTCAAGCCCCTGGTCCAACATCCATTCATACGCGCGGACGCAATCGTTCACCGGCGTCGGATGCGGATGCTCGGGCGATCGCCTGTAATCGACGATCAGCGCCGGGCAGCCTACCGTCTTGGCGATGTGGCCGAACATCTTGCGGTGCGAATACATCGACCCCACCATATAGCCGCCGCCATGGGTGCACAGCAGCGCGCGCGTCTCGTTGCCGCCTTTCGGCTTGGCCCACATGCAGCGCACGCCGTTTGCGTCGACCTCGATGTAGTCGACGCCTTCAGGCTCCCCGGTCACGTCGCCCCAATGCTCGAACATGCGCCGCGTTTCCTCCACGGTCATGTCCGGGTTCTCAGCCATGGTCGATACCCATGACTTGTACATCTCGCCGAGAACGGCGCTCTCCTTGCTTGCCATGATCGTTTTCCTCCAATGTCTGGCTAAGCGGGCCGAAATTCGGGCCGGCCCGATCCCGGTCACCAGTTAAGCGTCGCCGGCCCAGTTGAACGGGCCGAACAGGCCTTGCGCCATGTCCATCCGGTCGCGCTCGGCGCCACCGAGCCACATCTGCACGATCTTGTAGTCGCGCATGTATTTCTCGATGTGGCTTTCGTAGGCATAGCCGGCCGAGCCCATGAGCTGCATGGCGCGGTTGGTCACCATCATCGCGGTGTCCCCGGCGAAGGAGCGTGCGGCGGAGAACTTCGCCTTCATCTGGGCTTCCCACGGCATGCCGTAGATTTCGGGTTGGGTGACCTGGGCGGTGACGGAGAGATAGTATTGGCGGCTCATCTCGATCGACCGCCACATCTCGGCCAGCGTTGCGGCGAAAAGCGAACGCTCTCGCATTGGCTTGCCGGCGATGATGCGGTTCTGGGTCCAGTCCATGCAGGTCTCCAACACCGCCTCTGACAGGCCGGTGAGCCGAGCCGCGCCGGCAAGTCGGCCAAGCCCGATGACATAGCCCTTGATCAGCTTCGAACCCTGACCGGTTTCGGTGTCGATCCGGTAGCGCTTGGGGATGCGAACGTCCTTGAACCAGATATCGGTATTGGCTTCGGAATAGCAGAACCCCATCTTCTCGTAAGGCTGCGAGAATTCGAGGCCCTCGGCATCTGATGGCACGTAAAAGATGCCGACATTATCCTCGCCGCCGCCGGCCCGGGTTATGGCGCAGACCCAATAGCCGAGATGGCCCTTGAGGTGCTCGGACTGGAAGTTTTCGGCCGGGCCGGCCGGGCCGGGCCAGAGCTTGTGGCCATTCAGCACGTAATCGTCGCCGTCCTCGCGGGCGATGGTGTTCATCGTCTTATAGGCCAGCGCCGGGTCCTCGACATTGGCGCCGCCGGCGGGTTCGGTGATGGCGAAACAAGCAGTCCAGGCATCGGGTCCGGTGATCCGGGGGGCGAATTCCTCAAGCAGGTCGTCCCGCCCAGCCGCAACCATGACCGAGATGGCCCAATGGAGCTTGCCTACCTTGGTGGCGAGGCCGATATCGGCGCGCGACAGCTCTTCGTTGATCATCTGGCGCACCACCGGCGAGAGGCCGGGGCCCCCATGCTTGGCCGGCAGGATTGCCTTGGTCACGCCGAAGTCGTGCAGCTTGGCGTATAGCCGGTGAATGGTCGCCTTGGCGAGTTTCGGATCGCGATGCCAGCCGCCTTCAATGTCGTGACGATGGGGCATCAACTCGGAATCGACGAATTCACGGAAGTGTTCGGCAATGGCGATCTCTTCCTCGGTACAGAAGGCGAGGTTGTACTTCTGGCGCGGGTCCAGCAGCCGGTATCCGCCGCGGCCGTTGAGCCCCGGATTGTGCATTCTTTCGAGCATTGCGATCTTGTTCATGATCTTCTCCGTTCGCATCCCACAGGACGAGGCGGACAGCCCCGTCGAGGGGCCGCGGCGCTAGGCGTTCCGGCCGGCCTTGCGTAGGCGTTTTCCATTTCCTGATTGCAATTATTGAGTGTTAGACACTGGCTCTCAAACGATTTTCATTCGTCTAGAGTGAGTATTTCTCATTCATGCCCAGATCTGCGAGCGGTCCGAGCGGAAGCGTGAAGAGACCCGCGCTGCCCCGTCTTGGGGCAGCGCGGGTGCAAGGCTCAGAGGCGTTGGTGTAGCCTATCCGGCAGGGACGGCGGCGGCCTGATAGCGGATGCGCGCGGCGCGCAGGGCGTCGTCCCGATCGCTGTTTTCCAGAGCGGCGAGATAGCGCTGCCAGTTCCAACCGTCGCGCTGGCGGCTGTGCGACCGGGCCCCGTAAAATGCGACCGCATCGGCACCGTAAGGTTCGGATTGCTCCAACGCATCGGCGGCGATCTCCCAAAAGAGGTCGCGTTGGGCATGGCTACCGCCGATCGCCTGCACCCGGTCCAGGAGCGCCGCGAGCGTGCCCCAGCTTTGCTCGGCGCGGCCTTCGCGATAGTTCAGGACGGCCTGCGCCAGCTCGGCACCGACGTCGCGGTAGCAGACCGCATTGCCTTCGTCGCTGTCGGCGCCGTAGCGATGCATCGCCTCAGTCAGCGCCCGGGCGCGGGCGCGGTGACCCGGATCGGGGCTGCTTGCGAGCGCCAGCACGACATGGGTGTCGACAAAGGGCATCATCAGGTCGTCGCCACGGCTCTCGACCTTGGTCGCGACCGCGGCCCAGCGGTCACCGACATCCACGCCGCCGAGTTCGATCCGGAGCAGAAGGGAGGCGTCGTTGCATAGGTCGAGATCCTCGGCCGCCTCCGGGTCGAACACGTCCGCGTCGAAAGCCTCCAGAGCCGCCTCGGGGTCGCCCGCCTCGTAGTGAAACAGCGCCCGATGCCAGGCTACGTGGTAGCGGAAATTATTTGCCGGTTTCCAATTTCGCTCCATCTCCGTCAGGCAGCGCACGCCGGTGTCGAAGCGTTCGGTTGCCTCGTAGACATGGGCGAGAGCGTGAATGCCCCAGGGGTCGTCGGGATTGCGATCGAGAGCATCTCGCACCACCCGTTCCGCCCGCACATAGTCGCCGCTTTCCTCGAGCCCGAAAGCATACATGCTGCGCAGGAAGGAATACTCGGCATCCTTCGGTGTCCAAAAGTCCAGGGCGCGGGCTACTCCGTCGCGGATGTTGCGCGAATGGCCGGTGTAGAAATGGCCGAAATGGGCCATCTTCAGCGCCAGTACGTCGCGCGGATGGTTGCGCGCAATGTCGTCCCAGAGCCGTGTGGCCGCGGGCAGGGATCCGCCGGCCCATGCGCGCAGCGCGGCCAGGTGCATCCGCTCGCGCGGCTCCAGCCCTTCCGGGTCCTCTAGCCCTGTCGCCGCCTCGTCGAGCGCTCGCGTCGCCAGAGCGCGGGTGCCCATGAACATTAGGAAATAGCCGCGCAGGCAATGTGCCATCGCCATGCCCGGGCAGGACCGCATCAGCGTCTTCAGATGCGCACCCGTCTCGCATCCGAACGCCAGATAACTGCGCACGACCCGATCGAACAACTCGGGCGCTTCGGGAGAAGGGCAGGTGAACGTCAGGCCGTGGCCGTTCTTTGCCTTGATCATCGCTTCCTTTTCCTGCCTATCCGGCGAAGGCCGAAGTCCCTGTCATGGCGCGGCCGAGAATCAGCGCATGCATGTCGTGGGTGCCCTCGTAGGTATTGACAGATTCTAGGTTCATCATGTGTCGGATCACATGGTACTCGTCCGAAATCCCGTTCGCACCAAGCATGTCCCGGGCGGTGCGCGCAATGTCCAGCGCCTTGCCGCAGTTGTTGCGCTTGACGATCGAGATCGCCTCGGGTGCTGCCTCTCCCGCATCCATCATCTGTCCGACGCGCAGCGAAGCCTGAAGGCCGAGCGAGATTTCCGTCTGCATGTCGGCCAGTTTCTTTTGAATCAACTGGTTCGCCGCCAGAGGACGGCCGAACTGGCTGCGGCCGACAACGTAGTCGCGCGCCTGGTGCCAGCAGGCCTCGGCTGCGCCCATCGCCCCCCAGGAGATGCCGTAACGCGCCTTGTTGAGGCAGCCGAAGGGGCCGCCCAGCCCGTTTGTGCCGGGGAGGACGCGGTCGGCAGGCACCCGCACCGCGTCTAGCGCGATCGTTCCGGTAAGCGAGGCGCGGAGCGAAAACTTGCCTTCGATGCGTGTCGTCTCGATCCCCGGCATGGCACGGTCGAGGAGAAAGCCGCGGATCACCCCGGTCTCGTCCTTCGCCCAGATCACGAAGAGATCGGCGATGGGGGCATTGGTGATCCAGGTCTTGGCGCCGCTCAACAGGTAGTCGGATCCGTCGCGCACTGCGCGGGTACGCATCGAGCCCGGATCCGAGCCGTGATCAGGCTCTGTCAGGCCGAAGCATCCGACCCATTCGCCCGAGGCGAGGCGAGGCAGGAATTCCGTGCGCTGCGCTTCCGTTCCATAGGTATGGATCGGATATATTACCAGCGACGACTGAACCGAAACGGCCGAACGAAAGGCACTGTCGACATATTCGGTTTCCCGCCCGATCAGACCGTAGCAGACATGATTGACCCCGGCACATCCGTAGCCTTCTATCGTCGGCCCGAGGAAACCAAACGTGCCGAGTTCGCGAAACAATTCGCGGTCGAATGTTTCATGGCGGTTTGCCTCGACGATCATCGGCAGCAGCCGTTCGCGGGCGAAGCGTCGCGCGGCTTCCTGTACTGCGCGCTCGTCCTCGGTCAGTTGGTGCGACAGCAGGAACGGGTCATCCCACTGGAAGGGGGCGTAGCCGCTGATATGCGCCGCCGCCTCCAGCTTGCCGACAGTCTGCTTCATCGGGCGTTTCCTCACTCTGGACGTTCTTATAAAGTGATTTTTCCTCGCGAGAGCGATTGACGTCAAACCACATAAAGTCAATGTTCAGTTGAGTTTTCCTCCCCCAATCCCCGGCCGGTACATGCGTGCGCCGGGTTCGTCCTGGAGGGTTCGGATGGGTCGGGCACGCCACCTGCCGCCGCTGAATGCTGTGCGCACCTTCGAGGCGGCGGCGCGCAATGGCAGCTTCCTCAAAGCCGCAGAAGAGCTGAACGTAACACCCGGCGCCGTCAGCCGGCTGGTGAAGACGCTCGAGAACCACCTCGACGTTCCGCTGTTTCTGCGGTCGCATCGTGCCGTCGCGCTGAGCGAAGACGGGCAACGCTATGCCGAAAGCATCACCCAGGCGCTCGACATCATTGACCGGGCGACCGACGAGTTGCGGATGGGCAGCAACGCCAATGTGCTGAGCCTGCGCTGTCATCCTACCTTTGCCGTGCACTGGCTGCTGCCGCGCTGGGCGCGGTTCCATGCCGGGCATCCTGGGATCCAGATCGACCTGAAGACGACGCTGGTGCCCGAGTCACTGAACATGGATGCCGTCGATTTCGTCATCCGCATCGACCGCAATTCCGCACCCGAAGAGCGGCACGGGTTCGTCAGCGAGCGCTTGGTCGATGTCGAATCCCTCCCGGTCTGCGCGCCCCAGCTGCTGCGCCGTGTGCCGCTCAACCGGCCCGAGGATTTGAGGAACCACGTGCTGTTGCATGGCGCGCTGCGCCCGCACGACTGGCCACGCTGGCTCGAGGCGGCAGGGATATCGGGCGTCCCCTCGGCTCAGGGGCCGACTTTCGAAAGCTTGACACTGGCTTACAACGCCGCCCTTGCCGGCGCTGGCGTGGCGATCGGGATCCGTGCTTTCGTCGCAGACGATCTGTCCGCTGGTCGGCTGATCAAGCCGTTCGACTTCGTGCGCCTATCCAAAAGCGGCTTCAACATGGTCTACAGTGCCGAGCGGTTTCAGAGGTTTCGCAAGGTCCGGGCGTTTCGCGATTGGTTGTTGCAGGAGCGTGTGCGGGAGAAGGAGGGCGGGGCGGGGGAAGCCGCGGACTGATACGCAGCTTCAGTCCTGGCGACGTTCCGTTGCGCCCGGAGCTGGGGGCGAAGCCGCGCGGGATGCGCGAGCGCATTGGCCAGTTCGGCTCTGTCGATGTCAGAGCTACACATGTGGTGCCACCCATTTCGTCTATCGCCGATTGACGAAATGGGTGGGTGCAAGGGCGCTCCGTGTCCTCGGGACAGCGTGGCACAGTTTACGGAGGCGCGTCGGGTGGAGAACTTCCAATCCCGGCAGCTTGGCCTTTCACGCGGGCGTCGATGTCCGGAGGGCATTCCGCATGGCGTTGTCCTCAGCGCGATGACAGGACATTTAGGAAGAACAGCGAGACCTCCGGCACGAACGTTACCACCGCGAGGCAGGCGATGATCACGATAACGAACGGGATGAGATACCCGATGATCTTATCGATGGAGATGCCCGCCACCTGGCAGGCGGCGAATAGGTTCACGCCAAATGGAGGCGTGATCATGCCCATCGCCAGGTTCACAATCATGATGAGCCCGAACTGAACTGGATTGACGCCGAACTGCGCTGCGACCGGGGCAAGGATCGGAGCAAGCACGATGATCGCCGCCGACGTCTCGATGAACATGCCCACCAGGAATAGGACGGCATTGACTGCGAGCAGAAAGCCGACCGGCCCGCTGAACATCTCGACCAGCCAGGCGCCGATCGTCGCCGGCACACCCGCGCGCGTGATAAGGAAGCTGAAGACTCCGGCCGCGGCGATGATGAACATGATCACCGAGGAGGAGATAACGGATCTGCGCAGCACGCCGATCAGTGCGCTCAGGGTAATCGTGCGGTAAATGACGACGCCGACGAAAAGCGCGTAGATCACTGCGACGACGGATGCCTCCGTCGGCGTGAAGATGCCGCGATAGATGCCGCCGAGAACGATCACCGGCATCGCCAGTCCCCAAGAGGCCTGAAGCAGGGACGGCCACAAGGGCATGCGTCCTTCGCCGTCGGCTTTGCCCCATCCGTTCCACAAGCAGGTGGCGAAGACGAATATGATGAGCGCGCCGCCGATCAACAGGCCTGGCCCGATTCCTGCGACGAAGAGGTCGCCGATCGACACTTCCGCGCTGACACCGTAGAGGATCATCGGAATCGACGGTGGGATGATGACCCCGAGTTCCGCCGATGTCGTCTGTAGCGCGGCCGCGAATGGCACTGGATACCCGTGCCTGATCATCGCCGGAATGATGATGGCGCCAATCGCGAATGTGGTGGCGATAGAGGATCCGGAAACCGAGGCGAAGATCATGCAAGTCAGCACGCACGAGCAGGCAAGGCCGCCTTGAACCCCGCCCACCACCGACTTGGCGAACTCCACGAGGCGCCGGGAGATGCCGCCGGCCTCCATGAGATTGCCGGCCAGGATGAAAAAGGGGATTGCGAGCAGCGGGAAACTGTCGAGCGTGGCGACGAGGCGCTGGGCCACGACTAGCGGATTGAGCGAGGTGAACAGTATGGCCCCGCCGATGGAGGCACCGAGAATGGCGATCGCGATCGGAACGCTGAGCGCGAACAGAAGCACCATGGTGGTGAGCATAAAGGCGGTCATGGCGTCAGACCTCCTGGATCGGACGCGAGAGCGCGGAAGCCTCTCCCGCCGGGTCCGCACTGCCTGTGGTGAGGGCGTGTATCTCCTCTATGGTGCGAGCGAGGACGGCGATCGCCGCGATTAGTGATCCGATCGGCAGCGCCGCATACATCCAAGAGATCGAGACCGTGCCGCCGTCGAATGGGTTCTGAATGCCCGCGAGCGACTGGAATCGGACGCGGCCCGCCATGTCCCAGCCGTACCAGGTCATCGTGAGCAGGATGCCGATGGTGATGGAGGAGACCATCACCAGGAGGATGGTCCTTAGCCGGCCCGTGAGACGGATCATCAGGGTGTCGACCGCCATCAGCGCGCCTGTGCGGCACGCGGCAGCAAGGCCCAGATAAATCATCCAGATATTGATCGCCCGCGCGGTCACTTCCGACCACGTGGATGGTTGTTCGAAGACGAACCGCGTGATCACCTGGTAGAACGAGATCAAAGTCATGCTGACCATCATGGCGATCGCGGCGGCGAGGGCCGTTCTAACAATGACTTTGTCGGCTATCTTCAGCGCGGCGAACATCGTTGCGGTTCCTCCCTGTCCGCGTTGGATGGGGTGACCCGCCTGGGGTCACCCCATCGGCTTTGCGATTTGGTTGGGGCCGCTTACGGTTTGTAGTTCCTGATCGCATCGATGCTTTCTTGTCCGAACTTCTCGGCAAACACGTCGAATGCTGGCTGCAGCGCCTGCTGGAAGGCGGCGGTATTGACATTTTCGGTGACCTGCATGCCCTCTTTCTTCAGGGTCGCAATGCCGTTCTCGGCATCCGAACGCACCTTGTCGCGCATGGCCTTCACGCCAACCTTGGCCGATTCCTCGAACCAGCCCTTCTCCTCGTCGGATAGACCGTCCCAGACCGACGGCGAGATCAGGATGAGCGCCGGCGAATAGACGTGCCGTGTCAGCGACAGATACTTTTGCACGTCGGCGAAATTGGCGGAGAGGATTACCCCGATCGGATTTTCCTCACCGTCGACCGTACCCTGCTCCAGAGCGGTAAACAGCTCGGTGAAGGCCATCGGCGTCGGCAGCATGCCGAGCGTCCTGAACGCCTCCATATGGACCGGGTTCTCCATTGTGCGGATCTTGAGTCCTTCCGCGTCGGTCGGCTCGGCCACGGGACGCACGTTGTTGGTGAGATTGCGGAACCCATTCTCTGCCCATGCCAGCGCGTGCAAGCCGTGCTCGGGGAATTTGTCGAGCAACTTCTGTCCGATCGGGCCGTCCAGCACCGCGTGGGCGTGCTCGTAGCCGCTGAACAGGAAGGGGATGTCCAGGATCAGTACATCTGGCACAAAGTTACCGATCGGACCGGTCGACACGATCGCAAGGTCGATAGTGCCGATCTGGGTACCCTCAACGAGTTCGCGCTCTCCGCCCAGGCTGCTGCCATAAGATTCGTTCAGCTTGAACTTGCCGCCAGACCGTTCGGCAAGGTCCACCGCCATCGCCTCGGCTCCCACCGAGTAGTGCGAGGCCGAGGAGAGGGCGTGAGCGATCGTAAGATCGCTCTGCGCCGATGCGGCGCTGGCGCCGCCCAGCGTCAGTGCCGTCAAGACAGCGAAAGTTAGGCAAGCGTCTCGTCTATTCATTAGTTTCCTCCGTTTGATGATTTATTGGGGAGTCGCCCGCGCGGCGAAGACCTATTCGTCAGAGTCGTAGATCGCCTCCAGACGATCGCGGGAGCGCGTAAGATGCCGGCGCATCGCCTCAGCCGCTCTGTCTCGAGAACGGCTGCGGATGGCTTCCACCAACACGGCATGTTCGTCCACCGCTTCGGTGATGACGCGGCCGTGCAGCATCAGGCGGAACAGGTGAAGGTGAATATGCTGGCGCGCTAGGATGCCCTCGATCAGCCTGTTGCCAGCACCCTTAGCGATCGTGGCGTGGAAGGCCTCGTCGTAGCGGGCAAAGCGGCTCATCGCTATGCGCGGCGTGCCGGTCGCCGTCACCTCCATAGACAGCGAAAGGCTTTCGAGCTTTTCGATTTCGTCCTCCTCCATTAGCGCGGCGGCCTCTGCGGCCACGAACGGCTCCAAGAGCAGGCGCAGATCGTAGAGCTCCTTAAATTGCTGGCGGTTGAGAAGCGGGCTCGCGCGGTATCCGACATAGGGTGTCTTCTCCACCAGCGCTTCGGCCTCGAGCCGCCGCAGGGCCTCTCGGATCGGGGTTTGCGACACGCCGAAGTCGCGGGCGACGTCGTCGATATTGATGCGCCCGGCGGGTTCGATGCGTAGCGACATGATTTCGCCAAGCAGGGTTTCATACACGGATTCCACGAGCCCATGGCTGCGGCCCTCAGCATCCAAGCCGGTCGGCGCGCTGCCGGGTTGCCCCCGTCGCCGGCCTGTCGATTTGGATCGTGCGACCTTGCTGGCCATCGTCCTCACCACGCTCCGCCTGCCCCCTCGCTGCTCGCGTCGAATGTTCTTAGAGGGGATTCATATCGTATCTTTTCTGCGTAGTGAATAGGAAAAATCCATGAAATTTAAGGAGTTGACGTAGATAAAAAATCCTATAGGAATTTTAAGGTCGAGAGTTGCGGAGTGCGCCGCCACACTCGTCTGGCGAGCATTCCGGGCGGGCGGCAGCCCAGTCGCTGCAGGCAAAGGGAAATACAAGAGGATGGACATGACTACAGAGAGCAACGCGCTCGCACGGGACGCGCGCATCACTCGCGTCGAGGTGCTGCTCGTCGACTTGCCGGCCAAGTTCCCGCGCAAGGACGCAATCCAGCCGTTCGAGAAACAGGAAACGCCGATCGTCCGTATCACCACAGAAGCCGGTGCGGTCGGTACAGGCTACACTTACACCCTTGGCACCGGCGGATCGGCGATTATGCGCCTCCTCGTCGACTATCTGGCGCCGCAGTTGCTCGGGCAGGACGCGCGCAAGGTGGAGGCTCTGTGGTGGCGTCTCAATCGCTCCATAAACTCGGTGTCACCGGGTATCTTCACGAGCCTTGCGCTTGCGGCGATCGACATCGCGCTGTGGGATATTCGGGGGCAACTCGCGGGCCTGCCGCTCTCCGTTATGGTCGGCGGCGCACACGATCGACTGCCGATCTACGATACCGAGGGCGGCTGGCTGAACATCGATGACGATGAGCTCGTCGCCAACGCTCGCTCGGTGGCCGAGCGTGGCTTCCACGGCTTCAAGGTCAAGGTCGGACGGTCGTTGAAGGACGATATCCGGCGCCTCGCCAAGGTGCGCGAGGCGTTGCCGGATCACGTGGACATGATGACGGACGCCAACCAGATCTTCAACGTGGACGAGGCCATTCGCCGTGCCCGCGCCTACGCGGATATCGGGGTGGCCTGGTTCGAGGAGCCGCTGCCGGCCGACGATCTTCACGGCCACAAGCTGCTGCGCCAATCCACGGCGATGCCGATAGCGATCGGCGAGACGCTTCACAGCATCCATACCTTCCGCGAGTATCTCCAGCAGGACGCCTGCTCGATCGTTCAGGTGGACGCTGCGCGCGTCGGCGGAATTACGCCATGGCTGAAAGTCGTGCACATGGCCGAGGCCTTCAATATGGCGGTCGCGCCGCACTACCTCATGGAGCTGCATGTTTCGCTTGCCTGCGCCGTTCCCAACGCCCGGCTGGTCGAGCACATCCCGCAGCTCGACGATGTGCTTTCGGCGCCGATGGTTATCGACAAGGACGGCTATGTCACGCCTCCGTCGGTGCCGGGTAACGGCATCGACTGGGACTGGTCGGAAGTCGCCAAGCGTCAGATTGCCCAGGAGGTCGTATGTCCCTGAGCATAACGGCCCGTGTGGGCCTCGTCGGCGTTGGCCTGATGGGGCACGGCATTGCCACTAATGTGTTGAAAGCCGGTTATCCCCTGGTGTTCCTCGACCATCCCGGCAACCGTCCGGTGGACGATCTGCGTGCCGGAGGCGCCGAGCCCCGTGTGACCGGGGCGGCGGTCGCGCAAGCCAGCGACGTCATCATCCTGTGCGTGACCGGCACGCCGCAGGTGGAAGATGTGCTCTTCCGCGAGGACGGCATTCTCGCCGGCATGAAGCCGGGGGGCATCATCGTCGACTGCTCAACGGCGATCGCATCCTCAACCCGCGAGATTGCCGGCCGTGTCGCCGCAGCCGGCGGACGCTTCATGGACGCCGCCATGACGCGCACGCCGAAGGAGGCCGAAGAAGGCCGGCTCAACCTTATTGTCGGTGCACCGGAAGATCTGTTCGCCGAGGTGCTGCCGTTGCTGCAATCCTACGCCGAGAACATCGTGCATGCCGGCCCGGTTGGGGCCGGACACGAGCTGAAGCTCCTGCACAATTTCGTCTCCCTCGGCTTCTCGGCCGTCTTCGCGGAGGCGGCTGCCGCCGCCCGCAAAGCCGGTGTGGCCGATGGTCCGTTCCTTGAGGTGCTCGGCAAAGGGGGCGCGGCCGGTGTCGTGTTCGATCGGCTGAGACCGTTCATGGAGACTGGCGACATCGAGGGATTCCGCTTCTCTCTGTCGAACGGTCTCAAGGACCTGAGTTACTACAACACGATGGTCGAGGAGCTCGGTGCGCAGCATGCGATGGCGACAGCGGCCCGGGCGATGTACGCTCAGGTCGTCGAAGGCGGTCACGGCAACGATCCGGTGCCGGAACTGATCAGCATCCTCGCTGCCGATTTGTGATCATGCAGGCGTGTCTTTCGCACGACGACCGGCGCGCGCGGGCCTTTCTCGCGCGTCGCTTCCCCGAGGCGATCGAAGCGACGATGCGCGATCGCTTCGATCTCATCGTCAACGAGCATGATGCTATTCTGTCGGCCGCGGAACTTGCCGCTGCTGCCAAGGGTTGCCGGTATCTGTTCGTCTCGGCGACCGAGTCGCTGCCTTCCTCGCTTTTCGACGCCCTTGCGCCCGAGCTTGAGGTGGTCGGTACCCTGTCGGTCGGCTACGACCATATTGCGGTCGACAGCGCCAAGGCGCACGGTGTCTCAGTGCTGCACACGCCCGATGTCCTCAGCGAAGCGTGCGCCGAGATCGCGATGATGCTGCTACTCAACGCCGCGCGGCGCGGCTATGAGAGCGACGCTCTGGTCCGCTCCGGCGCCTGGCGGGGCTGGGGGCCAACCCAGCTCTTGGGGCTTGAGCTGACTGGAAGGCGGCTTGCGATCCTCGGCATGGGCCGCATCGGCCGCGAGGTCGCGCAGCGGGCGAGGGGGTTCGGCCTTCAAATTCACTACCACAACCGCACTCGTCTGCCGTCCGAGCTTGAGGCCGGCGCCAACTATCATGGCGACCGGGAGAGCTTTCTCGCCCACGCCGATATTCTTCTCATCGCCGCGCCCGGAACGCCGGCGCTGCGCGGCTTCCTTGACCGCGATGCGATCGCCGGACTGCCGGCCGATCCCATCGTGGTCAATATCTCGCGTGGCGACATCGTTGACGACGACGCTCTCATCGCCGCGCTTCAGGACGGACGGGTGTTCGCCGCCGGGCTCGATGTGTTCCGAGACGAGCCGAACATCGATCCGCGCTACCGTCGTCTGTCCAACGTGTTCCTGTCGGCGCACATCGGCAGCGCCACCACCAGGACGCGCACCGCTATGGGCCAACTCCTGCTCGATGGCGTCGCAGCGCTTCAAGCCGGCCGGCGGCCGGCCAACGAACTGACCTGATGAAAAGTTCCCCGAGGATACTTCATGAACCGCACCGAGAGCCTCCTGCGCCAAAACTGCTATGTCGACGGATGCTGGATCGATTCCTCCGATGGCAAGACCATCGCCGTCACCAATCCGTCCACCGGCGAGACGATCGGCACCGTGCCGGCGCTCACGCGCGAGGATGTGAGCGCGACGATAGCTGCGGCCGAAAAAGCTGGTCGGGCCTGGGCTGCGCGCTCGGCCAAGGAGCGCGGCCTCGTTCTTCGTCGCTGGTTCGACCTCTGCATGCAGAACCAGGAGGAACTGGCACGAATCCTGACCGCCGAGCAGGGCAAGCCGCTTGCGGAGGCGCGTGCTGAGATTGCCTACGGCTCGGCCTTCATCGAGTGGTTTTCGGAGGAGGCAAAGCGCATTGATGGAGACGTCATCCCGGCCGCGACCTCCGACCGGCGCATTCTCGTTCTGAAGCAGCCGGTGGGTGTCGTGGCCGCGATCACGCCATGGAACTTCCCGAACGCGATGATCACACGGAAGGCGGCTGCCGCACTCGCGGCGGGCTGCACAATCGTCGTCAAGCCGGCGAGCGCCACGCCTTTCTCCGCGCTTGCGCTGGCCGAGCTCGGCGCGCGGGCTGGTCTGCCGAAAGGTGCCCTCAACGTTGTCACGGGCGCGGCTTCCGTCGTCGGCAACGAGCTCACGGACAATCCGACGGTGCGCAAACTCTCCTTCACTGGCTCCACAGAGGTCGGTAAGCTCCTTCTGGAGCGGTGCGCAAAGACCGTGAAGAAGGTGTCGATGGAGCTCGGAGGCAACGCGCCCTTTATCGTCTTCGACGACGCCGATCTCGACAAGGCGGTCGCCGGCGTACTGGCATCCAAGTTTCGCAACACCGGTCAAACCTGCGTGTGCGCCAACCGCGTCTTCGTACAGGACGGCGTCTACGACGATTTCGCTCAGCGCTTGAAGCGTGAGGTCGAAGCGATGCGCGTGGGAGACGGTTTCGAGGAAGGCGTCACCCTCGGTCCGCTCATCGACGACCAGGCGGTCGCGAAGGTCAACGAGCACATCGAGAATGCCGTGAACGGCGGCGCGAAGGTACTTGCCGGCGGAAAGCTGCATGAGCGTGGTGGCAACTTCGTCGAGCCGACCATCCTGACGGAGGTTGCAACCGACGCGCTTCTGATGCGCGAGGAGACGTTCGGGCCGGTGGCCCCCCTGATCCGCTTCAACACCGAGGAGGAGGTGGTGGCGCACGCCAACGACACGCCCTTCGGCCTTGCAAGTTACATCTACACCCGCGACCTGAGCCGTTCCTGGCGGGTATCGGAGGCGCTGGAATTCGGAATCGTCGGTCTCAATGAGGGGATCATTTCCTCGGAGGTGGCGCCTTTCGGCGGCGTCAAGGAGTCCGGCATGGGGCGGGAAGGCTCCAAATACGGCATCGAGGAGTATGTGGAGTTCAAATATGTCTGCGTTGGTCTGTGAACTGCGGCGCCAAGGGTCCAGGTTGTGATGAGCTACAGAATCGCTGTCATCCCCGGCGACGGGATCGGAAACGAGGTGATGCCAGAGGGCCTGCGGGTACTCGAGGCCGTCGGCGCCGCCCATGGCCTGAGCTTCACCCCGTGCCACTATGATTGGAGCTGCGAGACCTTTAAGGCCACCGGTCGGATGATGCCGCAGGACGGTCTCGAGCGGTTGCGCGACCATGATGCCATTTTCCTTGGCGCCGTGGGCTTTCCGGGTGTGCCCGACCACATCTCCCTGTGGAATCTGCTGATCCCGATCCGTCGGACGTTCGACCAGTACGCCAATGTCCGGCCGGTACGGCTGCTCGCAGGCGTGCCGTGCCCGCTTGCCGGAAAGGCGCCTGGGGATATTGATTTTTGGATCATCCGAGAGAATAGCGAAGGCGAGTACTCCCAGATGGGCGGCCGCTTCGCTGAAGGTACTGAGCGTGAGTTCGTCCTGCAGGAGGCGGTGTTCACCCGCACCGGCATCGATCGCATCCTGCGCTACGCCTTCGAG
The DNA here is from genome assembly GCF_025397915.1 of Microbaculum marinisediminis. Taxonomy (NCBI): domain Bacteria; kingdom Pseudomonadati; phylum Pseudomonadota; class Alphaproteobacteria; order Hyphomicrobiales; family Tepidamorphaceae; genus Microbaculum; species Microbaculum marinisediminis. Next base: position 435,570 of record NZ_JALIDZ010000003.1, read on the forward strand.
TTCGGCAAGCAGCTAGGACGGTTGCATGTGACGTCCGCAACAAAGTCAAATGGCATCTACCACTCCATGCCCTATTGGGACGAGCGGTTCGCGGCGATGGCTGCCGAGTATCCGGACTTTCGGACGGACGAGTACCACATCGACATCCTGAGCGCCCGGTTCGTGATGTCACCGGAGCGCTTCGACGTGGTCGTCGGCAGTAATCTGTTCGGGGACATCCTGTCCGACCTCGGACCGGGCGTCACCGGGACGATTGCGGTGGCCCCCTCGGCGAACATCAACCCGGAGCGAATCTATCCGTCGATGTTTGAACCCGTGCACGGCTCCGCGCCCGACATCGCCGGGCAGAACATCGCCAATCCGGTCGGCCAGATTTGGTCGGCGGCGATGATGCTCGATCATCTCGGGCATCCGGAGGCGGGCCAAGCCGTGCTCCACGCGATCGAGAAGGTTCTGTCCCGAACGGACGGGCCGAAGACGCCCGATCTTGGTGGACGCGCCAGCACCGCGGAACTGGGCGAGGCGATCGCTGCGGAGGTTTCCGCCCAATAGGGACCGGCTTCGGTCTTCAACGGAATTGAAGGATTGGAGAGAAGCCCGTGCCGACTACACGGGTTCTTTCGCCGGTCGGGGCTGTCGGCGGGACTTGCGGCAGCTTTCCGATCGCGGTCGGCTTCGGCATCGGGCGATGCAGATCCTCGTCATCTCGAGGGATACATCCAGCCCTGCAAATTAATCCATAGTCTCTCTCCATTCCGGTTGGTAACGGGCAGGCACAAGCTGGTGAGTTAACGGATCATGGTTTGGTCGAGAGCAAGTCCCTCCTCCGCTACCACTCTTTTCCATAATCTTTTGAAATGTATCGGGAACTCTCAGGTCGGATTTTCCGCCTGAGAATTTCCGGCGGCGGACGGCCCTTGGATCGGTGCCGACGACCCGACACATCCCGTTGCGCGTTCGCGATGGCGCTGTGCCTTCAGAGCAGCCCCAGCGTTATCGCCGCCAGGGCGCAATAGCGTCCGGCCTTGGCGATCGTCACCAGCAGCAGGAAGCTCCATAACGGCTCGCGCAACACGCCCGCGGCCACGGTGAGGGCATCGCCGCCGACGGGCGCCCAGCTCAGAAGCAGGCTCCAGCGGCCCCATCTGCTGTACCAGCCGGAGGCCCGGTCCAGCGCCGCGGCGGAGACGGGAAACCAGCGGCGGTCCCTGAACCGCTCCACCCCGCGTCCGAGCGCCCAGTTCACCACCGCTCCGAGGGTGTTGCCGAGGGTGGCCACGACGATCAGGAGGACGACGGGATATCCGGCAAGCTGAAGCCCTACCAGCGCGGCCTCCGACTGCGCCGGCAGGATCGTGGCGGCGACGAAGGCCACGGCGAACAGCCCGGCCAGGGGGATCATATCCTCCATGCTTCCACTCAGCGCCTGCGAGGCCAAACAAGGGGCATGTCGCCGATCGGGGTGAGCTGCTCGCGCTGGACAGTCTCGACGGTGGCCAGACGCAAGGCGTCAGCGTCCTTAGGCTTCGAGCGCGCGTCCGTCAAACGGCGGCTGCCGCCGAACGTTTCGGGTCAGTGGATGGCGTCGGACCGAGACTGTCCGGTGAACGCCGGGAGCGTACCGCCCCGGACTGCGTGAGCATCCCGGGGTGGCCAGACTTGGGGCTGCCGTCCTACTTGAACTCGGACGAAATGTCCTCGAACGACTGCGACCACTTCTTCGAGTCGATATGAACAACCTTGCCGTCCGCGGCCGCTAGCGCCGCCTTGACATCCACCACGCGAAGGTTCTGGGCGTCGTAGGTCTTGACGGTCCAGGTTCCGTTGGTCAGGTCGGCGACGGCCGTCCATTGCGTGTAGTCGGGAGCAACCTTGCCGCTTTCCTCACCGCGTACCGCACCGTAAGGAATGTCGAAGTTGTTGAGGATGTGAAAGGCCTGCTCCAGTACCTCGGCGCCCGTCTCGACCGGGATGGCCGACTGGGAAAACACCGCGGCGCGCACAAATCGCGAGGGTGGCGTGAAGTCACCCGGCAGTCCGTGCATGCCGGCGCCCTGGCCGGCCGCCTGCAGTTCGACGCCATCCAGCTTGACCGGCGGAACGTTGACGGTCGACAGGTTGACGAAGTTGGAGAGGTTCGTCATGTGCCAGTCGTAGGTGGGCGAGTTGGTGATGACGCCGAGCGGCGCGTCGAAAATCTTGAGGGTCTTGTCGGTCGGCTCGATGACGATGGCATTGCCGGTCTTGTCGACAACGCGGACGTGCATCGGGATGACCTCTCCCATCTGCTCGAACTCGGCGGCCACCAGCACGATGTCGTCAAAGTGTGCCTTCACCTCGTCGATCGTGGCGAAGTTGGCGAGCAACCATGTGGCGTACTGCTGTGGCGCGAGCGCCTTGGCGCGGTTGTCATCGCCCAGGTCAGGGTAGCTTGCATATCCGGGGAAGTAGAACAGCCCGACATAAAGGCCTTCCTCGTTGATCGCGTCAACGAAGTTGGTCGTGTCGTAGGCGGTCATGCCGGTGATGCCGTACTTCGTCTCATAGGTCAGGCCGCCAGAGTCCGCCGGCAGCTCGGGCTTGATCTGTGTCCCGCTCGGAACGGCGGTGACGTACCAGTCGACCAGCGTACCGAACTCCAAAGTCCGTCCGGCAACTTCCGTACCATCCTTCGCGGTCAACTTGATCCCGGTGCAGGCGTTGGCAACGGGGGCAAGAGCAAGCGAACCTGCGAGAACTAAGGCTGTAAGGGATCGAAACATGAAGGCTCCTGTCTTGTGTCCAGTCCGCTCCGGCGAAGCGATTGGGACGCGGCTTCTCGGGCCTGCGTTCCGCCGCAGGGATCGTTCGCCCCATGCCGGCGGCGCAAAAAAGCGATTACACACAGGACGTTAATGAAATGTGCGGCGGGTTGTGCGGCGCTTGCTTTACCCTTAAGCACGACCGGCTCGTTGCGGAGCAGGGGATAGCCCTCGACGTGAAGGACGTCGGTGTTCTTCATTGGCGAATGGCCCCTTACGCATTCCGTCTGATCGTTCCTGGTGATAGTCGCATCAGGCGTATCGGCATCGAATTTCACACGCCCCGGAGACATCATGCCCCAGTCATCCCCCGTCGATCCGTCCGGCTCGCTCGTCGCGCGGCTGGACCTCCCGCCGCTGGGAACCGGGCCGCTTGACGGCACAACGTTCACCGTCAAGGACAACATCGACATCGCGGGGCACAGAACCTCCTATGGCAGCCCGGCCTGGCGCGACGCGCATCCGGCCCCGACGCACAATGCGCTGTGCGTCGACCAGATGCTCGCCGCGGGCGCGCGCTGCGTGGGCAAGGTCGTGGCGGACGAGTTCACCTACAGCCTCGACGGCGAGAGCCCGTTCTTCGGAACGCCGCGCAATGCAAAGGCCGCGGACCGAATTCCCGGCGGATCGTCGAGCGGGTCGGCGGCCTCCGTCGCCAACGGCCTCGCGGATTTTTCGATCGGGACGGATTCGGGCGGATCCGTCCGCGTGCCCGCGAGCCTCTGCGGGCTCTGGGGCATGCGGCCCTCGCTGCATCGCATCTCCGAGGCCGGGGTGCTGCCCTTCATGCCGAGCGTGAGCACCGTAGGCGTTCTGGCCGACGGCTTCGCGCATCTCGAAGCAGCGATCCGGGTCGCCCTGCGCAGCGGGCCGACGCCGCAGGCTCCCCTGCAGCGGATTCTGGTGCTGAGCGATGCGCTCGAGATCGCCGATCAATCGGTGCGGAGCCAGACAGAGGCGGCACTGGAGGACATTGCGCGCCGAACGGGCCTCCCGCTGGAGCCGATCCGTTTCTCGCAGATTGTCGGAGAAGACGTCCCGCTCAGCGATTGCAACACACAGGCGCTGCGCATCATGCAGACGGCCGAGTTCCAGAGCACGGTGAGCAACTGGATCGAAGCCTGCACGCCGGAACTCGGCTTCCCCTTCTCCATGGCCTACGGCAATGTCCTGGCGTTCGACCGGATCGCCGCGCTGGACGGGTTGGCGCGCTGCGAGCGGCTCTTCGAGAGCATCAACGCCTGCCTTTCGCCCGGGACCGTGATCTGCTTTCCGACAACGCCGGTCATCGCGCCGCTGAAAGGCTCGCTCAACACGATGGACGCGGTGGTGGACTACTATGATCGCACGATGACGATTACCGCGTTTTCCGGCGTGGGCCGCCTGCCGGAAGTCTCCGTGCCGTTGCTGACGGTCGACGGGTGCCCCGTCGGCCTGTCCTTTGCGGCGGCGCACTATCAGGACGAGTTCCTGCTGCGCACCGTCAGCGAAATGACAGGGCAGCGTTCCTGAGCGTCCACCAAAGCGGGATCAAAGGCTTCTCGCATAGGAGGCGGCGCTGAAACTCAGGGGCAATGCGGGGCGTCGTATCGCGTCCTGCCGAGAGCGTGTCGATATCCTCGCAGCAATCGACGCCGATCGGTGCTGATGCAGTTGGCCGTTTCCCGCACAAGGCCCCGCCCGACCGTGTCGAGCGGGGCCGGCACGGACGTCAGCTTGCATATTCGTCGTGGAGCCTGACCCAGCTCATGGTGCCGGTCTCGTTGCGGCCCTTGGGCGCGAGGTCGAGCCAGTTGAAGGCACCTATGAGCAGCTCGGCGCCGCGGTGGTAGGTCGAATAGGTGTGGAAGATGTCGCCGGTCTCGCCCGTCGCGAAGACGCTGACCCCGAACATGTCCGGCGAATTCGCGATGGTCGTCCTGCCGAAGTTGTAGAGCGCGCGGCCGGCGGCGCGGTCTTCCGGTGTGAACGACACGCTGAAATCGTAGTTGAAGTCGCAGTGTTGCGAGGACACCCAGGTGGCGGCCCAGCCCATCCGGCGTTTCACCTCTGCGATGTGACCGATCGGTGCGCGGGCGACCGCGGCGAAGGCGAGGTCCGCGTGCTCGAAGTGCTGCCGCGCCGTATCGACATGGTCCATGATAAAGGCGCAGCCCGAGCAGACGTGGGGCGAGCCTGGCGTCAGCATGAAATGGTAGATGGCGAGCTGGCTGCGGCCGTCGAACAGGTCTGCCAACGGAACCGGGCCTTCGAGGCCCTCGAAGACATACTCTTTCTCGATCTTGACCCAGGGCAGCTGCCTGCGCTCGGCGCGCAGCGCGTCGAGCGCGTGGGTCATGTCGAGCTCCTTCTCCAGGAGCGACTTGCGGGCCGCGAGCCATTCCTCGCGCGAAACAACCGAATGTTTCATGGGATCAGTCTCCTCTAATGTGGTCTTGGGGGCGTTGGCGCGAATGGCCTGAAGCAAGCCTCAGCCAGGGCGCCAGGTGAAAAAGGCTCATTAGCAGGTACATGACGACCATGCCGCCGATCGGCAGCCGGGTTGGCGCGGAAAAACAGATCGACGCCTGGGACGCTGTGCTTGCTGAAACCCAGGCCATCAACGCGAAGGTCGGGGAGGCGGCAAGGCCGAGCAGGCCGGCGGCATCGCCAGCGTGCCGGACGCCGGCAACGCGTGTTTTCGCAATCGACCATGCGGTCATTTCCGTTCCTCCGATCCTCTAGCCGGTGCCGTATAGTCAGGGTGTAGGGCAGGCGGGGAACCGTGCGGGAGTTACAAGTGTGACGGGAATTGAATGGACTCCCTGATCGTGGCTGCGGCGCGCGCGCTTTCGCTGGGCGATCCGCTGGCCGCGCTGAAGCGGGTCGGCCTGCGTGAGGATGCCCCGTCGCTTGCCCTGCGCGGCATCGCGATGGCACAGCTCGGAGATGTCGCGCGCGCCAGGGCGCTGTTGCGGAGCGCCGCGCGTGCTTTCGGATCGAGGGAGCCCGTGGCCCGCGCGCGCTGCGTCGTCGCGGAGGCCGAGATCGCGCTGGTCTCGCGCGACCTCGGATGGGCCATGGACGCTCTCGACGGGGCGAGGGCGGTGCTGGAGGCATCGGGCGATCGCGTGAACGCCGCGCATGCCCGTTATCTCGGCGCGCGGCGGCTCTTGCTGATCGGCCAGCTCGACGAAGCCGAGCGACGGCTCGATGGTCTCGACGCCGGCGCGCTGCGGCCATCGTCCAGGGCCGGCTGCTGGCTCGTTGCCGCCGGCATCGCGATGCGCCGCGTGCGGACGAAACCGGCGCGGGCCGCGCTGGACCGGGCCGCGCGGGCCGCGCGCGAAGCGGGGATCCCCGCGCTGATCGCCGAGGTGGAGCGGACCGTACGCGCCTTCGAGGCGCCTGCCGCCCGCCTCGTCTCGCGGGACAGAGAACGCCTGCTCGGGCTGGGCGCGGTCGAGGCTCTGCTGGCGTCGGACGCGCTCATCGTCGATGCGTGCCGCAACGTGGCCCGGCGGGGTTCGGACCGCGTATCGCTCGCCAGCCGCCCCGTCCTGTTCGCGCTTCTTCGCGCCCTGGCTGAGGCCTGGCCCGGCGATGCTCCGCGCGAAACGCTGCTGCGGCGTGCCTTCGGCGCCCGGCACGCCGACGACTCCCATCGCGCGCGGCTCCGCGTCGAAATCGCCCGGCTCCGCGAGGAGATCGGACCGCTGGCCGGTTTGACCGCGACGAAGCGGGGCTTCGCGCTGCAACCGGTCGCGACGGAAACCGTCGCCGTGCTGGCGCCGCCCGTCGAGAGCGACCATGCGCAGGTGCTGGCCTTGCTGGCAGACGGGGAGGCGTGGTCGAGTTCCGCGCTGGCCCTGGCGCTCGGGGTGAGCCCGCGCACCGTGCAGCGTGCGCTCGACGCGTTGGCGGGTGCCGGCAAGGTGGAGTCGTTCGGCCGCGGGCGGGCGCGTCGCTGGACGGCACCGCAGATCCCCGGTTTCCCGACAAGTTTGTTGCTCCCGGCATCGACCTTCAACCGCTAGACTGGCGACATGAAAAAGATCGCGGCAGAAATTCTTCGTGAATACGGCCCCTTCCCCGGCGTCGACGGGGTGAACGGGGTCAGTTTCGATGGACGACGGGTCTGGTTCGCCAGCGGAGACACGCTGAGCGCCTTCGATCCGGACAGTGGAGAAACGCTGAGGACGCTCGACGTCGCCTCAGATGCCGGGACGGCATTCGATGGCACGTACCTGTACCAGATCGCGGACGCCGTCATCCGGAAGATCGACCCGGAGACGGGCGACATCCTCCATACGATCCCGGCCCCCGGAAACGGCGGAGATTCCGGGCTTGCCTGGGCGGAGGGGACGCTTTGGGTCGGCGAACACCGCAGCTGCCGGATCCATCAGGTCGATCCGGACACGGGAGAGATCCTGCGCTCCATCGAATCCGACCGGTTTGTCACCGGCGTCACCTGGGTGGACGGCGAGCTTTGGCACGGCACCTGGCAGGACAACGAGAGCGATATCCGCCGTATCGACCCGCGGACGGGCGAGGTGCTCCTGAGCGTCGAGATGCCTTCCGGAGACGGCGTCTCCGGCCTCGAATCCGATGGCGGCGACCGCTTTTTCTGCGGTGGCGGCGACCGCGCAATAGTGAGAGCGGTCAGCAGGCCGCGAACGGCCGACGCGGAACGCTGACCGCGAGGCCGATCCCTCCCGTCGCGGGTTCTGGGATGAGGGGGGCGGTGACGGCGACCGGCGCCGGGAAAGGAGTGCCTCACACGAGCGGGGCTCAGTTCGCCGGACACACTGTCGCGACCGCGTGCACCGCCGCGAGGAGGAACAGCGGCAGGAGGAGGGTGATCCCCGCACGGCGATCACCGCAGGGAAATCGCAGTGCCGAAAGGGCCCGCATATTGGGCATGCCAAGTTGCTTCAGTCCGTCCGTAGAGGCGACGCGATTGAGAGAATTTGACGAACACGCCTGGGATCCCGGTGTTCAATATCCGCTTGCCACCCTCCTATGTGCCGCTGAGGTATCGACAGGGGCGCCGCAAGAGCCTAGTCCTGGATAACGAGTGGTGTATCCTATAGAAACGATTTCATAGATCGCCCTCCGTCTCGAGGCTTTCAACGAGGTTGGCGTGCAGGATCAGAAACGGGTCACCCTCAAGGATGTTGCCCGGGAGACCGGGCTGGCACTTTCCACGGTCTCCAACGCCTTGGCGGGAAAGTCGCTCGTAAAGCCTGAAACGCGCGCCTTCGTTCTGGCGACGGCGGAGCGTCTGGGCTATCGCGCCTCCATCGTGGCCCGTTCGTTGCGTGCGCAGCGAAGTTTCGCGTTCGGCGTCCTGATCGAAGACGTTGCCAACCCGTCCGCGGCCGCTTTTGTTCGCGGGGTCGAAGACGTGGCGATCGGGGCCGGCTATACGATCCTGCTCGGTAACACCGACGGGGACCTGGAGCGCCAGGTCAATGCGATGCGAACGCTGATCGACCGCCAGGTCGACGGGCTTGTCCTGATTTCGCAGCACCTGGACGACGAAAGGGTCCGCAGCCTCTTATCGAAGGTTCCCGCCGTTCTGGTCCAGAGACGCGATGCGCGGGTCGCGCTGGACTATGTCGGCTCGGATAATGCCAGCGGCTTGAACGAGGCGCTGCGTTACGTCTGGCGGATAGGGCACCGGCGCGTGGGTTTCGTGACCGGCCCTCTCAAGTCGAGTTCTGCGCAGGAGCGCCTGGCCGCATTTCGCGCCACGGCCGCCGAGCTCGGCTTCACGGACCCCGAATCGCTGATCTTCGAGGGTCGCTACAGCTTCGAGACGGGACTGGCGGCTGCCGGATTCTTCTCGAGTCTTCCCGATATGCCCAGTTGCATATTCGGTAGCAACGATCTGAATGCTCTCGGCCTTATTCAGGGGCTTTCGGAGCGTGGAATCCGGGTGCCGCGCGATGTCTCCGTGGTGGGGCTCGACGATATCGAACTGGCGGCTATCAAGGCGATTGATCTCACCACGATCCGCCTTGAGAAACGGGCGATCGGCGCGGCGGCGGCCGGGCTTCTCCTGAAGCGCATAGACGACCCGGATCAGCCGATGCAGACGCTTATCCTGCCCACGCGGCTGGTCGTCCGCGGTACGACCGCACCGGTCGATCCCTCCTGATACGCCGTATTGACTTCCCCGCTCGTCTCCATATAACTCGAAATCGAAACGTTTTTATTTGGCCATCGAATGGCTGTGTCGGCGGCCGTCGCCGTGCCTGAGAATGCCGTCGGAGAGCGGCTGGCGCCGGGAGGAAATCATGAAGACGACATTTGCATCCGCACGGTTGCCGTCTCGCATGCGCGTCGCCCGCAGGCGCGTTGACGGGTGCCCTTTGTGGGTGGTCGAGCGCATGCCGGTCCCAATCACAGCACGCTGCGTTGCCTCGGTACTGCGCGATCAGGTGGTCTCCCGCCGCGACCGCCTCGCTGCGGACGCTGTGTCCGCTATCCCAAACCCGACCCACTGAAGCGTCATGGCTGATCCGCGAAAACGTCGATCCGTGACGCAATTTGTCTCTCAGGCCATGAACGTCGACGGCCCAAAAATCGGAGTGATGAAATGAATGCCCCGACCTTTGACACTACTGCTCCGGGTGTCAATTCAACTGGTGCTCACGTCTTCGCCGCGGCGCTGAGACGTCACGGCGTCGAGGTCATTTTCGGCCAGTCGATCCCGTCGGCCTTGTTTCTCGCGGCGCCGGAATTCGGAATCCGCCAGATCGGTTATCGCACCGAGAACGCCGGAGCCGCGATGGCCGACGCCTATGCCCGCGTCAGCCACAAGGTGCCGGTGGTGACCGCCCAGAACGGTCCCGCGGCCACGCTGCTCGTGCCCGGCCTGGCCGAGGCGCTGAAAGCCTCCATCCCGATCGTTGCCATCGTTCAGGACGTTCATCGGAAGATGACCGACCGCAATGCGTTTCAGGAGCTTGATCATCTCGAGCTCTTCAAGGGCGTGGCGAAGTGGACCAAGCGCGTCAGCGAGGCCGACCGTATAGACGACTATGTCGACATGGCCTTCGTCGCGGCGGTCTCGGGCCGCCCCGGCCCGGCGGTGCTTATCGCGCCGATCGATCTGTTCGACGAGGCTGTCGGTACGAGCAAGCACGCCCGTCAGGCAAACCTGGGGCACTTTCCGCTCGATCGGCCGGCTGCCGATCCCGCTGCGATCTCCGAGGCGGCCGATCTCCTTGCCGCGGCGAAGGCGCCGCTGATCATCGCCGGCGGCGGGGTCCATGTTTCCGGCGCCGCGGAGGAGCTGGCGGCGCTGCAGGAAGCAGCCTCTCTCCCGGTCGCGACCACATCGATGGGCAAGGGCGCCGTCAGCGAGGCGCATCCTTTGAGCGTGGGGCCCGTGGGCTATTTCATGGGCACGCGCGGCCGCACCAAGTTCCTCCGCCCCATGGTGGAGGACGCGGATGTCGTGCTCCTCGTCGGCAACCGCACGAACCAGAACGGCACCGACAGCTGGGATCTCTATCCCAGGCGCGCGCGCTATATCCAGATCGATATCGACCCGCAGGAAATCGGCCGCAACTACGAGGCCGAGGTGCGGATCGTCGCGGACGCCAAGCTTGCCCTCAAGGCGCTCGCCGACGCCCTGAGCGCTCGCGATCTGTCGCGCAGGCACGGCGCACGGGCCGATATCGAGGCCCGTATTGCCGCCGGCCGGCGGGCGCATGCCGACGAGGTGGCCCGCGTAGTCGACATGGACATGACGCCGGTCCGCCCCGAGCGGCTGATGCGCGATCTGAATGCCGTACTGCGTGCGGATGACATTGTCGTCGCCGATGCCAGCTATTCCTCGGTCTGGGTCGCCAATTTCCTGGACGCGCAGGTGGCCGGACAGCGTTTCGTGACGCCGCGCGGCCTTGCCGGACTGGGCTGGGGCCTGCCTTTCGCGCTCGGGTCCAAGGTGGCGCAGCCTGGCGCGCGCGTGATCGGCGTCGTCGGCGACGGCGGCTTCGCGCATGTCTGGTCCGAGTTGGAGACCGCGCGGCGCATGGGGCTTGCCGTCACGCTGATCGTTCTCAACAACCAGATCCTTGGCTACCAGAAGCACGCGGAGAAGGTGATCTGGGGCGATCACAGCGATGTCTGTGATTTCACCGCGGTCGATCACGCCGCCATTGCGCGCGCCTGCGGGGCGGAGGGCATCCGGATCGAGGATCCCCACGCCTTCCTGCCCGCGCTGAAATCCGCCCTGTCCTCTGAGAAGACCACCGTGATCGATGTCGTCACGGATGAACGGGCCTTTCCGCCCGTCACTCTCTTCGAAGGCAACAAGCGGCTGGACTACTGAGAGGCGAGGGGACAGGCCACATGAAGAAACTGATCAACGCGCCATCCGACTATGTGGACGAGATGCTGGCCGGTCTTGTCGCCGCCCATCCGGAGCTGACGCTCGGCGGCGAAAGCGGACGCTGCGTTTCGCGCACGCGACCTGCGGGCGATGGCACTGTGGGTATCGCGACCGGTGGCGGCTCCGGCCATTTGCCGCTCTTCACCGGATATGTGGGGGCGGGGCTCGTAGATGCGTGCGCGGTCGGCAACGTGTTCGAAGGCCCCAACGTCCAGAGCTGCATCGACGCCATTCAGACAGCGCACCGCGGCGCGGGCGTCCTGTGCCTCTACGGCAACTACGGCGGCGACCGGATGAACTTCGACATGGCGGTCGAGATGACCGGCCTCGAAGGTATCACGTGCGAGACCGTTCTGGGGAATGACGACGTGGCCAGCGCCGCGCCGGAGGAAGCGGAGAAACGGCGCGGCGTGGCCGGCATCGTGTTGCTCTACAAGGCGGCGGGCGCAGCGGCGGCCGAGGGGCGCAATCTGTCCGAAGTCGCGGCGGTCGCGCGGAAGGCGAGCGCAGCCACGCGGTCGGTCGGCGTGGCGCTTTCGCCCTGCCGCGTGCCCACCGCCACGGCCCCGAACTTCGAGATCCCCGACGACCAGATGGAGATGGGGATGGGTATCCACGGGGAGCCCGGCATCTGGCGTGCGCCGGTTGCCAAGGCGGATGTGGTTGCCGACGAGCTCTTCGACCGGGTCGTGGCTGAACTGGCGCCCGGCCGCGGAGACCGGGTCGTGCCGATGATCAACGGGCTGGGGGCGACACCGCTCGAGGAGCTCTACATCCTGTGGCGCCGTGTCTCGATGCGGCTCGACGATGCCGGAATCGCGGCGGTCCAACCGATGGTCGGCAATTTCGTCACGTCGATGGAGATGGCGGGCGCCTCTCTTTCGATGATGGTGCTCGACAGCGAACTCGAGGCGCTGATCCGTGCCCCGGCCGATTGCCCGTTCTGGAGGGTGCTCCCGTGAGCATGACGCCGGCCGACATCGCCGACTTCATCAGCGACCTGGATGCGGCCATCGGCCGGGAGGAGCAAAGGCTCAATGCGGCCGACGCGATGCTGGGCGACGGCGATACGGGCTCTATGTTGAATCGCCTGATCAAGGCGATGACGGCGGCCAGGGTCGAGACGGCACGTGGCCTCTCGGACGCTGTGTTGCAGCTCGCCCAGGCTTCCATGAAGGAGACGGGGTCGAGTCTCGGCACGCTTGTGGCGACCGCGGCGATGACGTTCGCGAAAGAGGCCAAGGCGGCTGGAGACAAGCTCGGCGCGGAAGATATGGGCCGCGTCGTCGCCGCCATGCGGGATGCGGTGTCCGCCCGCGGCAAGGCGGCTCCGGGGGACAAGACCGTCGTCGACAGCCTCACGGCCATCGCCCGGGCACTTGACGAAGGCCCTCCCACACGCGCGACGGCGGCCGCCGCTGCCTGGTCTGCACTCGACGACATCCGCGACAGGCCCTGTCGGATCGGCCGGGCCAGGATGTTCGCCGAACGCAGCAAGGGCGGTGACGATCCCGGAATGCTCGCAGTGGCTGTGCTGCTGGACAACAAGGAGACGGTACATGACGACTAGGGACGTGACGCTTCCCGGCAAGACAGATGGCAGCGTTGCAGAGCCGCTTCCCTGGCGCGATCTCACCGATCCGCGCCGCGCGGTCGATACGGACGACCTCGAAGCCGGGCTCAAGGAGCCCATCTTCGAGAACCTCGAGATCCCGGAAAAACTGGGTCCGGTGACGATTGTCGTCGATGACCACAAGATCAAGCGTTTCGCTTTCACGCAGGACGACTTCAATCCCTGGACCCTCGATTCGAGTCCGTTCGACGGTCGCCGCATCGGCCATGCATGCATTCTGGGCAACGACCTGTTGCAGCTCTTCACGCTGAATTATGCCGGCTCCAAGACCGTCGGATTTCACACCGAAGAACAAATGTGGTTCGACAGCCCGGTCTATCTGGGCGAGCGCGTGACGTTGTCCGGTACCTATGTGGAAGCCTACGAACGTCGCGGGCAAGGCTATGTCGTGATGGAGGCGAATGCCGTCGGCGAAGACGGGCGTTCGATCATCAGGCACCGCGGTGTCGAAATCCTGCGCACCGTTCCGGGCGCGCTGGCAGGGCGCGGCAGCGGCACACCGGACCGCAAGGTGAGCGGGGAATTGCCGCCCGATGCCCGGACCGTCGAAAGCCTCGGCCGCGACAGCCGGCCGGGCGATGTCCTGGCCCCACTCGACAAGACGATCACGATGGAGCAGGCGGCCGTCTTCTCCCGTCTCGGCGAGTACGTCCGCAACGTCCACAACGATCTGGCGATTGCCCGTCACGGCAAACTTCGGATTCCGATCGTGCAGGGGCAGCAGCAGGTTGGCGTGCTGGGCGAGTACCTCACCCGTGGGTTCGGCAGCCACTGGTTCACCGGGGGCTGGATGCGGGTCAAGTTCCTGAACACCCTCGAAGTGTTCGAGCCGTTCCGCCTTACGGCCCTCGTGACCGGTGTCGAAACCGGTGCGGAGGGGACCAAGATCGAACTCGAGGTTTGGATCCGGCGCCTGTGCGACGGAAAGCTGACCGCCGTCGGCTGGGCAAGCTGCACGGTTGCGAACTGATGGCGCAGCGTCGCTCCCATCGGCAGGCCAACGCGCGCCTTCCCGTTCAGTCCATCAGTGGAGATTCGAAGACGGACTAGGCATCTAACTGGCTCTCGGACCACTGACCGCGAGCCTCCACGGCACCACCGCGTAGTTCCGGTGGGCATTTGCCGGGCAGACCGCCCGGGGCCAACCAGAAGAGGAAGAGGAAATGAACGTTAGAACCTGCAAGGGTGTGAGGGCAGTGCTCGCTGCTGGACTCGTCGCGGTCGCCGCCGGAGTCATGGCAGATTCCGCGGACGCCCAGACCTACAAGTTCCGGCTCTCGAATCTCTATCCAGAAAACCATCCGATGTGCGTGCAGACGCAGAACTTCGCCAAGTTCGTCGCGGAAGACACCAATGGCGATGTCAGCATCGAAGTCTTTTGCAACAATCAGCTGGGCAACGAACGCGAGGCATCCGAAGGGGTGCGCCGCGGTTCGATCGAAATGGTCATGAGCGGTGGCGGCGGTCTCGGTCGCTTCGTCCCGGAGTTCTACACGCTCGAGCTGCCGTTCCTGTATCCGGAAACCCGCGACATCAACGTGGTGACCTGGGCGCTCATCGACGACATCAACGTCCTTGCCAACAAGCGGGGCTACGAGATCCTCGGATTCGGATACGAAGGTCCGCGCAGCATCAATTCCGTCGAATCCTTCAATACGCTGGCGGAAATGAAGGGCTACAAGCTGCGGATTCCCGAGGCGCCGCTTTATGTCGGCATGGCAAAGGCGCTGGGGGCAGTTCCGACGCCGACCGCCTTCACCGAGGCCTACACGTCACTCCAGACCGGCGTCGCCGATGGGATGGAATCGGGTCCGAGCACGACCTACAACAACAAGTTCTTCGAGGTGGCGCCCTACTACGTGCAGACCCAGCACATCGTCAATCCGTGCTACCTCGCCATCAATCGCGACCTCTTCGAATCGCTGCCGGCCGAGTACCAGCAGGCGCTGCGTGACGCCGGGCGACGGTCGACCGACATCATGCTGGAGGATGTCCTCAAGGCCAATGACGCGGAGTTGGCGAAGATGCAGGCTGAAGGCTTGACGGTCGTCGAACTGGCGCCGGGCGAGGCCGAGAAGTTCCGTGAGGTTCTCAAGCCGTTCGCCCAGGAATACGCGGAGAGCATCAGCCCTGAAGCGGTGGATCTGCTGACCAAGGTCAACAAAGTTCTGTCCGAAAAATAGTCACCGCACCGGTCGGCGGGGCGCGACGGCGTCTCGCCGACTCTCAATTTCCCCAACGGCGTCCGCGGCCTCCGGCGCGGCACGAACCGAGGCACGAGGAAGGGGACCCAATGTCGTATGTCGTCAAGATCCTGAAACCTGTGATCGTGTTCCTCTTCCTCACCATGACGCTCATCACCTTCGCGGCGACCCTGGCGAGATTGTTTCCGTCGCTGCCCAGCTTCTATTGGGCGGGCGAGGCCACGCGGTACCTGAATTTCTGGATCACCTGCCTGGGCATCGGCGTCGCGTTGCACATGGGGACCCATTTCAGTCTGACCATCGTCGTGGACATGCTCCCGGCTCCGCTGCGGCGCGCCGCCGCGATCATCTCCCATGTCGGGGTTCTCGTCCTGGCAGCGGTCCTCATCCAGTTCGGGATTCAGATGATGACCTGGAACTTTGACCAGCTCTCTGCCGCGATGGAGATCCCGATGTCCTACGTCTATGCCGGCATTCCCGTTTGCGGCGCGCTTGTCTTCGCGCAGACCGCGGTTTCTCTGGTCCGGATTGTTCTCGGCAAGGATGAGGGCCCGGCTGCGGAGGGCATGGCGCCATGACGATCGCGCTGCTCTTCATCTGCTTCTTTGCCCTCCTGGCAGTTGGAATGCCGATCGCCTTTGCTGTCGGGGTGGCATCGCTGATCATCATCGCGTTCGATCCGACAATGATCGCCTACGTGGTTACATCCAAGTTCTTCTCGGGCATCGATTCCTTCACGCTGCTCGCCATCCCGTTCTTCATCTTTGCTGGCGAACTGTGCACCGAGAGCGGCCTGACGGCACGCATCGTGCGATTTGCCAACGTCCTCGTCGGCCGCTTCTTCCGGGTCGGGCTGGCCTATGTGAACATCATCTCCAGCATGATCTTCGCTGGCGTGTCGGGCTCCATCACCGCCGACAGCGCCGCCATGGGGTCGCTGCTCATCCCTTCAATGAAAAAGGAGGGATATGATTCCGACTATGCCGTCGCCGTAACCGCGACCTCCGGGACGATCGGCGCGCTCATTCCGCCCAGTATCCTGATGGTGCTCTACGGCTCGCTGACGAGCCTGTCTGTCGGCCAGCTGTTCCTCGGAGGGATCATTCCGGGGTTTCTGTTCGGCATCGTCCTCATATTGGTGGCCTACGTTCTGGGGCGGGTCCGGGGCTACGATTTCCGCCTGTCCCACGTAGTGGAGGATTCCGGGGAGCCCTATTGGAAGGAACTCCTCGTTGCCTTCCGCGATTCCTCGATCGCCCTCATCATTCCGCTGATCATTGTGGGCGGCATTGTCGGCGGCTTCGCGACGCCCACCGAGGCAGGCGTCCTCGCCGTCGCGTGCGCGATGATCGCCGGCGTATTCTTCTATCGTACCCTCGATTGGTCGAAGATCTACGAGGCCTCGTTCCGCACCGCCATACTGACCGCCGTCGTCATGGCGATCATCGCGTTCTCGACGCTGTTCTCCGACATTCTCACGCGGAACGATTTCCAGAACTGGCTTCTCGGCGCGATCGGAATGGTCAGCGAGAACCGCTACGTTCACCTGTCGCTGATCCTCATCATGATGTTCGTTCTGGGCTTTGTGCTCGACGTGACCGCGATGCTCATCATGTTCGCGGCCCCGCTTGCCATCATCGGCGCAACGCTCGGTTTCGATCCGATCCACTTCGGCGTGATCATCGTGATGGTCTCGCTCCTGGGGGCGTGCACGCCGCCGGTGGGAACGCTGCTGCTGATCGGCTGCTCCATCGCCGGTATTCCGCTGACGCGAGTCGTCAAGACCGTCGGATGGTTCGTGGGCGCGCAGTTGCTGGTCTGCATATTCCTCATGTTCGTCCCCGAGGCGGTCACCTGGATACCAAGCCTGATCTTCAACCGCTGACCTCCCCATCCCGGCAGCCCTCGGTTCCCGAGGCCCTTGTAAGAGACAAGAAATGCAAGCACTGAATAAGCTCAAAGTCCTTGACCTCTCGCGCTACATCGCCGGACCGAACTGCGGCATGATCCTTGGCGATCAGGGGGCTGACGTGATCAAGGTGGAAAGCGTGGGGCGCGGCGAGGAAACGCGGCTCCTGCCACCGAAGATCGGTGACCACGCGATCTATCCGCTTGTGTTCAACCGGAACAAACGAGCGATGACGCTCAATTTCCGCAGCCCCGAGGGACAGACGCTGCTGCGCGAGCTCATCGCCGAGGCCGACGTGGTGATCGAGAACTTCCGGCCCGGCACGCTCGAGAAGATGGGCTGCGACTGGGACACGCTGAAAGCGCTCAACGAACGGCTGATCCTCGTCAGGATTTCCGGCTACGGGCAAACCGGCCCATGGGGCCGGAAGCCCTGTTTCGACGCGATCGCCCAGGCGGCGGGCGGACTGATGGAGCTCACCGGTGAAGCCGGTGGGCAGCCGATGCCGGCAGGCACGTTCATCATCGACTACGTCACCTCGCTCTATGCCTGCATCGGCATCCTCTCGGCGGTCGAGGCTCGCCATACGACCGGAGTGGGACAGCTCGTCGATCTCGCCATGCTCGACTGCTCCCTCTCGCTTCTGATGACGGCGATCCCCGAATTCATGCTCACCGGCCGCGAACTGACGCGCGGCGGGAGCCGGGACCGGTATTCCACGCCGGCGTCCAACTTCGAATGCAAGGACGGCCGGTGGGTGCATATCAACGCGGGCAGCGACAGCCTGTTTCCGCGGCTCGCCGCCGCGACGGGGAACGAACACCTGCTTCAGGACGAGAGATTCGCGACGAACAGCGCGCGCATGCAGCGCATCGAGGACGTCGAGGCCATCGTCTCCGAGTGGGCGATGGCGCGTACGTCGGACGAGGTGCTCGCCGCCATGGACGAGGCGGGGATACCGTGTGCCCGGGTCGCCACGATCGGGGAGATCTGCAACAACGAACAACTGCACGCGCGGGGGCAGTTCATGGATGTCGAGAATCCGGCCTATGGCAAGATCACCATGGCCGGCATTCCGATTCAGCTGAGCGACACGCCGGGTCAGCTTCGGCACGCCCCCCCTGTCGTGGGCCAGCACACGGCCGAGGTCCTGAAAGACTGGCTGGGCTATGACGAGGATCAGGTTGCCCGTCTGCGCGAGCAAAAAATAGTCTAGTGCTGTGTGGGTGGTGCAGTCGTAGGCGCCGGAGAAGTCATTCATCCATCGTGCCGGCCTGCAGGCGTTCGTTGTAAGAAGACACGATGCAGGTTGCCGGGATGAGCAACGCGCGAATTCTGCCACAAGGTCGCGTGTCTATGGTGCGGCGGATCGTCGAGAAGTCGGGTGAGCTTAAGGAATAGCGAGTGGCCGGCCCGCTCGCTATTCGGAGGTGCCCTGATTCTGGTCGGACCTGGGCGATACCAAGCTGCAGATAGCTGGTCTGTCCATCGGAGCGGATCGATGGGTGCTATCCGGCGGGCCGGAGACCGGTGAGCTTTCTGTCTGGCACTTCACAGGGCCGCGTGTTGTGGCGGTCGATTCACTCAATCGTGCGGCGGATCACATGATCGCCAGACGCCTGCTTGCGGCCCGTGTCAGTCCGGCGGAAGAGGACATTCATGCCGGAAAGGATCGCCTGAAGGAACTGGCGGCCGGACATTAGCGTCGACGCCGGGGCGCCAAGACCAAGCGCTTCCGGCTCTTGTTTGCACCACTTGTATCTTCGGGGCATTTTTGCGCACCATCTCGGCTCGAGACCGGAACCGCGCGCCTATCGGGCAAGATCTTTGTCCGGCAGCTTGTGCGCTGCGTCTTCTCCGCTTGTTTTGGCCGTGACTAGTATCGGAGCGTGGTCGGGGGCATGACGAACTTGGGCGAGCCTGACGGGCGTGGGGAACCGCTACGCGCCCACCGGCTGTTTAGAACGCGCGATCTTGATGAGGCGCGGGCCAATGTCTCCCGCAGTTTCTGCCCGCACAGGCTGGAAGGTATCGGAGCGATGCGGAGCTTCGATACCGTGCACAACAAGGCCAGTGGCCGGGCCCTGTCATTGAACTATCTGCGCTATGGCGCGGAGGTGCGGATCGATCCGGGTGATCTCGATGATTTCTATCTGATCCAGTTCCCATTGCGTGGCAAGGCGCTGGTGGTCAATGGCGGGCACGAGGTGCTTTCCCATGAGAGCCAGGCTGTCATCCTGAATCCCTCGCTGCGCAGTCGGCTCGAATGGCAGGCTGGGTGCGAAAAACTGATCGTTCAGGTCGGCCGTAAGGCGTTGCAAATGGTTGCCGAGGATCTGATCGGTCACCGCCTCGAACGACCCATCGTCTTTTCTCCCGCCATCGACGGAACTCGGCCGGAGGTCGCGGGTTGGGCGCGCGCGCTTCGCTCCTGCATGATGGCGGCGGAGCGCGGCGCTGACCGTTGGGGCGAGGGGAACCGCAATCAGGCGGTTCTCGAAGAACAACTGATCGCCCGGTTCCTGATATGCCAGCCCAGCGTCATCCAGCATTTCTTCGAGGAGGGCGCGGTGCAGGAGGCAACCTCCCGGCATGTTCGTCGGGCGCGGGCCTTCATACACGCGAACCTCGTGGAGCCTCTCACGCTGTCGCGGATCAGCAAGGCGGCAGGATGCAGCATTCGCGCGCTACAGCTCGCTTTTCGCAACCATCTTGGCTGCACTCCCACCCAGTATATGCGCGACGAGCGTTTGCGGGTCGCTCATTATCATTTGCTGACGGCGCCAGAAGGAACGCTCGTAGGCGACATCGCCTATGACGTGGGCTTTTCGCATCTCGGGCGTTTTTCCATTGATTACCGCCGGGCCTTCGGTCAGGCCCCAAGCGCCACGTTGCGCCGTTCTCGACCGGTCGCACTGAATTTTGCGCATTCTGGACAGTCGTCCGCGAAGCGCGACGTTACCCTAGGGCAAAGAAAACAAAGCTCAGAATACCAGAAGCCCAATGGGAGCAAGAGGATGTCGGAAACGGTCGGAATCACGCGCGCTGACGAGGGTATCAACGGGGTCTCTTGGACGGTCGTAGGGCAGACCTACACTCCAAAGCTGCACACCGAGAATGCCATGATCTGGCACGCGCATATTCCCAGCGGTACCTTCGTGCCGCCGCATATTCACCCCACCCAGGATGAGTGGATCTGCGTCATGGACGGCCAGCTCGAGGTCGAGTGTGGGGATGACGTCCACAAGGCCGGACCGGGCGACACTGTCCGCATGCCGATGGGGATCGTTCATGCCATCTACAACCGGTCCGGCGCGGTCGCGAACGTCGTGTTCGGTGTCGCACCGTCGCGAAAGCTCTATGCCCTGTTCGGCGAATTGGACGGTCTGACCGATCCAGAGGAGCTTGCGCGCATCTCAGCGTTGCATGAGGTCGACTTCCTGCCGCCGGCGTAATGCGCGCAGCGCGCCCGAAGACTTTCCCCTTTCGCCACTGACGCCAGGCCCGGCGCGATCGGGCACGTTCTTGGCCGCGGAAGGTGAGAGGGACGAAATCTCGCGACAGGACCGGGAGCCCCCGGCGAGCGGGGGCGTAAGAGAAGAGACGCCAGTTCCGTTTCCGTCGATACGAACGGCCCGGCAATTGCGGGGCGTGCCCGATGGCATTCGCCGACAAGACGCAGGACCACGCCTGAACGGGGTTTTCGGGCTCCGGATGGGCCGCCGCATGCCCACCATCAGCGCTGAGTCCGGAGGGCCGGCTGAGCGCTGCTAAGGGGCGGAGACAAAACGATATCAAGAGGAGGAAGACATGACATTTGCACACCGTATCGCATCGGCATTGCTTGTGGCCGGGACCGCATTTTCGGTGCCGGCATCGGCCGCTGCCGAAGAGGTGAAAGTCGGCCTGATATTTACCCTCTCGGGGCCTGCCGCGGCGCTCGGGGAGCAGGGGCGCAACGGGTTTCAACTCGCCGTCGACGAATTGGGAGGGCTTGGCGGCCTTGATGTCGCGCTCACCGTGGTCGATGACGAACAGAAGCCCGATATCGCGGCCGGCCGGGCGCGCGAGCTGGTGGAGCGCGAGGGCGTGGACTTCGTCGTCGGCCCCATCTTTTCCAACATTCTTCAGGCGATCTTTCGCCCGGTGACGGAGGGCGGAGCGTTTCTGGTCAGTCCGAACGCAGGGACCTCCAACTATGCCGGCAGCGAATGCCATCCCGACTTCTTCGTAACCTCCTACCAGAACGATCAGGTGCATGAGGTCATGGGCGCCTATGCCGAGCGAGAGGGTTACAAGTCCGTCATTCTGATGGCGCCAAATTACCAGGCTGGTCGTGATGCGCTGGCGGGCTTCAAGAACAGCTACCGCGGAACGGTGATGAACGAGCTGTTCACGCCGATGGGGCATTTCGACTTCTCGGCCGAATTGGCCCAGGTCGCGGCTTTGCGACCGGAGGCGGTCTTCGCCTTCATGCCGGGCGGTATGGGAGTCAATCTCGTTCGCCAGTACGAGCAGGCCGGCCTCAAGGAAATTCCGTTCCTTTCGGCCTTCACCGTGGATGAAAGCACGCTGGACGCGCAGAAGAGTTCGGCGAAGGGCATGCTGGCCGGGGCGAATTGGGCCCCGGATATGGACAATGACGCGTCTCGGCAATTCGTGCGGGCCTATGAGGAGCGTTTCGGCGCGATCCCCGGAACCTACGCGATGCAGGCCTACGATGCGGCGTTGCTGATCGATTCCGCGATCCGCTCTGTCGGGGGCGACTTGTCCGATCGGGACGGCTTGCGTGAGGCTTTGCGCAAGGCGGACTTCGAGAGCCTGCGCGGGAGTTTCAGCTTCGGCGAGAACCATTATCCGATTCAGGATTTCTACCTGACCGGCGTGGTTCAGCGCGAGGACGGACGCTTCCACACATCCATCGTGGAGCGGATCTTCGACGACTATCAAGATCGCTACGTGGGCGAGTGCTCCATGCAGTAACGCGGGCTTGGACCTCGTCCGCGGAGCAAGGCGATCTCATGACCAGCCTGTTTTTCCTGCAGTTGCTGAATGGCATCCAATTGGGCGTGCTCCTCTTCCTGGTGGCGGCCGGCCTGACGCTGATCTTCGGCATCATGGATTTCATCAATATCGCCCATGGAGCCCTCTACATGGTCGGCGCTTATTTGGCGGCGACCCTGGTAGCTGTCACCGGAAATTTCTGGATTGGCCTGATGCTGGCGATGCCGGCGGCACTGCTGTTCGGTCTCGTCCTGGAGGTGACGCTCTTCAGCCGCCTTTATCATCGCTCGCACCTTGACCAGGTGCTTGCAACCTTCGGGCTGGTCATGATCGTCAATGAAAGCGTGCGACTGATTTGGGGCGCTTCGCCACTATCGGTGCCGATGCCGGACGCCTTGTCCGGCTCGGTTCCGCTCTTCGGAATGATCCAGTATCCGGTCTATCGCATCGCGATCATCCTTGTCGGTTTCGCCATCGCGATCGGACTTGCCACCCTTATCAATCGGACGCGAGCCGGGATGTTGCTGCGTGCTGGCGCTTCCAACAGCGCGATGGTGTCGGCGCTCGGATTCAACATCAAGCGGCTTTTCACGGTGGTCTTTGCGCTGGGCGCGATGCTTGCGGGCTTCGCCGGGGCAATCGTGGCGCCGGTCCTGTCGGTTCACCCGGGTATGGGCGAAAGCATGCTCATCTTGGCCTTCGTGGTCATCGTGATCGGAGGGATCGGCTCGATTCGCGGGGCGTTTCTCGCCGCGTTGCTGGTTGGCGTCGTCGATACGCTCGGCCGGTCTTTCGGTCCGGTTCTCCTGCAATGGGTGCTGACCCCGTCGGCGGCCTCGACGACCGGTCGGATGCTGGCTCCCATGCTCGTCTATCTTCTGATGGCGCTTGTGCTCACCGTGCGCCCGACCGGTCTTTTCGGGAGGAAGGCATGAGCGTCGCCGCTACCTTGTCGATGTCGAGGGGACGTCTCGCATCGCGCACGGGCGCTGCATGGATGATCTTCGCGCTGCTGGCGGTCACGCCTGCTGTCGTAACGCTGGCCGGCGACCCGTACCTCACCCTGACCTTCTCGCGTATTCTTATTTTCGCCATTGCCGCGATCTCGCTCGATCTTGTCATGGGGTACGGGGGGCTCGTCACCCTTGGACATGCCGCGAATATCGGGTTCGGTGCCTACGCGGTCGCGGTCCTGTCGCGCCACGGCATCACCGATCTCGGCCTGCAGATGCTGGGCGCCATCGTTCTTGCAGGGGGCTTCGCTGCCGTTACCGGCGCCATCGCCCTGCGCACGCGGGCGGTCTACTTCATCATGATAACGCTGGCCTTTGGCCAGATGGCCTATTTCTTCTTCGTGTCCTTGTCGGCCTATGGCGGCGACGACGGCGTGGCATTGTCCGGACGTTCGACGATCTTCGGCAGCGCACTGCTGGAAAGCGACGTTGTCTTCTACTACGTCGCGTTGGCGTTGCTCGGGCTCGTCTATCTGTTCAGTTTGCGCCTTGTCTCCTCGCGTTTCGGTCGTGTGCTGACCGGTACGCGAGAAGACAGGCTGCGGATGCAAGCCATCGGCTTTCGGCCGTTCGGCTATCAGCTTCTCGGTTTCGCGATCGCAAGCTGCATTGCGGCGATCGCGGGCGTTCTGCTGGCCAACCAGACGGAATTCGTGTCACCGGCCTATATGTCCTGGCATCGCTCCGGCGAATTGCTCGTGATGGTGGTTCTCGGCGGCATGGGGACCTTGCTCGGCGGTGTCGCCGGCGCGATCGTCGTGCTGCTTCTGGAAGAGGGGCTGTCGACGTTCTCCAGCCATTGGCTGCTCGGCCTCGGCGTCGTGCTGCTTGCCGTCGTGCTGTTCTCGCCTTCCGGTCTTGCCGGGCTCGCCCAACGTCTTGTGGGGCGCGGCGAGAGGGAGGGGCGGCCATGAGCGCGCTTCTTTCCATCCACGGGCTGCGCAAATCCTTCGGTGCCCTGCAAGTCACCGATGGGATCGACCTCGATATCGAAATGGGCGAGGTCCACGCCATCATCGGACCGAACGGGGCCGGAAAGACGACCTTCGTATCCCAACTTTCCGGCCAGCTGATGCCCGATGCCGGCAAGGTGATATTCGACGGGCGCGATATCACCCGACTCGACATGGCGGGACGCGCACGGCTCGGCATTTCCCGCTCCTTCCAGATTACGCGGGTGCTCGAGGGCTTTTCGGTGCTGGAGAATGTGGCGCTTGCCGTACAAGCGCGTTCCGGGTCGAGTCTGCGTTTCTTCGCCGATGCGGCCTGCGAGAGGGAACTGAACGCCGTTGCGTTGGAATGTCTGGTCCGGGTCGGGCTCGATCACCGCGCGCAGGAGCGGGCCAGCCACCTTTCGCATGGCGAGCATCGCCAGCTTGAATTCGCCATTGCCTTGGCGTCGCAGCCTCGCCTGCTCTTGCTCGACGAGCCGTTTGCCGGGTCAGGGCGCGAGGAGGCGGATATCCTGCTGAGCTTGATGCGCAGGCTCAAGGGGCAGCAAACGATCCTTTTGATCGAGCATGACATGCAGGCCGTGTTCTCGCTGGCCGACCGTGTTTCGGTCCTCGTTTACGGCGCATTGATTGCGACCGGCAGGCCGGATGAGATCCGGGCCGATCCCCAGGTCCGCTCCGCTTATCTCGGCGCGGAGGAAACGGGAGGGGCCGTCGGGTGCTGATCGTCGAGAAGCTACAAAACGCGTACGGAACCAGTCGGGTGCTCTTCGACATCTCCTTCGAAGTGCAGACCGGAGAGGTGGTTACGCTTCTCGGCCGTAACGGCATGGGCAAGACAACGACCGTCAAGTCGATCTTCGGCCTTCTGCCGCCGCGCGGCGGACGCGTCATTGTTGCGGGGCGCGATATGACGGGCGCCGCTCCGCATCATATCGCCGCGGCCGGGCTCGGGCTGGTGCCCGAAGGGCGCCAGATATTTCCCAATCTTACGGTCGAGGAAAACCTCGTAGCGACCTCGCGCGGGGTGCGTACAGGGCGGTGGTCGCTCGATCGGGTCTATGGGCTGTTCCCGCGTCTGCAAGAACGGCGCAACAACATGGGCAACCAGTTGTCGGGCGGAGAGCAGCAGATGCTCGCGATCGGCCGGGCGCTGATGACCAATCCGCGTCTTGTTGTGCTCGACGAAGCAACCGAGGGGCTCGCGCCCCTGATCCGCGAGGAGATCTGGGCTTGTCTTGCCAGGCTCGAAGCCGAGGGCGAGGCGATCCTGGTGATCGACAAGAATGTCGACGCGCTCGCCCGGCTCGCCGATCGCCATGTGGTGATCGAGAAGGGGGAGGTGAAATGGACCGGTCGAACGGTCGAGCTCCTGGCAAAGCCTGAAATTCGAGAGCGGTATCTGCAGGTTTGAAGGCGCGGTGCAAGCGCTGTGTATCTGCGGCAGTGGTGAGGAGACAGAGATGATGACAATGGCAGCGGGTATTACGTCCTCGGGGACGGGGATCGACGATGTGATTTGGAGCGTGCTTGGGCAGACCTACGTGCCGAAACATCGCTCCGGCACGTCGTTTTCGTGGCACGCGACCTTGCCGCCGGGCACCTTCGTGCCGCCGCATATCCATCCGACGCAGGACGAATTCCTCTATATCCTGGAAGGGCGTTTCGATCTCTGGCTCGATGGCGAGAACGTGGCTGCCTTGCCGGGCGATGTCGTACGGCTGCCGATGGGACAGGCGCACGGGATCTACAACAAAAGCGAAACCGTCACCAACAAGTGCCTGTTCTGGGTGTCGCCCGAACGGCGTCTCTACGATCTGTTTTGGGCGTTGCACAATCTTGGCCCGAACGCCAATCCGGCGGATGTGGTGGCTGTGTCGGCCGAACACGAGGTCGATTTCCTGCCGCCGTCCGAGGAGGCGTGAGCATGACAGTTCTCATCGCGGGCGCTGGCATCGGTGGTCTCACCTCCGCCTTGATGCTGCATCAGCGCGGCATCAAAGCATGCCTTTACGAAGCTGCGGAAACCGTGCGCGAGATCGGCGTCGGCATCAATATACTGCCGCACGCGATCCGTGAATTGGACGGCTTGGGGCTTCTCGCGGCGCTCGACGAAGTCGGCGTGCGAACCCGTGAATTGCGCTATCTGACGCGCGCGGGGCAGGAGGTCTGGCGGGAGGTTCGCGGAACCGATGCCGGCCACGACGTCCCACAATTTTCGATCCATCGTGGCCGCTTGCAGGCGTTGCTCTACAAGGCTGTTCTGGAGCGACTTGGACCGGATTGCGTTCACACAGGCCGGCGGCTCAGCGGTTTTATCCAGGACGAGGCTGGTGTCACCGCGCATTTCACGGACAGCGCGGGCGGTGGCGAGGGAGAGACTGCGCGTGCGAGCGTTCTCATCTGCGCCGACGGGATTCACTCGGTCGGGCGGCGAAGCTTCTATCCCAGCGAAGGGCTTCCGTCCTGGAATGGCGTGGTGATGTGGCGCGGCGCGACGGAATGGCCCGTTTGGCAGGATGGCCGCACCATGGCCATTGCCGGGGGCTTTAGCGGCAAGTTCGTGCTCTATCCGATTGCACCGTCGCAGGATGGCCGTCAGTTGATGAACTGGGTGGTGAACATTCGACTGAAGGACCCGGAAACCTCACCGCCCCCGCCCGATAGTTGGTCGCGTCCGGCAGCGCATGCCCGGGTGTTGCCTTACGCGCGGCGTTTCACCGTTCCCGACTTCGATATCGAGAGCCTGGTCCGAGCCACGCCCCAGATCTTCGAGTATCCGATGGCCGACCGCGACCCGTTGCCTCGCTGGAGTTTCGGATACGTCACGCTGCTGGGGGATGCGGCTCATCCGATGTACCCGGTCGGCTCGAACGGAGCCAGCCAGGCCATTCTCGACGCGCGGTGTCTCGCCGATTGTCTCAAGTCCGCGGAACATCCCCGTGCCGCACTCTGGCAGTACGAGCAGCAGCGCCTGCCGGCCACGGCCGAAGTCGTGGCGCTGAACCGGGGTGGTGGGCCGGAGCGCGTCATCGATGAGGTCGAGAAACGCGCACCTGCAGGCTTCGAGAATATCGATGACGTTTTGTCGGAGGCCGATCGGCAGGCACTGGTGCGCGGCTATGCGCAGACCGCGGGCTTCCACGCGGTTCGTCGGGTGTGAGCCTGGAACTGTTTTGCCCGGCGATTTGATGGAGCATCCCTGTCTCCGAGATAAAAAGATACGGCACGTGTCAGTCCGGCGGACGGGGACATTCCGGCCGGAAGTGAACTCTTGAAGGAACTGGCGGCTGGACATTAGCGTCGACACCGGGGCGCCAAGACCAAGCGCTTCCGGCTGCGTTGCTCCATCTTCGGTCCCTGTTCGCGGAACGGGCTTAGGCCGCGTGCCATGATACAACGGCGTCATGCCGACGCGGTTGTACCCGACGCAGATGATCGACGCGGCCTCGGTCTGGCGCGCCCAGGGCTTCGCGGTGGTCAGGCGGCGGACCTTCCCGTCACGGGATTCCGGGATGGGGGAGGGGGGCGGCGGCGATGTCCAGAACCTGCAGCAGCTGACGGCGACCGGCGCCCAGGCCCACCGCGGCGTCCAGATGCAGGCGTAGGCCAGGGCCGTATCGCTGCGCCTGCATCGCGTCGAGCGCGATGCAGATCATCTCGATCTGCACCGGAGTGAGCGCCTCTTCCTGCCATGCCACGGCCATGGACGGGAAGAAGCTCTCGAAGGCGCGCGGCGACTGCCGGAGCAGGGACTTCAGAAACCCGGGAACCTGCGCGTCCAGCTGTTTCCAGATGCGGCGATCGCCGACGTGCCTGTCCCAGATCTCCTGTTGGTCCCGGGACAGGGGCGCGTCGGCCTCCGGGCCGTGGCAGAGCGCGTCGACAAGGCGCGAGCCCTCCATCAGGGCGTGGACGCCGACGCCGGAGACGAGCACGACGACAGTGTGCAGTTGCGCCGGTGTCGCGCCGGCCCGCAGGGCATCTTGCGCGGTGCTGCGCGAAAGCTGCGGGTGCAAGGCAAACGGCGAACAGGCCAGCGCGAACCTGACCAGGGCCGCATCCAGATCCGACAGGGGCTGTCCGTCGGAAACCGAGGCTAGGCGGTCCTGCACCATCTTCCTCAGCGCATCGAGGCTCAGTCCGTCCATTGCAGCGGCCACTCCGTTTCCTCGGCCCTATATCCGCTCCGCATCAGCCGAGCCGCCATCTCTTACCCAGATAAGGATGATATATTTTAGGTCTAAATCAGATTGCTTTAGTGCTAAACCATATTGGCGAGCTGGCGTCAAATGGTGGCCAGCCGAGTGAGCGGTCGGCCGGCGGGTGGCGGGGATTTCGGCGATCGAACCTATGTTGCCCCGTCGGGCATGTCGGGACCCATGTTCGTGGTCACTCCCAGGGCTCAGCTTGAGCGGATAGTGGCGTCGCAGCAGAAATGGTTTGATAAAACAGCGTGTTATTGCTTTGGTCGCCGGTCGTTTCACCGCGACGGCGGCTACCGCGGAACCGTCGCCGCGCTTGACGAGGGGGCGGCGGGCACCTGTCGCCCCGTATCGGGTTTCGCTTCCATCGTCGTTGTCGGGACGCCGCTGCGGGCGCCGGTCCGGCGCGCGGGGTGGCGGCAATGTGGATTGTGCGGTGCGGCCTCGGATCAAATATTATATCTCTAAAATAATTCTTGACCGGCGATCCGCCGGTTTCTAGCGTAGCCGTCGCGTCGAGATCGCAGGAGGTTGTCAATGACGATGCATGCTGCCGCTCCGAAACCGGGGTCAGAGGCGGAAATCTGGACCGAAGACCGCCTGCGGATCCTGAACTCGGCGCGAGAACTCGGCGACGCCATCCGGGCGGCGGCAGACGACATCGACGCCAGTCGCGGCGTCCCCGCGCATATCGTCGAGGCGCTTTCGCAGGCCGGCGTGTTCCGGATGTCATTTCCCCGTAGCTGGGGAGGGCCGGAGATGACGCCGGCCCATCAGTTCGAGGTGATCGAGGCGATCGCGCAAGCCGACGGATCCACCGGCTGGTGCGCCTATATCGGCGCCAACGGGGGATATTTCACCGCCTATCTGGATCAGGACGAGGCGCGGTCGATGTTCCCCACGCCGGAGAGCATGGATGCTGCGACCGGCGGCGTGCCGACGCCGATCGGGACGGCAGAGGTCGCCGACGGCGGCTACGTCATCTCGGGGCGTTGGTCGTTCGGCAGCGGTATCCGGCACTCGAAGTGGCTCGTGGTCGGCGCGCTCGTGCGACAGGACGGGAAGGTCGTCCTGGACGAGGCCGGCCAGCCGCGCGCGATCGCCGCGTTCCTGCCGACCTCGGACATCGAGATCCACGACACCTGGAACGCGACGGGGCTGCGCGGCACCGGCAGCCACGATTTCGAGGTCCACGCGAAGTACGTTGCCGCCGAGCGGACGTTCAATTTCTACTCGTCGCCGCCCCGCCGCCCGAGCGCGCTCTATGCCTTCCCGAACATCTTCTTCTTCAATCACTCGGCGGTGGTGCTGGGCATCGCCCGGTCCGCGATCGACACGTTCAAGGAACTGTGCCGGACCAAGAAGACGCCGTGGGGGCAACTGGAACGCCAGCCGTTCGCCGTTGACGCGCTGGCACGGGCAGAGGCCGCCGTCGGCGCGGCCCGGAGCTACGCCCTCGAGACGTTGCGCGACCTCTACGCGGCCCTGGAGACACAGAAGTCCCTGTCGCTCGAGGATGCGGCGCGCTTCCGCCTGACGATCACGCATTGCCACCGGGCCGCTGTGGAGGCCGTCGATCTCGTCTTCAATGCGGCGGGCACCACGGCGGTCAAGGTGCCCGGCATCCTCGACCGGTGCTTCCGCGATGTGCACACGGCCAACCAGCATCTGGTCGCCTCGCCGATGAGCTATTCGATCATCGGCGCGATGATGCTGGGGACCGTGCCCGCCGATCCGCTCTACTTCCCGCCCCGCAAGGGCTGACGCCATCCATCCCGTCATCTGGCCGCACGTGAGGAGGCGAACAGCATGAGCATCGATCGAACCGCTTTCCGCGCGGCGATGTCGCGCCTCGGCGCCTCGGTGAACCTGATCACCACCGACGGGCCGGCCGGGCGCTACGGCATGATCGCGTCCGCCGTCTGCAGCGTGACCGACGATCCGCCCACGGTACTCGTCTGCATCAATCGAAGCTCGAGCAGCTACCGCACGATCCGGGCGAACCGGGTTCTCTGCGTCAACGTCCTGGCGGCAGACCACGAGCCGCTGTCGCGGCGGTTCTCCGATCCGAACCTGTCGGTGGAAGACCGGTTCGCGGCGATGGGGCAGTGGACCAGCCTGGTGACGGGGTCGCCTGCTCTCCACGGAGCGTCCGTGGCGCTGGACTGCAAGGTGACGGCTGCGCGCAATGTGGGAACGCATTGCGTGTTCTTCTGCGAGGTCGCGGATGCGCACCTGGCCGGAACCGCGCAGGCCCTGATCTACTTCGACAGGACGTACCATCCGCTGACCGCCTGGCAGGCACCGGCTGCCGACGCCTACTGAAACGCGCCGGCCCGGGGAGTTTCGATCATGAAAGCTCTGATCTTCGATGCGATCGGCTCCGAGGCCGACAAGTTCGACGTGGTTGCATTGCGCGATATTCCCGCCGTCGCGCCCGGCCGCCACGAGGTGGTCGTCAAGATGCTCCTGGCGCCGGTGAACTGGTCCGATTTCCTGTTCATCGGAGGGCGATATCCGGAACCGCGCGTGCCGCGCCTGCCGGGGCAGATAGCCGGGATCACCGGCGTCGGCGTGGTGGTCGAAGGTGGCGCGGCCACGCGGATCGCGCCGGGAACGGTCGTGTCGTTCAGCCATCCGGGCAGTTGGGCGGACTTCACGTCCGTACCCGAAGCGGCCCTGATCCCCGTTCCAACGGGGCTGCCGCTGCACATAGCGGCGCAGATCGGCAATCCGCTGACGGCATGGGACCTCCTGCGCATGGCCAATCTCGGTCCCGGCGGGACCATCGTGCTCACGGCTGCCTACGCGAACGTGGCGCGCTGCGTCGCGCAACTCGCCGCCCGGTCCGGACTTCATGTCATCGGTACGGCGCGAAGGCTGTCACCGGAGGGCAGGCCGGCGGGGTATGACGCGGTTCTCGAGCTGTCGGATGAGGGCCTTGAAGCGCCAGGCCAGGCCGACGCAGTCCTGGATCGGGTGATGACCGCGACGGGCGGTCGGGCGCCGGACGTCATCGTCGATTGCGTGGGAGGGCCGGCGCTCGGGATGCTCGCGCGCGCGCTGGCCCCGTATGGAAAGATCATCACCTACGGGACGCTGACCGGCCGCGATCTCGGCCTCAACAATCCCTTGATCATGTCCAAGTTCCTGAGCCTTCAAGCTTATGGCTACCGGTACTTCTCGACCATGCCGGCGGCGGACGCCCATCATCACCGGCAGGCACTCGCGGCGCTCACGGAACAGCCGTTCTCGCTTCCGCCCCCCGCCGACCTGCACGGGCTCGACGACTTCAGGTTGGCCATCGACCGGCATTTCGATGGCGCCCGTCACGGCAAACAGGTTTTCCGGATCGCGGACCACGCCGAGATCGAAGAGGCAGCGGCGAAACTGGGCCTCGCATCGGCCTTCGGCTAGGGCAGTGTTCCGTTCGGTCGGGCATCCTCCAGATGGGATCTATCCAGCGCATCGCGTTGACGGTTTTGGCTGAACCGGCGGCACGGGCCGTCGTCTAAAGGGAGAGAAAGCATGTCATTACTGGGCTCCAGCACGTTCACCTGGCGCGCGTTGCGTCGCACATCGGCCGGGGCTCTCGCTCTGGCCGCGGCGACGCTCGGCCTGGCCTCGGCAGCGCCGGCGGAGACGGTCATCAAATTCGCCACGACGATGCCCAATGGCAGCGTGATGATGAAAGCGGTCTACCAGCCGTGGATCGACGCGCTGAACGAGGCCGGCAAGGGCGAGTTCGTGGTGGTGCCGCAGGAGCCGCCCTTCGCGGTCACGACGAATGTCTGGGACCGCGTCGTCAGCGGGGTGGCGGACATGGGGTTCGCCATCCTGCCCAATACCGGCGTGCCGTTTCCGCGCAGCACCGTATCGATGCTGCCGGGACTGGTGGACAACGACACCGAAGCGGGATCGATCGCGTTCTGGCGGTTGTACGAGCGGGGCCTGCTGGCGGACGAATTCGACAGCGTCAAGATCATGAACATCGTCGCGCTGCCGCCCGCGGTGCTGGTATCGAAGGAGCCGATCACCTCGCTCGACCAGCTTGCCGGCAAGAAGGTGCGCGTGCTCGACAAGATCAGTGCGGATGCCGTGGAGGCGCTGGGCGGGTCGTCCATCGCGATCCCGTTTTCCGACACCTACCAGGCGCTGAGCTCCGGCGTCGTCGATGCCATTTTGGCCAATGGCACGACGCTGCTGTACTACAAGTTCGGCGAGCTGATGACGAAGCAGGTGAACAACGTCTACTTCGGCATGCTGCCCTCGGTGATCTTCATGAACAAGGAATTCTATGAAGGCCTTTCGCCCAAGGCGAAGGAGATCGTGGACAGGTTTGTCGGCGAGGAGTCGTCGCGTCAGATCGGTGCCGCATATACCAAGTTCGAGAGCGAGAACTATGCAACGCTCGGCTCGCAGAACAGCGCGTACACGTTCATCGAGCTTCCGCGGGACGAGCGGGATCGCTGGCACGAAGCGATCGAGCCGATCGTGTCCGACTGGGTGAACGCCACGCCGGACGGCCAGGCGCTGGTGGACGCCTTCAAGGAAGAGTACGCCAAAGCCAAGCAATAGGGGGCAGCCCCGTTTCCTGATCGGCTCCAGGGTGTTCCCCTCGCTCGCGCGACCCCGTGGCAGGCGAACACGTCGGGGGCCGATCAATTGGTCCATGGTTTGACGGTCCAGATCTGGAATCCGGTCGAAAACTTTTCGGCCGAACGCGGATCAACGGGGGCAGCCGCCGCCATGAGCCGTTTGGCGCCGCCGCACCTGCTTCGTGCGTGACATGACCCGTTGAACAGCCTCGATTGACTTTGCCTCGATTGCTCCTAATTTTCGCGGTACCCCATATGGGATAAGTTGTTCGATCCAAGGCGAACGTTCCTATGCTGCGGTTGCTTGTCGGACTGTTGGTTGCCGCCGTCGTGGCGTACGGGGCCTCGGCTCCCGAAGCGCCGCATGAGCGGGCGGAATCGGCTGTCGTATCGATAAGCATGGCCGCGACGAGCATGGCTCCGGCGGCCGGTGGACCATGGCAGCCGGATCGTGCCGCACCGTCGAAGCATTGTCCGCAATTGACATGCTCCCAAACGTTCGCGACGCCCTCCGCCCAATCCAAATTCCTACTCGACGTGTCGTTGGCGATTGCGCCGCGAGCCAAGGAGCGCGACCCGCGTTCCATAGTGCTGGATCAGGACCCTCCGGTGCCACGCCCGTTGGCCTGAAGTGCTGATCGACCGCAGGTCTTTCTAGTCGGAAGACGTCATGGCGTCGTCGCGCGAGCGGCCATCGCCGAGCGACCTTTCCTCGCGCTCCGCCACGGACGCGGTCTCGTCAGCAGCACGTACAAACTGGTCCCATGCACAACCTCGAATTCGGGGAACACGTCAATGACGAGCTCCATCAAGAGATCGATGTCCAGTCCCGTCGACTGCGACGCCTGTGCGGCGCGCGTCGATGGGCTGTGCGCACTGTATAGCGCAAACATATTGCCCCTGCCGGCCCGCTTCAGGGCGGCAGACAAGCACCTGGCTGCCGGTGAAGACGTCCTCGGCGTCGGCGAAACCTTCGACGGAATATACAATCTGGTCGAAGGCTGGGTGGCCCTCTACACCCTGCTTGACGACGGACGGCGGCAGGTCCTGCATTTCGGGCTCCCCGGTGCCGTCATCGGCTTCCAGCCCGACAGCAGTGCGATAACCACCTATGGCGTCCAGGCCCTGACGGACGCGGCCTTCTGCTTCATTCCGCGGAAAAACCTCGCCCCGCTCGTTCAGGAATGTCCCGAAATCGCGATGCGCCTCGCGTGGCTGATGTCACGTGACCGGAGCCTGTCGTTCGGCCACCTGACGAGCATCGGGCGGCATTCGGCGCGCGAACGCGTGTCGCAGCTCCTCCTCGAACTCTTCACCCGATACCGGTCGCAATGGCCAGGGCATCGCATCGAGGAACTGCGTCTGCCGCTCACGCAGGAGCTGATCGGCGACGCGACCGGCCTGACCGGCGTGCATGTCAATCGGGTCCTGCGGGAGCTGAAGCGGGATGGCATCGTCGAGTTCCAATACCGCAAGCTGCGGATCCTCGATCCCGACAAGCTGGTGCAGGTGGCCCGGATAGACCCGCATCTGCTGGCGCCGTGGATCAGGCGCCACGGGGAGGGCGAGGGTATGCGCGCCGGGCCGCACACACTGCCTGCCAGAGCGACCCGGGTCGCGGCATGACAGCGCGAGCCGATCGGCCGTTGGCCGGAGCCGCGCGGCATGTCGCCGGCGGGGAAGGCGGACCGGCGCCGCTTCCCGCGGACTCTTTAACATCCGTCATATCCGCGAGGTCGCCGCCTGTGCCTTTGTAGGCCATCGCATCGAAACGCTTGGCATTGCGGCCTGGTCGCGGTGTCCCGCGGGTTCGCTGCCACGCACCGAAACGGGAGGCGCCGAAATGGATGCGCTGGTCTATTTCCTGTTCTGGGCCGCGCTGATATTCGTGATGATGCGGCTCGGCTGCGGTGCCCATGTCATGGGGCACGGTGGCCGCGGCGCGCGCGCCGGACGGTCTCAGGACGCCAGCGACGCGCTGCGCTGGATACCGCCGGAG
Organism: Microbaculum marinisediminis; assembly: GCF_025397915.1. Lineage (NCBI taxonomy): Bacteria > Pseudomonadati > Pseudomonadota > Alphaproteobacteria > Hyphomicrobiales > Tepidamorphaceae > Microbaculum > Microbaculum marinisediminis. The sequence continues at coordinate 470,275 of NZ_JALIDZ010000003.1, forward strand.
ACGGAGGTCGATCCCGTCTGCGGCCGGGAGATCCGTACCGCCGCGGCGAAGTCGGCGGTCCATGACGGCACGGTCTACTATTTCTGCTCGCGCGAATGCCGCGAGCGCTTCGAGGCCACGCCCGACAGCTATCTGACTGCCGAGGCCGCGAACGAGCCGAAACTCGTGGAGCAGTCCGATGGGTGACACGTCGCAATCACCCGTTCGTCGCGATTCGGGAACGCCGCTGCGTATCGCATCGGCGCCGCGCATTCCGGTCATGGCGCTCGGCATGAGCCTCGGACTGTTCCTGGCGATCACCTACGTCCTGTGCGTCGGTTTCGACCTGCTTTTCCCCGGCATGGCTATGTATCAGACGTGGCTCAGGCTCCTGCCGGGATTTACCTGGCTCACATGGCCGAGCTTCTTCCTCGGCCTTTTCGAGGCGTTCGCGTATGGCTGGTTCGTCGCGTTCGTCTTCGCGCCGCTGTTCAACGTCTTCGCCAAACGGTGGGGCTGATGACCAAGGGCGTTGCATCGGTCGTTGGAGCCGGCCTCGCCCCGCTGTGTTTCGCGGTGAAACCGTGAAGCAGTCCGAACGGGCGAGCACGCTGGTGGCCAGCGTGTCGGCGAAGGCCGATTGAAGGGACGGTGCGGTGTCCGAAAATGGCGCCTCCGGTTCGCACTTCTAACCTGAATCAAGGATTTCCGGGTCTGCCGGTCCTAACTCTTGCGACGCCTCCGATACTGGGGGGCAACTCGCGGTCATTCCCGTTATTCGGTACCGCTGACAAGAAAAGGAAATCCACTATGACCAAAGTCTTCGCGACCGCCGCGCTCGCTCTCGCGCTGAACGTGACCGCGTTCGCGCCGTCCTTCGCCCAGATGCCCGGCCAGGGCGGACCGATGATGGGCATGATGGGCGGCGGGTGCATGATGGGGCAGAACATGATGGGCTCGGGAATGATGGGCCAGGGCATGATGCGCCAGGGTCAGATGGGCCAGGGACAGATGGGGCAGGGACAGATGGGGCAGGGACAGATGGGTGCGGGGGGCGGCATGGGCGGTCCCGGCATGATGCGGGGCCAGCCCCGGATGGCGGCCATGGTCGACGGTCGCCTCGCCTACCTCAAGACCGAACTCGGCATCACCGAGGCGCAGGCCGACGCCTGGAACGGTTATGCCGAAGCCATAAAGGGGCGCGTCGAAACGATGCGTGACATGCGCGAAAGCATGATGGAGGCGATGCAGAAAGGGACCGCACCCGAACGCATGGCGGCCCGCATCGGCGGCATGGAGGCCATGCTCGAGTCGATGAAGGCCGTCCAGCCGGCGACCGAGCAGCTCTATTCGGCCCTGACAGACGATCAAAAAGGGATTGCGGACCAACTTATCGGAATGGATTGCGGAGCCATGTGACCGCACCGGTGTTTCCACTTGAGAGGCCGATCGATCCGGACGGTCGCTCGTATCGGCAGGTGGCGGCTCCACCGAAGGACAAGTCCGAGACGAGGATCGATTCCGATGGTTCGAGAGTTCACCACCTAGACCCATGACTTCGACGACACACGATCGCAGATCTCCGCGCTACGAAACCGGCAGCCTGACCCTGACCGGCGCCGTGGCGATGGGCACCGGCGTCATGATCGGCGCCGGGATCTTCGCGCTGACCGGGCAGATCGCCGAGCTGGCGGGCGAATTGTTTCCGCTCGCGTTCGTCGCCGCGGCGATCGTCACCGGGTTCAGCGCCTATTCCTACGTCAAGCTGGCGAATGCGTACCCCTCCGCCGGGGGGATCGCGATGTTCCTGGAAAAGGCCTACGGCAAGTCGATGATGACCGGCGCCTGCGCGCTGCTCATGTATTTCTCCATGGTCATCAACGAGAGCCTGGTGGCCCGCACCTTCGGCACGTACACGCTGCAGCTGTTCGATGCGGGTGGCATGGACTGGCTGGTGCCCGCGCTCGGCGTCGGCCTGCTGGCCTTCGCCTTCGCGGTGAACATAGCCAGCAACCGGGTTATCCAGACGCTTTCGTTCTTCATGGCCTTCCTGAAGATCGGCGGCGTGGCGGCGTTCGCGGTGGCGGGGCTCTGGGTGTCCGGGCTCTCCTTCAAGAGCGTGGGGCTTACGCCGGCGGAGTCCGGGGCCGGCGGCTTTCTCGGCGCGGTGGCGCTCGGCATCCTCGCCTACAAGGGGTTCACGACGATCACCAACAGCGGCGGCGAGATCGTGGAGCCGCACCGGAACGTCGGCCGCGCCATCGTGATCGCCATCGGCATCTGCGTGGTGATCTACGTCCTCGTCGCGCTGGCCGTCGGCGCAAACCTGACCATCGGCGAGATCGTCGCATCACGAGACTATGCGCTGGCGCAGGCCGCGCGCCCCGCCTTCGGCGATTACGGTCTCTGGTTCACCGTGCTGTTCGCGATCGTCGCGACGGTCTCGGGCGTTATCGCCAGCGTCTTCGCGGTCTCGCGCATGCTGGCGATGCTCACCGAGATGAAACTCGTGCCGCACAGCCATTTCGGCATGCCGGGCAGCATCCAGAAGCATACGCTGGTCTATACGATCGTCGCGGCGATGATGCTGACGGTCTTCTTCGATCTGGGACGGATCGCTGCGCTCGGCGCGATCTTCTACATCGTCATGGACATCGCCATCCACTGGGGCGTCTTTCGTCATCTTCGCAAAGAAATCGGCGCCAACGGTTTCATTCTGGTCGCGGCCATGGCCCTGGATGTGGTGGTCCTGATGGCGCTTCTCGTCGTCAAGGCGACGACGGACGTGCTCGTGATCTATGCGGCCATCGCCGGGATGGCACTGATCTTCGCCGGTGAGAGAGTGTTTCTTCGTGCGCGTTGATTGCAGCGCTTCAACGAAGAAACGTCGGTCCTGGAAAGATGTGTGCGACATATTTGCAATTGACTTGCCGGCGTTGCCGATTGGTGCAAAGGTTTCGATATGTCACGGTTTTTGGCATATGTTCTGATCTTGGCGCTTTCGATTGCGTCGGGCGTCATCGCCAACTCGGCGATGGCGGGGGGACGACTATTCGTCTCGCCGTTGGCCAGTCCTTGTGAACGCGTCGCGGCAGCCGATATCCATGCCGCTCCCGTGACATCGGACGCGAACGGCATCGCGGCTGCTCGGAACAACATCGGCTGTGATCGCTTGCGCCCCGAAGACCGTGCAGGCGATGCCCCAAACTGTTGTTCGTCCATGTGTCAGACCGGTGCGATGATCGCGCCGGATGCTCCTGTCATGGGGGCCCAGTCCCGCCACAGGCAGGAAGTCCTGGCGGATAGGAACTGGATGTCGGTTCCGGTTGCGGCGTCGGAGCGCCCACCCGGGGTTTCCTGACCGATCGCCTGCGCGACGGCGTCCGTCTCGTTCGGCTTGCAGCCGACAGAACACCTGCAATGCGCCGTCCAGTTCCGCCTTCTGACAGTGGTCCAGCGCGTCTGCCCGACGGGTTGGGAGTGGAAAGATGAAAAGCTCATACACAGGTGCCGCCAGCCCGCTCCCGATCAGCGGTTCAATGGCTCGGTCGCGTGCGTGTTCGCCAACGCACGATACGGGCAATCCACTCAGGAAGGCTGTCCCCGATGCCGACCGGTCTGTCGCGATGCCGCCAACGGCGGATTGGCGACGGGGCGGCATCTTCGACGCGGACAACGACCATGCGTCGAGAGGCCCCCACCGGGCTGCGTCGGGAAAAGAATGCGGCGGCATCGTCAATACGCAGCAACAAGGAGTTCAGCCATGAAACGACTGATGACCGCGATAGCCGCGCTCGCGTTAGCGACGGGCGTGAGCGGAGCTATGCTGTTCGCCCCGACCCCCGGCCTCGCCCATGGTCCGCAGCAGGGATCGTCCTGGGGAGGGCACGGAATGGGCCCCGGCATGATGGGGGGCGGTTACGGAGGCCAGCAACGCTGGCATGACCGTGGCGATTGCCCCTACCGCGACCAGTCGCGGCGCGGCTCGAACCGCAACATGATGGGCGGGGGCGGCCATGGTCCCGGAATGATGGGGGGCGGAATGATGGGCCCCGGCATGATGGGTGGCGGCATGATGGGCGGGGGCGGCTATGGCCCCGGCATGCGCGGCCAAGGCATGATGGGCCAAGGCATGATGGGGGGCGGAATGATGGGCCCTGGCATGATGGATGGCGGCATGATGGGTGGCGGCATGATGGGGTGGGGCCCCGGCGTGTTGCGGCCGCTGCCCGAGGCGCTGTCGGCGGACGACGTCCGTCAGATGATGGAACGCCGGCTTGCCTGGTCGCGCAATCCGAACCTCAAGGTCGGCGCCGTCGAGGCGAAGGACGACGATACGATCGAAGCCACGGTCGTCACCCAGGACGGTTCGCTGGTGCAGACCTTCAAGGTCGACCGTAGCACTGGCTGGATGCAGCCTGCGGAGCAGTGACATGAGCCGCAGTACCATTCTTGCCGCATGCCTGATGGGCGTGTTTTCGGCGGTTTTCGGTGTCACGGGACCAGCCTGGGCGCAGGGTGGCATGGGCTATTACGGCCACTCCGGATCGCACATGGGATTCGGCGGCGGCTTCGGCTGGATCTTCGGGCCGCTGTTCATGCTTGCGCTCATCGCGGCAATCGTCGCCGTCATCGTCTTGATGGTGCGCTGGATCGGGGGCGGTTCCGGTCAAATCCCGCCGCAGGCTCAGCCATCGGGCAAGACCCCGCTCGATATCCTCCAGCAGCGTTTCGCCCGCGGCGAGATCGACAAGGCGGAGTACGAGGAGCGCCGGCGCGTGCTCGAGGATTGATCGCGTTCGTTGGGTGGCGAAACCGCCTGGCGTTCCGAAAGGACCTGTCCGATTGGAACGTCAGGCGGCCGTCGCCGGCGGTGAACGCGCTCGGGGAGTCACCACCGACGGGGTGCCGGGGTCGGCGCGCCTGACATGCGTGTCGCCGCAACCGGCCTACACGAATGTACGGAATGCTGATCTTCTCACCGGATTCGAACCGGCAACACGTGACGCCACGACCAAGCACAGGCGATATGGCATCGCCCAAAGTGCGGCACGATTCGCCACAAGTATTGCAAAACGGGTTCCAAAGCAGTACCGGAGTTCCATGCGCCGTTTCCTGATAGCACTGATAGCTGGAGCGCTGGTGTTCGGCTCGGTTCTCAACGGGGCCGCAATGCAGTCGTTTGTCGCATCAGACCATCAGACGCAGACCTTGGCCGCGCTAGCGGAGATGCAGGATGCGGGCGGCGTGCCGATGGCTCTTCCCGACCACGACGGCGCTTCCTTTTTTGCTCTGCTGGCGAGCGCCTGTTGCGACCGGGACGGCGACACTATCAGCCATGGCCTCTCGCATTGCCATGCGGACTGTGCCGGTCCCTTGCCCAGGTTCGGCGTCGTCCTCTCGCGTTCGGAAACCGGCGCGATGCGCGCCGACGCCGAAAAGGCCACACCCTCTTTGACCGACAGCTTTTTCCGCCCCCCGATCGGTTGATTGACACATGAGCGACGCCGTTTGCGAACGGCGTTCCTGTCAGTCCAATCCGTATCGGAGGACGTTGTGCTCTCGCGTCGTTGCTTCGTTGCCGGCGGCATCTGTACCGGCATTCTCGCCGGTCCGTTTGCCGCCAACGCTCACATCGCCGGGGCGTCTCAACTCGACCCTCGGTTCGCGCCGCAGACGGTTCGGTACCCGGGCTATGGTCCGGGAACGATCGTGGTCGATACCGGCAACCGGTTCCTCTACCTGTCGCTGGAGAATGACAACGCGCGGCGCTACGGCGTCGGCGTCGGTCGGGCCGGGCTGTCCCTGAAAGGGGCCGCAATTGTCGGCAGAAAGGCCGAATGGCCGAGCTGGCGCCCGACCAGAAACATGATCCGGCGCAATCCGACGAAATACGCGCGCTACGCCAACGGCGTGCCCGGCGGACGGAACAATCCGCTCGGCGCACGCGCCCTGTACCTCTATCGGAATGGACGCGACACGCTCTATCGCATCCACGGCACGAACGAGCCCTCGTCGATCGGCCGATCTGTATCGAACGGCTGCATTCGCATGCTCAACGATCACGTGATCGACCTCTACGAGCGCGTGCCTGTGGGAACGCAGGTGGTCGTGCTGTGACGGCGACGCACCACCGCGCGCGCGACCGCAGGGTCGGCGCCCCGCAAGGATTTCCCCGGCCCGCGTCGGTCGGGTTCCCCATTCCGTTTCGCCGCCCCCGTCACCCGGGCGCGGCATCCCCCATCGAAAGGAAAACCGAAATGAGCAAGTTCATCGTTTCCACCGTGACCGCCTTCTTGATCGCCGCCACTGCGACCGTCCAGGCAGAGGCGCGTGCCGCCGAGGGGCAGAAGGTCATCGTCTTCAAGACACCCTGGTGTAGCTGCTGCGAAGTCTGGACGGAGGCGCTCGAGGCGGAAGGCTACAGCGTCGACGCGCGCGATCTGGAGGATCTGGATCCGATCAAGAGCCAGGCGCGTGTTCCCGAAGCGATGGAGGCCTGCCACACAGCCCTGCTCGACGGATACGTGCTGGAGGGCCATGTGCCCCTGGCGGCCATCGACAAGCTGCTGAGCGAACGGCCCAAGGTGGTCGGAATCGCGGTTCCCGGCATGCCGATGGGGTCGCTGGGAATGGGCGACGACAAGGACGCCGACTACACGGTCTACGCCTATACCAGCGACGCCGAGGTCGCGCCCGCGGTGTTCTACGAGGTGGGCCGGTGATGCAGCAGAACAGCTCGAAGCGGGGCCTGTCCCGACGCGCATTCGTTGTCGGCACGGCAGGCCTCGCGGGGGCGGCGCTGGCCGGGTGCACCAATACGGCGGAGCAAGCCGACCTCGCCGCGCCCGCCACGATCAGCCCGTACGCGCGCATGTACGGGCCGGCCCCGGACGAACAGTTCCCTCTGCCCGCCGTAAACCTGAACGAGGTCCCGGAGAAGTATCTGCGGCGGCAGGTCGACTACGAAACGACGGAAACGGTTGGCACCGTCATCGTCGATACGAAGAACTTCTATCTCTACCTGGTCCAGGAGAACGGCAAGGCCATGCGATACGGTGTCGGCATCGGTCGCGAGGGCTTCGAATGGTCCGGCCGTGCCCGTATCGCGTGGAAACGGGCATGGCCCAAATGGACGCCGCCGAACGACATGATCGCGCGGCAGCCGGAGCTCGAGCCCTACAGTGCCGCCAACGGCGGCATGGAGCCGGGCCTCGAGAACCCGCTTGGCGCCCGGGCCCTCTACATCTTCCAGGGAACCCGAGACACCCTCTACCGTCTGCACGGCACGAGCGAGGTGTGGAGTATCGGCAAGGCTGTTTCCAGCGGCTGCGTGCGGTTGCTCAACCAGGACATCATCGACCTCTATGACCGCGTTCCGATCGGATCGCGGATCCTGGTGACGTGATGATCGGGAAACTGGCGGCGATAACCGTCGCGGCGGCGGTCGCGGCGGGAGCGGTGTTTCTGGGCTGGCAGGAGAGCGACAAGCCGGGGGCTCTGTTCCGGCCGGACGACGCACAGGTCGTTGCAAGCGGGGAGGCGATCTATGGCACGTATTGCGCGTCGTGCCATGGCGCCGACCTGAAGGGAGAGGCGGACTGGCGCAGCCGCGACGCGGACGGCTTCCTGCCCGCCCCACCCCACGACGAGACCGGTCATACCTGGCACCATCCCGACGAATTGCTGTTCGCCATCACGAAGTTCGGCGTGGCGAAAGCGTCGGGTTTGGACAACTACCAAACGAAAATGCCGGTCTACGATGGTACCCTGAGCGATGAGGAGATCGTCGCGGTGCTGTCCTATCTCAAGGCGCAATGGCCGGATGCGGTCCGGAAGCGGCACGACGACCTGAACGCGAATTACGCCAGGCAGAAATAGCGCCCATTCCGGGCGGGAACGGGAGCGCGGTCACGGCTGGAGAGCGACCGGATCGGCGTGGTCCTCGTCCAGGCACTTGTTGTGGTCGGCGAGGACCTCGATCACGCGGCAGTGCGCGATGTTGCCGCCCTCGCATTGCTCGATCATGCGGCGAAGTTCGCGTTTCAGGGAATCGAGGCGGGCGATGCGCGCTTCAACCTGCTCGAGCTGCGCCCGCGCGATCGCATCCGCGCCCTCGCATGGCTGCGCGGGATGATCCGCCAGGGCGAGCAGCTCCCGGATCGCATCGAGGGAAAAGCCCAGTTCCCGGGCGTGCCGGACAAAGGCAAGCCGGTCGCGGTCGGCCGGATCGTAAAGCCTGTGGTTGCCGGCCGACCGGTCCGCTTCCGGGATCAATCCGATCTGTTCGTAGTAACGGATCGTCTGGACTTTGCAGCCGGTCTCGCGTGCCAAGTCACCGATCGTCAGTTTATCCTGGCGCATCGAATTCACAGAACGTTCTCAAGCGGTCCGATCGTGCAGCCGACCTGCATGTACTCGGCGGCGGCTGCAGGCTTCCCCGATCAAGATAGGGCGCAGGCCCGCCGATCGCTAGTCGACCGTATGCACAGGCGGGTGGGTGTGATCCGCTCCGATCACGTAGCCCCGGTCGGAATGATTGTCCAGAATCGCCTGAATCGCGTCGCGTTGCTGCCTCGTCAGCGTCGGCAGCAGCGTTCGCCATTCGTCTCCCGCCTCGCGATCGCCGCCGCTCTGCGCGAGTTTCAGCCAGGCCCCGCCGGTGACGACGTCTTGCTCGACATGTCTTCCGGCAACAAGCGTCGAGCCGACGATATGTTCGGCTTCCAGGACGCCGCCTTCCGCCGCCTTGCTGTAGAGATCGAACGCCTTGACGTCGTCCTTCGCGACGCCCTTGCCTTTCGCGTGGAGCATCGCCAGTTCGTACGCGGCCCGCGCGTGTTTCAGCCGCGCCGCCTGTTCGAACGCCTTCGCGGCGGCGGCGGCGCTGGTCTCGTCGTCGGATTCCCAAAGCAGCATCTCGCCCAATTGATACTGCGCGTTGGCATGGCCGCTCCGCGCGGCCTGCTCGAGCCAGGTCCGGGCACCTTCCGGATCGCGGCTTCCGCCCTGTCCCCTCATGAGCAAAAGGGCGAGCTGGTACTGCGCTTCCGCATGTCCGGCCTTCGCCGCTTTCTCCAGATACCCGCGCGCCGCGCTCAAATCGGCCCGGTCCATCGCGGCGAGCCCGTCTTCGAAAGGCCCGGCCTCAACGCTCACGGCGCTCAAGGCCAGTACCGCGACCGCCAAAGACAACTTCAGAACCGTCATGCAATCCCCATCGACGAAAAACTGCGCCTTCTCCAAGGACGCCGGGCGGCCATGCCCGCCGGTCAAGAAGACCGTGCTGCGCGACTGACCGCTGTTGTCAGATGTGGGGCATCGGCGCTTGTGCGCAAGACGACCGATCGTCGCTGAACCGGTCGGCGGTTCTTCGTCGGGCGGGACGATCGGAAAAACGTCCGCACCCCCTTGAACCTCCAATGGCTAGAGGTCCTATCTTGGGTCGAAACCTTTGAGGAGCAACCGTGGTACGGACCGTGCCACCGGGCCATCCGTATTCGACCAGGACAGCCGCAATGGAAGCGACGACCGATCACAGTGACAAGGCTAAGGCGCAGGGCGACAAGGCTAAAGCGCAGGGCGGCTGCTGCGGCGGGTGCGGGACGCCGTCTCCGGCGATTGTGTCCGAGGGCGATATCCGGCCAAGCCCGGGCCGATTGGCGTTCAAGGTGTCCGGGCTCGACTGCGCCGAGGAGGTGGCCATCCTCAAGCGGGAAATCGGTCCGCTCGTCGGCGGCGGCGACAAGCTCGCATTCGACGTGCTCAACGGGCGCATGACCGTGCTGGACGATGCGACAGCGGCGGATGCCGATGCGATACGCCGCGCCGTAGCGCGCACGGGAATGACCGCGGAGGAATGGCGGCCGGGTCGGCAGGCGTCTTCCACCGACGAGCGGCATCGTCGCCAGCAGATGGTGTTTACGGGCCTGAGCGGCCTGGGCGTGTTTGCGGGTCTGGCAATTCACCTGTGGCATGCCGGCGGTTTCGCCCAGGCGCTTAGTCTGTTCGGCGGGCACGGCGGGCAGGGAATGCCGCTTGCCGAGGTCCTGGCCTTTGCCTTTGCCATCGGCTTCGGCGCGCGCTTCGTCGTGCCCAAGGCCTGGTTCGCGGCCAAGAGCCTCCGTCCCGACATCAACCTGCTGATGGTGATCGCGGTCGCCGGTGCCATCGCGCTCGACGACTGGTTCGAGGCGGCGACGGTGGCCTTCCTGTTCGCCCTGTCGCTCGCCCTGGAAAGCTGGAGCGTGGGGCGCGCGCGCCGCGCGATCTCGGCGCTGCTCGACCTCGCGCCGCCGACGGCACGCATCCGTAAGGACGATGGCACCGAGACGGACGTCCCGGCCGGCGACGTGGCCGTCGGCTCGGTCTTCATCGTGAGGCCGGGCGAGCGCCTTCCGCTCGACGGCCGAATCCTGGCGGGATCGAGCAGCGTCAACCAGGCGCCGATCACGGGTGAGAGCGTCCCCGTCGAGAAGGACGTGGACGCCGACGTGTTCGCCGGCACGATCAATGGCGACGGCGTGCTCGAGGTCGTGAGCACCAAAGCGGCCGGGGACACGACGCTGGCGCGCATCATCCGGATGGTCGAGGATGCCCACAGCAAGCGCTCGCGGGCCGAGCAGTGGGTGGAGCGGTTCGCCCGCGTCTACACCCCGGCGGTCATCGTTCTTGCGATCCTGGTCGCCGTGGTGCCGCCACTCGCCTTCGGGGCCGCCTGGCCGGACTGGTTCTATCGCGCGCTGGTTCTCCTCGTCATCGCCTGTCCGTGCGCGCTCGTCATCTCCACGCCCGTCAGCATCGTTGCCGCACTGGCGGCGTCGGCCCGCAACGGCGTGCTGGTGAAGGGTGGGGTGTTCATCGAGCTGCCGGCGCGTCTGAAGGCGCTCGCCTTCGACAAGACGGGCACCATTACACAGGGCGATCCGGTCGTCGTCGCCGTGCTGCCGCTGAACGATCACACGGAAGATGAGCTGCTCGAACGGGCCGCCGCACTGGAGGCGCACAGCGGGCATCCGCTGGCGCGCGCGATCATGCGCCGGGCTGCGGAAAGGGGCATCGAGCCGGCACCCGCGACGCAGGTGCAGGTCGAAAAAGGCAAGGGGCTGACCGGCGTTTTCAACGGCGAGCCCTACTGGCTCGGCTCGTTTCGCTATCTCGCCGAACGCGGCCACGAGAGCGCGGACGTCCGGCGCGAAATCGAGGCGCTGGAGCGCGACGGCAAGACCGTGGTGGCGATCGGCAACGCCCGTCATGTCTGTGGGCTGGTGGCGATTGCCGATACCGTGCGGCCGGACGCGGCGGCCGCGCTGGACGCCCTGCGGGCGGGTGGGGTTGCGCATCTGGTGATGCTGACCGGCGACAACCGCATCACGGCGGAAGCCATCGCCCGCGAGGTCGGTATCGGCGAGGTGCGCGCCGAGCTGCTGCCCGAGGACAAGGTCGCCGCCGTCGAGGCGCTGGTCGAGCGGCATGGCGTCGTCGCGATGGTCGGTGACGGCGTCAACGACGCGCCGGCCATGGCGCGGGCGAGCTTCGGGGTCGCGATGGGGGCGGCGGGGTCGGACGCGGCGATCGAGACCGCCGACATCGCGCTCATGACGGATGATCTGAGCAAGCTGCCGTGGCTCGTTCGCCACTCGAAGCACACGCTTGCGGTGATCCGTCAGAACATCGGCTTCTCCCTCGCCATCAAGGTGGTCTTTGTCGTGCTTACCTTCAGCGGCTTCGCCACGCTGTGGGGCGCGATCGCCGCCGATGTCGGGGCCTCGCTGCTGGTCGTCGCGAACGCGCTTCGGCTGCTGCGCCCGAGCGCCAGCCCCGTGCCGTCCTCGAGCGCGATCACGGGGACCGCCGCGCCAAAGGTCGATGGACTTGGCCTGGAACACTGAGGCTGGCGGATGCGCGCGGAAGCGGCCCGCCCGGATACCTCACGCGCCCGGATACCTCACGCTGCCGGGTAGGAGCTAAACGCTTCGGTCGTCCCGTCCTTGCGGATCAGAAAGACGATATAGGCTTCGCGCTCCGTTTCCGGTCCCATCCCCGGCGAGCCATAGGGCATGCCCGGCACCGCCAGCCCGACCGCGTCCGGCCGTTCCCTGAGCAATCGTTCGATGTCGGCGGCGGGCACATGGCCCTCGATGGCGTAGCCGTCCGCCTCAGCCGTATGGCAGGACGCCATGTCGCTCGAGATGCCCAGGTCCATCTTGCGCTTCACGAGCGCCCCGTTGGGCATGTCCTCGGACGTGACCTCGAACCCGTTCTCGCGCAGATAATCGATCCAGGCGACGCAGCAGCCGCAGCCGCTCGTCTTGACGACATGGATGGTCGGGGCCGCCGAGGCGGGCCAGGAGGACAGGCTCGTGACGGCGAGCGCGCCGAATGCCGACAGCATTGTCCTGCGGTTGATGTGATGTCCCATGTACTCCGTCCTCGCGGCTTTCCAGCGCGGCCCTGCGAATTGATCCATCGGTTTTCCCGTACACTAGTGACGTTGGGGGCGGTCCGATACCGCCGCAAGCCGTCGTCGCGGTGGCGATGGTTCAAATCATCGTGTGCGCGCGCTATCGCGGTCCAGGGCGAGGCGGATAGCGATGCCGCGACTGCGCCTCACCAGTTTCTGAGAGACTGGCGCAGGATCGTCTCCAGATCGCTGCGATCCGGCGCCTTCGGCGCGAGCACCAGCAGGCGCTGCTGCTTCAGGGCGCCGTCGATGATGTCGGGAATGTCGTCCTCGCCATAGCCGAGTTCGGCGATGCCGCTTGGCGCGCCGACCTGCCGCATCAGCGCGATCAGGGCATCCGGCAGGCTTTCGGGCCCCGGCTCGGCGACGGGCGCGCCGGTCAGGAGCTCGGCCGCCCTGATGTGCTTCTCGGGAGCGGAGTCATAAGTGAAGCGGAACGCGGCCGGCGCGGTGACGATCACCGAGAAGCCGTGCGGCACGAACGCGTGGTTGGTGCGGTATCCGGGCGGCGTGTACTGATGCTTGAGGCCGGCGATCGGGTAGGCGCAGGAGTGCGGGATGTGGACGCCGGCGGTGCCGAAGCCGATGCCGGCCATGGTCGCGCCCAGCATCATCGTGCCGCGCGCTTCCAGATCGTCGCCGTCATTGACGGCGCGGGCCAGGAACCGGCCCCCGAACTCCAGCGCCTTCATCGACCAGATATCGGCGATCGGGTTCGAGCCCTGATAGGGCGGCCGTTCGCCGGGATTGGCCGGCTTGTCGCGGCTGTCGAACGGCTTCGAGATATAGCTTTCCGCGGCGTGGCAGACGACATCGAGGCCGGCGGACGCGGTCACCGCGCCGGGCGTCGTGCGGGCGAGCACGGGATCGACGACGGCGAGAGTGGGGCGCATGAAGCGGTGCGAGATGCCGGTCTTCACCTTGAGATCCGGGATATCGAGGATGGCGACCGTCGTCGCCTCGGAGCCCGATCCGGACGTGGTGGGAATCGCGATCAGCGGCAGCAGCGGCGACGCCGGCTTGCGCCCGGCCCCGATCGGCGGGTTGACGTAGTCCATGATCTCGCCGCCATGGACCTTGATCAGATTGGCGACCTTGGCGGTATCGATGGTCGAGCCGCCGCCGAGACCGATGAAGCCATCGACATCCGCGCCCTTCGCGAACGCGGCGGCACGCCCGAAGCTGTCGATGGTCGGCTCCACGGCGATGTCCTCGTAGAGGACCGCGGCGGCGCCGGCGGCTTCGATCTGCCCGATCACGCGTCCGGTGACGCCGAATTCGCGCAGCACCGGATCGGCGACCAGCATGATGCGCTTCAGGCCAAGGCGGCCGATTTCCCAGCCGAGCTCGTCGACGGCGCCTTCGCCGAACTTGAGCTGGGTCGCTTCCAGCGTGAAGACGCTTTCGTGAGGATGTCCGGCGTGCGGATGTCCGGCCGTCATGGTGTTCCTTTCGCGTCCGCTGTTCTTGAGGGCAGCATCATAGCCGGCGGCGGAGAATTGGCGATGTCCGCGTCGGGGTGCCCGAGGAAGCGCGGGACATCCTTCCCGCTGTTCGTTACCGCGGCGTGGTGCCGGTGCGGTCCTTTCGGAAGAAATGCGCCGGACCGTGCGGCCCGGCGCCGAAAACGCGTGCGTCGTTCTGCCCGGATTAACTCCGAACCTCGCCGGAGATCACGGGACCGAACATCTCCCAGCGCTCGCCGTTGAACTTCATCATCTGCATCTGCTCGATCGGGAAGAAGTCCGTCTCGGAGGTGTTGACGATGATGCCGGGCAGGGCCATCGGCGGCTCCAGCCCACGCAGGCTGGCCGCCTGCTTCATGACGTTGGCGCGGGTCAGGTCGCCGCCGGCTTGTTCCAGCACCTGCTTGAGCGTCTGTCCGACGGTGTAGCCGTAGACGGTGAAGCTCGAGGTCTTGTCGCCGTCGGGGTAGTACTCGTCCATGAACGCCACCCAGTCGGCATAGGCCGGATCGTCCTTCCATTGCGGATCGGTCGGGTCCTTCAGGTAGCCCGTCGACAGGACCCCGGTGGCGTTGTCCAGGCCGGCCGGTTTCAGCACGCCGCCGACCGACTGCGAGACATTGTTGACGATGTGGACCGGATGCCAATCGAGTTCGGCGACCTTGCGGATCGACTGCGCGGCGAATTTCGGCGTGGCGATGGTCACCAGAACGTCGGCGCCGGAGTCCTTCAGCTTGATCATCTGCGAGTCGATGGTCGGGTCGGATGTCTCGTAGGGCACTTCGGCGACGATCATCGACGCCTTGTCGCCGAGCCCGTCCGTCAGCCCCTTCAAGAGATCCTTGCCATAGTCGTCGTTCTGGAACAGCACGGCGATCTTGGCGTCGGGATGATTGTCCTTGATGTAGGTCGCGTAGATGCGGCCTTCGCTCTGGTAGTTGGGCTGCCAGCCCATGGTCCAGGGGAAGTTCTCCGGATCGCCCCACTTGGTGGCGCCGGTGGCGACGAAGAGCTGGGGCACCTTCTTGACGTTCATGTATTTGTGGATCGCCGAGTTCGACGGCGTGCCGAGGCTCTGGAAGATGAGCAGCACCTCGTCGCTCTCCACCAGCTTTCTGGCCTGCTCCACTGCCTTGGGCGGGCTGTAGCCGTCGTCATAGGAGATGAACTCGATCTGGCGGCCGTTGATGCCGCCTTCCTTGTTCACCTTGTCGAAATAGGCGGCGAGGGTCTTGCCGATCGTACCGTAGGCGGACGCCGGGCCGCTGTAGGGATTGATGTTGCCGATCTTGATGGTCGTGTCGGTCGCGCCGGGATCGTATTGCTGCGCGCCGGCAGGACCGGCGGCGAGCGCGAGGGCGACCGCGAGGCCCGTCCAGGTGACGTAGCTGCGAATTCTCATGGCTTTCCTCCCAGGTTGCCGGCGCCTTCAACGGCGCCGTGTTGCGAGTTTCAGAACGGCGGTACGAATGAGGCCGACCGCACCGGTCGGCATCAGGTAGATCACCAGGAGCAGGATCACGCCGTAGACCGCGCCGGCGAGGCCCTTGGAGACCTCCTCTGCGATATTCGGCACGAAAACCAGGAACAGACCGCCGAACAGCGCGCCGGTGATGGTTCCCACGCCGCCGATAACTAGACCGACGAACAGGCCGATGGCCAGCGTGAAGGTGAAGCTGTCGGGGGCGACGAACTGCACCACCACCGCCGACAACGATCCGGCGATGCCGGCATAGGCCGCGCTGACGCCGAAGGTCGTTGTCTTGTAGAGGGCGATGTTGATGCCCATGGCGCGGGCCGCGATCGGGTTGTCGCGGATAGCCTTCATGCCCCGGCCGGACCGGCTGTTGACCAGGTTGACGGCGCAGGCCGCCAGCCCGAGGCCGACCGCCAGCGTGACGAAGTACATCCACTGGTCCGAATTGAGCGGCAGGCCGAAGGGCGCCTCCGGCTTGAAGACGAGCAGGCCCTGGACGCCGCCGGTCCACGGTTCGAGCGGCGTGAGCTTGAGCAGCTGCGGCGTGGCGACGGCAAGCGCGAAGGTGGCGAGTGCGAGGTATATGCTCTCCAGCCGCAATGCCGGCAGTCCGAACAGGAAGCCGAACACGAAACAGACGATCGCGGCGATCGGCAGCGTCCAGTAGAAGCCCATGCCGGCGAATTCCATCAGGATCGCCGTCGTATAGGCGCCGATCGCCACGAAGGTGGAATGGCCGAGCGAGAACTGGCCGTTGAAGCCGGTCAGGAGACTGAGGCCCAGGATGGCGATCGCGTAGATCATCACCGTGGTGAACTGGAAGATCGTGAAGTTCTTCACGACGAAGGGCAGGACCACGGCGACGATCAGGCCGACGGCGAGGGCGGCGCGCTGCCACGCCAGGGGGATGCCGTTGCGGGCCACGGGCGCGGCGGCGCCCTGCGCCTTCGCCCGACCGTCGGACGCCATGGTGCGTTCCATCGCCATCATACCCTCGTCACGACACGGGCGCCGAACAGCCCTGTCGGCTTGAACATCAGTACGGTGACGATCAGCGCCAGCGCGATCGTCAGTTTCAGTTCCGGCCCGACGACGGGAATGAAGGTGCCGGCCAGGTTCTCGATGATGCCGACGGCGAAGCCGCCGATCACCGCCCCGCCGGGGCTCGTCAGGCCGCCGACGACGGCGCCGGCGAAGCCGTAGATCAGGATCGACAGCATCATGTTGGGCTCGAGGAAGACGACGGGCGCGATCATCATGCCGGCCACCGCGCCGATCGCCGCCGCCATGCCCCAGCCGAGCGCGATCATCCAGCCGACGCGGACACCGACAAGGCGGGCGGACTCGGGGTTGGTGGCGGCTGCCCGCATGGCAAGTCCGACGCGGGTGTTGCGGAAGAACAGGAACAGGAGCACCAGCAGCACCAGCGTGACGGCGATCATGCCGGCGTCGTGCGCACCGATCAGCCCGCCGCCGAACAGCGACTGCTGGCCGAACGGTGTGGGGAAGGACTTGATGGTGAAGTCCCAGATGAAACCGGCCAGCGAATTGAAGATCGCGAACAGTGCGATGAAGGCGACGATGTGGGCGAGTACCGGCGCGCGCTGCAAAGGCTTGAACACTGTGCGCTCGATGACGACGCCGGCGACGAAAGACAGGCCGATCGTCAAGAAGAAGGCACCCCAGTAGGGCACGCCCCATTCGATGAGCTGCCAGGCGACGAAGGTCGAGAACATCGCCATCTCGCCCTGGGCGAAGTTGAGATGGTGGATCGCCTGGTAGATCATGACGATGGCCAGGGCCATGCAGGCGTAGATGCCCCCCGTGGCGAGACCGGCCAGAACCTGATGCAGGAACAGCTCCATACTCGTTTCCCGTCAGTAGCCGAGATAGGCGCGGCGAACGTTCTCGTCGCTGCCGATCTGTTGGGCAGGGCCGGACATGATCATGCGGCCGGTTTCGATCAGATAGGCTTCGTCGGCAATCTCCAGGGCCATGGCGGCGTTCTGCTCGACCAGCAGCATCGACAACCCTTCCTTCTCCTTCAGGTCCGCGAGGATCCCGAAGAGCTCCTCGACGATCAGCGGCGCGAGCCCGAAGGAGGGTTCATCGAGCAGCATCAGGCGCGGACGCAGCATCAGCGCACGGCTAATCGCCAGCATCTGCTGCTCGCCGCCCGACAGTGTGCCCGCCTGCTGTCGCCGGCGCTCGGCAAGGCGCGGGAAATAGGCGTAGGTCCGTTCGATGTCCTGGGCGATGGCGCCGGGGTCGCGGCGGGTCATGGCGCCGAGCTGGAGGTTCTCCTCCACCGTCATGGCGGTGAAGGTGCCGCGCCCCTCGGGCACGTGGGCGATGCCGAGTCGGACGATATCTTCCGTCACGGTGCCGCCGATCTGATTGCCGGCGAAGACAATATCGCCGGCGGTCTGGATCATCCCGGATAGCGCCCTGAGCGTCGTGGTCTTGCCAGCCCCGTTGGCGCCGAGCAGCGTTACGACACCGTTTTCCGGCACGTCGAAATCGAGGCCGAACAGCGCCTGGAGGCGTCCGTACCAGGCCTCCAGGCCGCGGACCTTGAGCAGCGGTTCGCTCATCGGTGGCTGCTCCCCAGGTAGGCGCGGATCACTTCCGGATCGTTCTGGACCTCGGCCGGCGAGCCCTCCGCGATCTTGCGGCCGAAGTCGAGGGCGACGACGGTATCGGAAATCGCCATGACGAGGCCCATGTGATGCTCGACCAGCAGCACGGTGACACCGCGCTGGTCGCGGATGCGGCGGATCAGTTCACCCAGCTCGTCGACTTCGCTGTGCGTCAGGCCGCCGGCGGGCTCGTCCAGCAGCAGGAGTCTCGGGCGGCCGGCCAGCGCGCGGGCGAGCTCGACGCGCTTCTGGGTGCCGGTCGGCAGGTCCGAGACCACGCGATCGGCGACGTCCGTCAGACCCATGTCGTGCAGCAGGTCGTCGATTTCGGCGTCGCCGTGCGCGGGTGTACGGTTCAGTCCGATCGCATCGCTCAGGAAGTTGCCGCCGGTGCGCGGATGCGTGCCGACCAACACGTTGTCGCGAACCGACATGGTTCGAAACAGCGCGAGGTTCTGGAAGGTGCGGGTGATGCCGAGCCGGGCGATCCGATGGGCCGAGAGCGCCAACAGACTTTCGCCCTGGAAACGGATGTCGCCTTCGTCGGGGGTGTACAGGCGGCTGACGCAGTTGAACAACGTCGTCTTGCCGGCCCCGTTGGGACCGATCAGGCCGAGGATCTCGCCCGGCGCTATATCGAAGGAAATCCCGTCGAGCGCGACGATGCCGCCGAAGCGGATCGCGACGGAGTCGAAGGTCAACAAATGCTGCCGTGAGGCGACGTAGTCAGCTGCGCCGACGGCGCGCGCTACGGCCTCCGGTGCTGGATTGGGCACGCGTTCCTCCCTGGAAGACGGGTGTTCGATAGTTTTCTTCATCGTCGAAGCCGTCTGCGCGGCCGCTCAAGATCGATTCCACCGTCCGCACCATCTCCAGAAGGCGCGGTCCGATGTCGTTCACCAGCCTGTCGCGCGACAGGCTATAGGAAGGCGCTCCGCAATTGAACGCATAAACACCCGAGCCGTCCGGCATGACGATCGGTGCGGCGACGCCGTTGACGTCCTCGATCCATTCGCCCACCGACCAGGTAAAACCATGCTTGCGGATATCCGCCATGGCCCGGTCGAGACCGTCGCGCATTCCCGGCCACTCGTCACCGGCCCGCTCGGCGAGCCGTTCGAACAATGCCTCGCGTTCCTCGTCCGACATCACGGAAATCAGTGCGCGGCCTATGGCGGTTGTGGCGATCGGAATGCGCGAGCCGACGTCGAGGCGGGCCTGCTGGATCGAGCTCGACAGGCAGTGCTGGACGTAAATGACGGCAAGCCGGTCACGCGCGCCGAGCGCGACCGAGGCCGCGGCGTAGTCGGCCAGGCCCTGCATGTAAGGGCGGGCGATGTGGCGGATGCCGATGTGCGCAAGCGCGGTGTAGCCGAGCGCCATCGCGGCGGGCGCGAGCTGGTACTTGTTGAAGCGGGGAACGTGGACGAGGTAGCCGAGCCTGGTCAGCGTATAGGTCAGCCGGGAGACGGTCGGCTTGGGCAAACCCGTACGCTCGGCGATCTCGGCATTGCCGAGCAGGCCGTCACGCGCACGGAAAACCCGCATCACTTCCAGGCCGCGCGCCAGCGCGACGACAAACTTGCGGTCGTGTTCCGGCGCGACGGGTCCGGGCTCGTCGATCGGTCCCGCATTCCTGGTGCTGCCCGGCCCTGTCACGTTGTCCTGTCCCCTGCGTTGACAAGCAGTGCAACAGTTTCTAGCGTTCAGGTCAATTTGTAAAATCTAATTTCGCAGAGCGAAACAAATATCCGGAAGGACATGACCTTGGCGCGTTCTATTGTCCCGTTTGCGGGGCGGACGGGGAGGGGTGCTTGCGAGGGGAACGGCGTTCGCTTAGTTGGGACGGCTGAAGCCGGCCGGTGCCGGCGCATCTGCCCAACCGAGATTCAGTGGAGACTTTGATGAGCGACGTCGTAAGCGTAACCAGGGACGGCGACGTCGCCGTCGTGACCATCGACAATCCCCCGGTCAACGCCTTGAGCCACGCAGTGCGCAAGGGCGTTTTCGACGCGATGGCCGCGTTGCGCGAAGATTCCGAAGTCAAGGCGATCGTGCTGGCATGTGCGGGCCGGACTTTCTCCGCCGGCGCCGACATCACCGAATTCGGCAAGCCGCCGCAGCCGCCGGCCCTCATCGAGATGATCAATGCCATCGAGGCGATGCCGAAGCCGGTCGTCGCCGCGCTGCACGGCACGGTGCTCGGCGGCGGCTTCGAGGTCGCGCTCGGCTGTCATCATCGCATTGCGGCGCCCGGCACGCGGGTCGGTCTTCCCGAGGTGAAGCTGGGCATCCTTCCCGGTGCCGGCGGCACGCAGCGCCTGCCGCGCCTCATCGGCGCGATCGAGGCCCTGAAGATCATCGTCAGTGGCGATCCGGTTCCCGCCGAAGAAGCCCTGAAGTTCGGCGCGATCGACGAGATCGCCACCGGAGACCTGACGCAGGCGGCTGTCGCGCTGGCGAAGAAAGTTGGTGCCGAGGGCAAGGAACCGGCGCGTGTCAGTGACCGCGACGACAAGCTGGCCGACGTCAAGGCCGATCCGACGGCGTTCAACGAGGCCGCCGGCAAGTTGACCGCACGGGCGCGCGGGCTCGAGGCGCCGCATGCCTGCGTCGAGGCGGTCAAGTGGTCGTTCGAGCTGCCGATAGAGGAAGGTCTGAAGCGCGAGCGCGAGGCGTTCATGAAGCTCGTCGCCGGCGATCAGTCGAAGGCGCAGCGCCACCTGTTCTTCGCCGAGCGCCAGGCCGCCAAGGTGCTCGACATGCCGAAGGGCACGAAACCGCGCGCGGTCGACAAGGTCGCCGTCATCGGTGCCGGAACCATGGGCGGCGGCATTTCGATGAACTTCGCCAATGCGGGCATCCCGGTGACCATCGTCGAGACCTCCCAGGAAGCGCTGGATCGCGGCTTCGGCACGATCGAGAAGAACTACAACATCTCGGTGTCGCGCGGACGGATGACCGAGGCCGACGTCAGGCAGCGCATGAGCCTGCTGACCGGCAGCACCGATATGAACGACGTCGCGGACGCCGACCTCATCATCGAGGCGGTGTTCGAGGAGATGGATATCAAGAAGCAGATCTTCTCGAAGCTCGACGAGATCGCGAAGCCGACGGCGGTTCTGGCCACCAATACGTCCTATCTCGACGTCAACGCGATCGCCAACATGACGAAGCGCCCGAGCTCCGTGCTCGGCACGCATTTCTTCAGCCCGGCGAACGTGATGAAGCTGCTGGAGATCGTGCGCGGCGCGGAGACGGCGCCGGACGTACTGGCGACGGTGATCGATGTCGGTCGCAAGATCAAGAAGGTGCCGGTCGTCGTCGGCGTCTGCTTCGGCTTCGTCGGCAACCGCATGCTGCGCGCCCGCTCGCTCGAAACCGAGCGCCTGCTGCTCGAGGGCGCGACGCCGCAACAGGTCGACAAGGCGATCACCGGCTTCGGCTTTCCGATGGGGCCGTTCGCCATGGGCGACCTCGCCGGCCTCGATATCGGCTGGCGCATCCGCAAGCAGATGGGCGCGACGGCCGATGGCGGTCGGGCGGACATCGCCGATGCCCTGTGCGAGATGGGCCGCTTCGGCCAGAAGACCGGCCGCGGCTTCTATATCTACGAGAAGGGCGCCCGCGCCGGCATTCCCGACCCTGAAGTCGAGGCGCTGATCGTGGAGACTGCGGCCAAGCAGGGGATCGAACGTCGCGAGATTGGCGACGAGGAAATCGTCGAGCGGCTGATCTACCCGATGATCAGCGAGGGGGCGAAGATCCTCGAGGAGGGCGTCGCCCAGCGGCCGGGCGATATAGACGTCGTCTGGGTCAACGGATACGGTTTCCCGGTCTGGCGCGGCGGGCCGATGTTCTACGCCGATCAGGTCGGGCTGAAGCATGTCCGCAACCGGCTCGCCCATTACGCCGAAGTTTCCGGCAACGCGGCCCTGAAGCCGGCGCCGTTGCTCGACCGGCTTGCCGATGAAGGATCGACCTTCGCAGCCTACGGCAGGGAGAAAGAACGGACGGCATGACGAAGCGTCCCTTCGCCTGGGAGAGATCCTACCCGCCAGGCGTTTCCTGGGACGCTCCGATTCATACCTCCACCATCCCCGATCTGTTCGACACGGCCGCCGCGGATTTCGGTCCGCGGCGGGCGATCGAGTACCGCGGCGTCGACGTCACCTATGACGCGCTGTCCAAGTGGGTCGACAACGCCGCCGCCGGTTTCCTGCGCGCCGGGGTCGGTCGCGATACCACGATCGCGATCTATCTTCCCAACTCGCCGTTCCATCCGGTCGCGTTCTTCGGCGGCCTCAAGGCGGGGGCGCGGCTGGTCATGCTGAGCCCGCTCGATGCCGAGCGGGAGCTTGCCCACAAACTTCAGGACAGTGGCGCCCGCATCCTCGTGACGACCGATATCGGGACCATGCTCCCGATGGCGATCAAGCTGCTCGAGGCCGACCATCTGGACCGGATCGTCGTTGGCGAGGATGCTGCGTGGGGCGCGCCGCCGATACCCGTCTACCCGATTCCATCAGACCCGAGGATCGCCCGGTGGTCGGATTATGTGGGCGGAGCGCAACCGCCGGAGGCCTGGCCGAAAATCGCGCCTTCCGATATCGCGGTCCTGCAATATACCGGCGGCACGACGGGCCTGCCCAAGGGCGCCATTCTCTCGCACGCGAACCTGACTGCCGCGACGTCGATCTACGAGACGTGGTTCAACGGTCAGAACCTGTCGGTCCCGGGCGGGGACCGTGTGATCTGCGTCCTGCCGCTGTTTCATATCTATGCGCTGACCACGATACTCCTGCGCCAGATCAAGGCCGGGAACGAAATCCTGCTGCGGCTGAGGTTCGACGTCGATACGACGCTGCGCGACATGGAAGAGTTGCATGCCACGGTGTTTCTCGGCGTGCCGACCATGTGGATTGCGCTGGTCAACTCGCCGGGTATCGAAGATCGCGATCTGTCGTCCCTGCGCTATTGCGGTTCCGGCGGGGCCCCGCTTCCGGTGGACGTCGCACGGCGCTTCGCCAATCTGACCGGCCACAAGCTGCTCGGCGGCTGGGGCATGACGGAAACCTCGCCCGCCGGTACGAACCTGCCGGCGACTGGACCCGCCAAGCCGGGGTCCATCGGGTTGCCGATGCCGGGTATCGAATTGAACATCGTTGCCCTGGACGATCCCGCGCACATACTCGAGCCGGGCGATGTCGGCGAGATCCGGATCAAGGGGCCGAACGTCACGCGGGGCTACTGGAACCGGCCCGAGGAGACGGAAGCCGCCTTCGTCGACGGCTATTTCCTGACGGGCGACATCGGCTCGATGGACGAGGACGGGTATTTTTACATCGTCGACCGCAAGAAGGACATGATCCTCTCGGGCGGGTTCAACGTCTATCCTCAGATGGTCGAGCAGGCGATCTACGAGCATCCTTCGGTCGCCGAAGTGATGGTCATCGGTGTGCCCGACGACTACCGCGGCGAGGCGGCGAAGGCGTTCGTGGCACTGCGCGAAGGCGCCGAAGACCTGGATCTCGATGCGCTGCGGCAGTTCCTCGCCGACAAGGTCGGCAAGCACGAGATGCCGCAATATCTGGAGATCCGCGAAGCCCTGCCGCGCAGCCCCGTCGGCAAGCTGTTGAAGACGGCGTTGCGCGACGAAGAGCGGCGCAAGGTCGCCTCCGGACCGAATAGCAACTGAAACGCCAATCGAGGACCATGCCCATGCGCGAAGCCGTCATCGTCTCCACAGCCCGCACACCGATCGGCAAGGCCTATCGCGGCGGGCTCAACAACACCGACGGGCCGACGCTTGCCGGCCATGCGATCGCGTCGGCCGTCGAGCGGGCCGGTATCGATCCCGCCGACGTGGAGGACGTGGTTATGGGCTGCGCCATGCAGGAAGGCACCACGGGTGGCAACGTCGCCCGCCGGGCCCTGCTGCGCGCCGGCCTGCCGGTGACGGTGGCAGGGTCGACGATCGACCGGCAATGCTCGTCGGGCCTCAACGCGATCGCGACGATCGCCCGCTCGATCATCCATGACGGCATGGCGGTCGGTGTCGGTGGCGGCGTGGAATCGATCAGCCTCGTGCAGAACGAGCATCGCAACACCTTCCACGAGTTCGACCAGGCGCTGATCGACATGAAGCCGGAGGTCTACCTGCCGATGATCGACACGGCGGAGGTGGTGGCCGAGCGCTATGGCATCGCCCGCGAGGCGCAGGACGCCTATGGGCTCGAAAGCCAGAAACGGACGGCCGCTGCGATGCAGGGTGGCCGCTTCACGGACGAGATCGCACCGATAACCACGACCATGGTGGTTGTCGACAAGGCGACGGGGGAAACCTCCGAGCGCGACGTCACGGTCGACCGCGACGAGGGGCCGCGGCCGGAATCGACTGCCGAAGGCCTGGCGGGCCTCAAGGCCGTGCGCGGCGAGGGCAAGACGATCACCGCGGGCAATGCCAGCCAGCTTTCCGACGGCGCGTCGGCCTCGGTGCTGATGGATTCGAAACTCGCCGAACAGCGCGGGCTCGAGCCGCTCGGCACCTTCCGCGGTTTCGTCGCCGCCGGCTGCGAGCCCGACGAGATGGGCATCGGGCCCGTCTTCGCGGTGCCGCGCCTTCTGAAGCGTCACGGTCTGACCGTCGACGACATCGACCTGTGGGAACTGAACGAGGCCTTCGCCGTGCAGGTGCTGTACTGCCGCGACAAGCTCGGCATCGATCCCGACAAGCTCAACGTCAACGGCGGCGCCATCGCGCTTGGCCATCCCTATGGCATGTCGGGCGCGCGGCTCGCCGGCCATGCCCTGATCGAGGGCAAGCGGCGCGGCGCCAAGCGCGTCGTCGTCACCATGTGCGTCGGCGGCGGCATGGGCGCTGCCGGCCTGTTCGAAATCAACAGCTGAGTGCCGATATGGATCTTGCATTCACGCCCGAGGAAATCGCGTTCCGAGACGAGGTGCGCACCTTCTTCCGCGAAGCGCTGCCGGCCGACATCCACAGGAAGATGACCGAGGGGCGGTCCGTCGAGAAGGACGACATCGTCACCTGGCAACGCATCCTCAACGCGAAGGGCTGGGCCGTGCCGCACTGGCCGGTCGAGTATGGCGGCACCGGTTGGGGGCCGATGAAACAGTACATCTTCGTCGAGGAACTGCAGCGCACGCCCGCGCCGTCGCCGCTGCAGTTCGGCGTCTATATGGTCGGTCCGGTCATCTACACCTTCGGCAACGAGCGACAGAAGGCGCATTTCCTGCCGCGCATCGCCAATATCGACGACTGGTGGTGTCAGGGCTTCTCCGAGCCGGGTGCGGGGTCGGATCTTGCCTCGCTGCGCACGTCGTCGAAACGCGACGGCGATCACTACGTGGTCAACGGCCAGAAGACCTGGACGACGCTGGCCCAGTACGCCGACTGGATCTTCTGTCTGGTGCGCACCGATCCCGACGCGCCGAAGCGGCAACAGGGCATCTCGTTCCTGCTGATCGACATGAAGACGCCGGGCATCACGGTGCGCCCGATCCAGACGATCGACGGCGGCGTCGAGGTCAACGAGGTGTTCTTCGACGACGTGCGGGTGCCTGTCGAGAACCTGGTCGGCGAGGAGAACCGGGGCTGGGACTACGCCAAGTTCCTGCTCGGCAACGAACGCACCAACATTGCCCGCGTCGGCGTCTCGAAACAGAGGCTCGAACGCATCCGTCAACTTGCAGCCCAGGTCAGCGACGGCGACCGTCCGTTGATCGAGGCACCGTGGTTCCGTGAGAAGCTGGCGGCCGCCGAGATCGAGCTGAAGGCGCTGGAGATGACGCAACTGCGCGTCGTCGCCGCCGACGCCAAGCGCGGCAACACCGGCAAACCGGATCCGGCGTCCTCGATCCTCAAGATCAAGGGGTCGCAGATTCAGCAGGCGACGACGGAACTGATGATGGATGTGGTCGGGCCGTTCGCGCTGCCTTTCGGCGACGGGCTTGAGGCGGGGTCGAACGAGATGCAGGTCGGGCCGGACTGGGCCGATACGGCGGCGCCGACCTATTTCAACTGGCGCAAGGTCTCGATCTACGGCGGATCGAACGAGATCCAGAAGAACATCATCGTCAAGGCGATCCTCGGGCTCTAGCGCCGACGGCGGAACAGCGCGTTCATCGACCGTAGTCGGGACGCGCTGAACACCACGAGGATCACCGAGAGTACGGCCCATCCCGAGGCGCGGCCGCGTCCCGGGGGGCAGGAATGGCCAGGGAGCGAGCAGGCTAGATGGATTTCGATCTGAACGACGAGCAGCGGCTTTTGAAGGAAAGCGTGGAGCGCCTGCTGGCCGACCGCTACGACTTCGAGACGCGCAACACGTGGCTTGGCGGCGAGCCGGGCTGGAGCGCCGACATGTGGGGCCAGTATGCCGACCTCGGCCTGCTGGCGCTGCCGTTCTCGTCCGACCATGGCGGCATGGACGGCGGTCCGGTCGAGACGATGATCGTCATGGAGGCGTTCGGCAAGGGGCTCGTCGTCGAGCCGTACTTCTCGACCGTTATCCTGTCGGGCGGCGTCCTGCGCCACGGCGCCAGCGAGGGCCAGAAGGCCCACCTCGTTCCGCAGATCGCGGAAGGCGGGCTCAAGCTCGCTCTGGCGCAGACCGAACGTCAGTCGCGCTACGACCTGTTCGATGTCGCGACCTCGGCGCGCGCCGATGGCGAGGGCTGGGTGATCGACGGGGCCAAGGGCGTCGTTCTGCATGGCGACAGCGCGGACAGGCTGATCGTCACGGCGCGGACTGCCGGCGACCGGCGCGACACGGACGGGATCGGTGTATTCCTGGTCGACGCCTCGGCGCCGGGCGTATCGCGGCGGGGCTATAGGACCCAGGACGGGCACCGGGCCGCGGACGTCATGTTCGAAAACGTGCGGGTCGGGCCGGAGGCCGTGATCGGTGATCCCGAAGGCGGGCTGCCGCTGGTGGCGCGCGCCGTCGACGAGGCGATCGCGGCGTTGTGCGCCGAGGCCGTCGGCGGGCTCGACGAGATGTACCAGCTCACGGTCGAGTACCTGAAGATGCGCAAGCAGTTCGGTGTGCCGATCGGCGATTTCCAGGTTCTGCAGCATGCCGCGGCCGACATGTTCATCGATCTCGAGCAGGCGCGGTCGATGACGATGTTCGCGACGGTGATGGCCCACAGCGACGATGCGCAGGCGCGCCGCCGCGCGGTATCGGCCGCCAAGGTGCAAATCGGCCGCTCGGCCATGTCCGTCGGCCAGAACGCGATCCAGCTGCACGGTGGCGTCGGCATGACGATGGAATTCAAGGTCGGCCACTACTTCAAGCGGGCGACCATGATCGACGCGACCTTCGGCAACGCGGCGTATCACCTGGCCAGGGTCGCCGACGCCGGTAGCCTGATCGCGGCATAGGTCTACAAGGAGAGGCAGCCATGACCGATCCGTTCCGCCTCGACGGCCAGGTCGCAATCGTCACCGGCTCCAGCAAGGGCATCGGCAAGTCGATCGCCGAAACGATGGCCGCGCTCGGCGCCCGGGTGGTGATCTCGAGCCGAAAGCAGGACGCCTGCGAGGCGGTCGCGGCCGAGATCCGCGCGGCTGGCGGGGAGGCCTTTGTCGTACCCTGCAACGTGTCGCGCCGCGAGGATGTCGACGCGCTCGTCGCCAGGACGCGGGCGCACTGGGGCAAGATCGACATCATGGTGTCGAACGCCGCAGTTAATCCGCACTACGGTCCGCTTTCGGCGTTGAGCGACGAAGCCTTCGACAAGATCATGGACTCCAACGTCAAGGCCAACATCTGGTTCGCCAATCATGTGCTGCCCGAGATGGCGGAGCGCGGCGGCGGTGCGATGATCATCGTCTCCTCGATCGCCGGTATGCGCGGCACGCCGGTGATCGGCGCCTACGGTATTTCGAAGGCCGCAGACTTCGCGCTGGCGCGCAATCTCGCCGTCGAGTGGGGGCCGAAGAACGTGCGCGTGAACTGTATCGCGCCTGGCCTCATCAAGACCGATTTCGCCCGCGCCTTGTGGGAGGACGAGGAAGACCTCAAGCCGCGCACCGCCACGACCCCGTTGCGGCGCATCGGGCGGCCAGACGAAATCGGTCCCGTCGCCGCGTTCCTGGCATCCGGGGCGGCGAGCTTCATCACCGGACAGGTGATCGTCGCGGACGGCGGCGCAACGATCGCCTGAGCGTTTAGACGCGGGCGATCATTCGTCTGTAGGTTCGCGGCGCCATGTCGGTGGCCCGCCGGAAGGCGCGCGTGAAGTGGGCCGGCTCCTCGTATCCCAGGCACAGGGCGATCTCGGTCACGGACTGTCCGGTTTCCGTCAGCAGATGACGGGCCCGGTCGAGGCGCGTTTGCGCGAGGATGTCCCGGTAGGTGAAACCCTGTTCGTGGAGCCGCCGCTGCAGGGTTCTGACCGCAAGGCCCATGCGGCTGGCCGCACCTTCCATATCGGTGCGGCCCTCCAGCAGGCGCGTGCAGGCGATATCCGCGACGATGCCCGCGATATCGCTCGGAGGCCGCTGGCGGACCATGGCTTTCAGATCATGCAGTGTGGGCGGAGACTCGCGGGCCGGATTATCGAGCAGCGCGCGCGCAAGGTCGGCGGCGGGAAAGACGATGGAGAGCGCGCTGCGATTGGCCAGGATGGGAACGCCGAGGGCGTCCTCCACCGCCGACAGCCGGTTGTCGCCGCCGTAGCCGACTTCGATACGAAGCGGCTGCCAGCTTTCGCCGCAGTAGTGCCGGAAACACGAGAGCAACGCCGGAATCGTGTGTTCGAGGTGCTGGCGTGCGCCGTGCGCCGGCCGGACCGGGATATGATAGGTGTATTTCGCGACATCGCCGCGGACAGAGAGGGTCAGGCGCGTGCCGGACTGGTGGTAGCGCAACGTTCGCGAGGCCCGTTCGAGGTGTCCTCCGAGCGTCGGCGCCGATAGCGCATAGTCGACCCATTTTCCGAATTTTCCCCCCATCGTCGTCCCGACCGTGAGCCCGAACAAGGGATCGCCGGTCCGCCTGGCGGCGTATTCGAACAGGTCGATCAGATCGGCGAGCGGCATCCTGTGGTTGGGTTCGGGGATGATGGAGAGCGGAAGGTCGATTTCGTCGAAGAGACGCTGCAGCGTCCTAGTCCCTTCGCGTTCCTCGACAAGAGCGGGCAGGGGGCCCATCCCCCTAACCGATGTCATCGCTGTCATCGATCTACCCATGTCGGCTAACTAATTGACGTGGCGTAAAATGGCAAGTTGTCGCGGGCCGCAGGCAGTAGGGTCGCGCAGCTAAGCCGCTTTTCGCTTTTCGGGACAGGAATACGAAATGGCGCTCGGGTCCGGCCGGAGCGCCCATGCCGGCACGAGCCGATTGGAGATTAATCAGATGACTAGACAGGATATCAGCATGCAGCGTTCGCTGTCCCAGGTACTAATGCGTTCGGTGGCCGGTCTGGCTCTGGCCTGCGCGGCCGTGCTGGCGTCGCCGGTTTTGGCAGACGAGGCGGAGGTCGCCAAGTTCGAGGCGAAATACGACGGATACAAGACGAATCTGGCTCCGCTGGTGCTCGATCGCGGCGACAATCTTGCTTATACGCAGGCGGGCCCCACAATCCATCCCGAACAGACCGCCTTTGCCCGTCAGATGGGCCGGGGCATCTACATGCCCGTGAAGGACAAGGTGTACGTCGCGGTCGGCTACGGCATCACCAGCACGACCATGGTGGTCGGCGACGACGGCGTGATCATCATCGATTCCGGTGAGAACGATACCTTCGCCAAGGAGGTGATGGCCGACTTCCGCACGATCACCGACAAGCCGATCAAGGCGGTGATCTATACGCACCGTCACCCCGACCACCCCTTCGGCACCAAGGGGCTTGGCGTGACGGAAGAGGACGTCGAGTCCGGAAAGGTGCGGATCTTCGCGCACGACACGTTCGAGGAGTTCCTGATCAACGACGCCAGCGTGGTCGGCCCGATCCTGTCGATCCGGACCGCGCTCGCGTCGACCTTGCTGCCGATCGGTCCCGAAGGCCGGGTGCACCAGGCGCTGGGCCCGACCTTCGATGTCGGCCCGGTTTCGCTCCTGCAGCCGACCGACACCTTTTCGGACGAACTGGAAACCGAGGTCGCTGGCGTCAAGATGGTGCTGTTCCACGCGTATGGTGATGCCGAAGACGAGATCGGCATCTACTTCCCGGACCTGAAGCACCTGCACGGCTCGGAGACGATCCAGGGCGAGTCCTTTCCAAACATGTACACGCTGCGCGGCACAAAGTTCCGTGACCCGGTGGAGTGGTACAAGGGGGTCGACAACCTTCTGAAGTATGCCGACCTGTCGGACAGCTACTCCGGCTCGCACATGCGTCCGTGGGTCGGCAACGACTTCGTCGTGGAACGGATCACCAACTACCGCGACGCGATCCAGTATGTGCACGATCAGTCGGTGCGCCTGATGAACAAGGGCTATACCCGCGAGGAACTGGCCGACGCGATCGAACTGCCGTCGCACCTGAAGGATGATCCCTGGCTCGGCGAGTACTACGGGACGGTGGCCCACTCGGTTCGCAACGTCTATGGCGGCTATCTCGGCTGGTACCAGGCCGATCCGACCGAGCTTGCCACCCCCGGCTTCGTGGAGAAGGCGAAGCTCTACGTGGATTCGATGGGCGGCCGGGATGCCATCCTGGAGCGGGCGCGCACCGCAATCGACAACGGCGAGTTCGGCTGGGCGATGGAAATCCTCACCCATCCGATCCGGATCGACCACGACGACATGGAGGCGCGGGCGCTGAAGGCCGAGGCGATGCGCAAGTGGGCCTATCAGCAGCCCAACATCTACTGGCGCGGCCTGGCCCTGGGCGGCGCCCTGGAACTCGAAGACAAGCTCGACTACACGCAGGTCTGGAACTTCGCTGCGCCGGATATCATCAAGGCGCTCCCGGCAAGCGCGGTGATCGAGTCCATGCGCGTCAATCTCGATCCGAAGAAGGCCGCCGATGCGGATCTGACGGTGGGATTCAAGTTCACCGATGTCGGCGAGGAAGACGCGCTGCATATCCGTCGCGGCGTCGCGATCTACTCCGACACGATCCCGGCGGAAACCGATGCGACCTTCGTTTCCACGAAGGCGGTGCTCGACAAGATCCTGCTCGGGGAGACGACGTTGCCGCAGGCGCTTGACGATGGCGAGGTGACGGTCGAGGGAGACCCGGCGGCGGTCGAGGCGTTCTTCGGCTATTTCGATCCGCCGAGCGAGGACCCGATCAAACTCGTGGTCCGCTAGTCGCGTAACCATTTGCGCGGGCGCCTCCCGGGCGCCTGCGCACCCCCTCTCGGTCAGGGGCCAAGAAGCCGCGGCCGGCAAGGCGCGGCTTTTCGGCATTGTGCCACCGGAGACCGACCGCCGGCCGGTATGGCGGTTCGTTCCGGCCGAAATCCGCGCCTTCCACATACCCTCCATGAATCCACCGACTTGCACGAAAGGGGGGCGTTAGTGTCCTATGGCGTCCGATCGGCCGCGGGGGATAGCTGTGCGGCCAGATGGCCGCGGGGCGACCGACGGTCGAACAGCGTTCGGGGACAACACCATGGTCGTGCGGGTCGATATAGCCAAACGGGTGCATGATCACACCTGGAAGCTCGATCCGATCGTGCGGACGCTTCTCGACACCGACTTCTACAAGCTGCTGATGGGCTCGATGATCCATCGGCTCCATCCGGACGTGAACGTCACCTTCTCGCTGGTCAACCGGACCAAGACGGTTCGGCTTGCCGACGACGTCGACGAGGCCGAACTCCGTGCGCAGCTGGACCATGTCCGGACGCTGCGGTTCGGAAAGAACGAGCTGATATGGCTCGCCGGCAATACCTTCTACGGTCGCAAGCAGATATTCGATCCGGACTATCTGTCCTGGCTCGCCGACTTCCAGCTGCCCGAATACGAGCTGATCAAGCGCGACGGGCAGTACGAGCTGCGCTTCGAGGGGCCGTGGCGGGAAGTCACCATGTGGGAGGTGCCGGCGCTCGCCATCATCACCGAGCTGCGTTCGCGCGCGGCGGTGCGCGGCATGAGCCGGTTCGAGCTCGACGTGCTCTATGCCCGGGCGAAGGCCAAGCTGTGGGACAAGATCGAGCGGCTCCGCGCGCTGGCTGCCGAAGGGCCCCTCAAGGTCGGTGATTTCGGCACGCGGCGGCGCCATTCCTATCTGTGGCAGCTATGGTGCGTCGAGGCGCTGAAGGAGGGGGTCAACGACAACCTGACCGGCACCTCCAACGTCAAGATGGCGATGGAGCTCGGCCTGGAGGCGATCGGCACCAACGCGCACGAATTGCCGATGGTCTACGCCGCGCTGGCCAACAGCGACGAGGCGCTGCGCGCCGCGCCCTACCAGGTGCTGCGCGACTGGGCGAGCATGTATGACGGCAATCTCAAGGTCGTCCTGCCCGACTGTTTCGGCTCGACCAACTTCCTGCGCAACGCGCCCGACTGGGTCGCCCGCTGGAAAGGCGCACGGCCCGATTCCAAGCCGCCGCTGGAAGCCGCCGACGAGTTGATCGCCTACTGGAAGTCGCGCGGCCAGGATCCGATGGAAAAGTCCGTCATCCTGTCCGACGGAATGGACATCGATTCCATCGAGGAGTCGGTTCGCTATCTGCGCGGCAAGGTCAACGTGCTGATCGGCTGGGGCACCAATCTGACCAACGATTTCCGCGGCTGCGCGCCGAGCGGCGTCGACGGGCGGCTGAAGGCGATCTCGCTCGTCTGCAAGGTGACCGAAGCCGGCGGCCGGCCGGCCGTGAAACTGTCCGACAACGTTACCAAGGCGACCGGACCGATCGACGAAATCGAGCGCTATCGCCGCGTCTTCGGCGAGGAAGGCATCGTCGACCTGCCCGTGGCGGTGTGATCGGCCGCGCGTCATACGGGACAGCCGTCGGATAGTCGTACCGCTCGCGCGATTTCTTTTCGGCACCGACCGGGCGATACTTCATCCCGGTCCGTTTGGGAGCTTTCCCGCCATGTGCCGTCTCGTTGCCTATTCGGGCGAGCCGATCTTCCTGGAAACGCTGCTATCCGATCCCCCGCGCTCGCTGGTCAACCAGTCGCGCGAAGCTCGGGAGTCGCTGTCGACCGTCAATGCCGACGGCTGCGGCATCGGCTGGTATGCCGAGCGCGAGGTCCCGGGGCGCTATCGTTCGCTTCGGCCGGCCTGGGGCGATGCCAATCTCCTGTCGATCAGCGAACAGGTTCGTTCGCCTTTGTTCGTCGGGCATATCCGGTCGGCGACGTCGGGCGAGGTTGCGACGGCGAACTGCCATCCCTTCGCCGTCGGCAGGCACTTGTTTCTGCACAACGGCGAGATCGGCGGTTTTCGCAAGCTGCGCCGGGCCATCGAGGCGCTGATCCCCGATGAGCTCTATCCGGAGCGGAAGGGGCAAAGTGACAGCGAAGCCATCTTCCTCATCGCGCTCGGGCACGGTCTCGATACCGACCCGGGCAAGGCGCTTGCGTCCGCGCTCACCGATATCGTTGCGGTGATGGAGGAAAACGGTGTCGACGAGCCGGTCTATTTCGCGGCCGTCCACACGGACGGAAGAACGCTGCAGGCGTTCCGGTGGGCCCGCTACCACATCGGACCGACGCTCTATCACCGCGAGATTCCGACGGGCGTCGTCATCGCGTCGGAGCCCTATGACGACGAGCACGAGGCCTGGCATGCGGTTCCCGAGGACAGCATGGTTTCGATCGGCGCCGGCCACGCTGCACGTCTCGAACCATTCCTCGGCCGGAAGAACCCGTCCGCCTAGTGAGGCTCGCTGGGCTTCGAGCGATCGGGACGCTGCCCCACTTTTCGACCTTCCCGGCCGAGGCGGGCTGGCCCTATCGCATCTTCTGCAACAGCTCCGCCGTCGGATAGGAATCGGCGGGCAGGCCGAGACGGATCTGCTCGGCCTTGACGGCGGCACGGGTGTTGGCGCCGAGGATGCCGTCGATCTTGCCGACGTGGTAGCCGCGCGCGCTGAGCGCCTTCTGCAACGCGATGGTCTCGTTGCGGCCAAAGGGTTTCGCGCTGCCCCGGCTGACCTTCGGTGCGCCGGCCATACGGGTGGCCAGGTAGGCCGCTGTGGTTGCGTAGACCAGCGACCGGTTCCACTGCAGATAGACCTGAAAATTGGGGTAGGCGAGGAAAGCCGGTCCGTCCTTGCCCATCGGGAGCAACAGAGAGGCCGACAGTCCGTCGGCGGGCAACGCAGAGCCGTTGACGCGGGTGACGCCGAAGCGGGCCCATTCCGAGCGCGGGTACTGCAGGGCGATGTCGGCCTCCTGCCAAGGCAGGTTGGCCGGCACCTTCACCTCTTCGAGCCACGGTTCCCCCGGACGCCAGCCATGCTTGCGCAGAAGGGCGGCGGAGGAGGCAAGCGCGTCGGCGGAACTCTTGATCAGGTTGCGCTTGCCGTCGCCGTCGAAATCGACGGCCGTTTCCATATAGTCCTTCGGCAGGAACTGGGTCTGGCCGAGCTCGCCGGCCCAGGCGCCGCGCATCTCGGAGGCCGTGAGGTCGCCGTGGTCGATGATCTGGAGCGCGGCCAGGAGATGCTCTCGAAACAGGTCCGGGCGGCGGCAATCATAGGCGAGGGAGGCGAGGGCGTTCAGTGTTCTGAAGTCGCCGTTATTGGCGCCGAAATCGGTTTCCAGCGACCAGAAGGCGACGATGACGGGGCCCGGCACGCCGTATTGCTGCTCGATGCGATTGAACATCTGTTTCTTGGACGACAGGTGCTTGGCGCCATTCTGCAGCCGGTAGGAGTTCACCATCCGGTCGGAGAACTCCAGGAAGCTTTGCGAGAAGACGCCCTGTCCGCGGTCGCGGTTGACGACCGACTGGTCGTACTGAACCCCCGAGAGGGCGGACTTGATCGTGGCTTGCGAAATGCCCCGCTGCGCCGCTTCCGCCCGGAAGGCATCCAGCCATTGGGCAAAGCTCGCACCGCCGTGGCAGCTGGCCGCCGAAGCCGGCCCGCCGATGACCATGGCGAGCAGGCCAACCAAGACCGCTGCCGCCGCACTTCCGCGTCGCATGATTTCCACTCCGGACCCCTCGTTTCGAATCACCCCGCACTGTGCGAATAGCCGGTGTCCGTTTCAAGGCTTTGCGACATGCGAGAGCGGCAGCGCGGCATCTGTGGTTGCTGATGGGATCGCGAAACCGATACTGCGCGGGACCGATATCTGACCGTTCGGGGGATCGTGTGCGATGCCGTCTTGATTGGATATTCATGTAATATTTATGTATAAATAATTTCTACTATAGAAATACTTTCTTTTTCTTTTGTAAAATCAGTCTTAATTTTTGATTCACGTAATCGAGGTTTGATTCCGATTTGTATATACAGAGCGAAGTTTCATAATTTTAATTTCGAATAGGCCATTTGAGGGCCTGGTGAAAATTGCACTATGGCGGGATAGTTCGAATTTATTATTTCCATATCCTTGACGGAAAGATGTGATTATTGGAGCGTGATGGCCGCGCCTGCAAGCAGGCAGGGGAACGGCGATCGGCAGCGAACCCGTTCGGTCGGACCGTTCGATCCAATCGAAACAAGGACGACCAATGGCTTTCAGCAAATTCGCACTCACTCTCGCGGTTGCGTTCGCGATCCATCCATTGGCCGCGGAGGCCGCGTCGCTGCACGAGTCCGTTTCAAGCAGCGGGGATCGCTCGATACCGGGCGAACTCGATTTCGCCATGCCCTCGGAACGGACGATGACTCGCGCTTTTCGAGGCGATAGCCGAAGCCTGTCCTACAGGGTGATCGAGGATGCGCTCGCGACCCGGAAGGGCGGACAGATGACTTTTGAGGAATTCGAGGCCTTGAATGCGCTCGAGGCGATGGGGGCGCCGGTCGGAATCGAGTCGATCATCGGCAAGGATCGGCGCAGGCGTGTTCGCCGGACGAAGCGGTGGCCGTACCGGGCGGTGACGCTCGTGACGTTCAACGCCGGACGGTGCACCGGCTGGCTGATGAGCCGGGACACCGTGGCGACTGCCGGCCATTGCGTTCACGAGGGCAACGGCGGCGACTTCTATCCGGTGGAGAGCTACAAGATCTATCCGGGGGCGAACGGAACCAGGACTCCGTACGGCTCCTGCAATGCCACCAAGCTCTATACCGTCAGGGGCTGGGCGAAGCGCGGGCGGGACGATTTCGACTACGGTGCGATCAAGCTCGACTGCAATATCGGCAAAAGGGTGGGGCACCTCGGCTTCTTCTGGAAGCGTGGCTCCCTTAACGGTATGCGGACCATCATCACCGGTTTCCCGGGCGATAAAGAGCTGACCATGTGGCGCAGCAAGGGGCGCGTGAAGGTGACCCAGCGGCGGCGTGTGTTCTACAAGAACGACACGACCGGCGGCATGAGCGGATCGCCCGTCTATCGCTGGAGGAAAGGCTGCGATGGCTTTTGCGCCATGGCGATCCACGCCTACGGCACCTACAATGGCCCTCCCTACAGCACCAACAATCACGGCACGCGCATCACCAGGGCCGTGTACCGGAACCTTCGGAAATGGAGACGGTGAGGGGATCGAGCGACAGCCGGGACCGGACGCGTCCGTCGCGTCCGGTCCATGAAATCGCTTCCGTGGCCCGTTTCCGCGGCGCGAGACAATCTCGCGTCCTTCCGGCGGTCGTGCTTGCGCTGGTATTCGTTCCCGCGATCTTGACGGGAGGCGTGTCGGCCATGGCGAACAAGAACAAGCCCGTCTCCGCCAGCGAGGCCGGGGCCGGAGAGACTGGGAAGGAGGAGCCGGGATTGCGGACGGGCGTCGTCGGAACGGTCCGTTCGCCGGATGGCGAGCCGGTTTCCGGCGCCGTCATCGTCGCGCGATCGCTCGATACACCGACGAAAGCGATCCCCGAGATCGCCATCGTGACCAATGAGCACGGTTCCTTCGCCTGGCCGTTGCGGCCGGGCCGTTATGAGCTGGCGCCGATGCTCGACGGCCGGCGCGGCGACTTTCTCCCGGTTACCGTGGCACCAAAATCCGTCACCCGGCTCGATCTGGTCTTTGCGCGATAGGACCGATCTTCGGCGTCATCTGGCTGTCGTCTTTTCGCAAGGGCGAAATTGCACATCCAAACATGTGGAAGCCCGTCGCTCCTGTTTGTCACGTTACGGTTTTGTGACACTATGGCGACAGGAAGCCGCGTGCGGAATGGCGCGCGTGCCGACAGAGGGAGAACAAGCAGATGAACGGGACTATCGCACATCGCGGCACCTTCAAGCGGGCCGCAAGGACGGCGGCGGGCCTCGTGCTCGGTGCCATGCTGTTCGCGGGCACCGGCGGCAGCGCGGACGCGGGCAAGATCACCGTCTACACCTCATACGAAGAAGACGAACTCGCCGCGTTCCTCGAGGCGATGCAGGCGGACCTGCCCGATGTCGAGGTCGACGTCCTGCGTCTCTCGACCGGGGACCTGCGGGCGCGGATGCTGGCGGAAGCCGACAATCCGAAGCACGACGTGATCTGGGGCTGGGCGGCGACCGCGATGGTCGATCCGCGCATCATGGCGATGCTGGAGCCGTATTCGCCGGCGGACATCGACAAGGTGCCGGCGCGCTTCCGCGACAAGGACGGCAACTGGTTCGCCACCACCGGCTACATGGGCGCCTTCTGCGTCAACAACGAGGAGATGGCGAAGGACAACCTGCCGATGCCGTCGTCCTGGCAGGACCTGATCAAGCCTGAATACGAGGGCAAGCTCGTCATGCCGAACCCGGCGAGCTCCGGCACCGGCTACCTGCACGTCGCCTCGATCCTGCAGATGATGGGCGAGGAGAAGGGCTGGGAGTATCTCGACGCGCTCGACAAGAACATGGACCAGTACATCAAGTCCGGTTCGAAGCCGTGCAACGCGGCGAGCGCCGGCGAATTCGCCATCGGCATCTCGTTCGCGCTGCGCGCCATCAAGAATATCGACGAGGGCTATCCGATCACCATGGTGATCCCGAGCGAGGGCGCGGGCCACGAGCTCGAGGCCAATGCGCTGATGAAGACCTCGCAGAACAAGGACGACGCCAAGAAGTTCCTCGACTGGACCGTCTCCAAGAACGCCGAGGCCGAATACAACAAGTGGAAGTCGATCGTGACCATGCAGGGCCGCGACATGCCGGAGAAGTTCAAGAACGCCGGCCTGCCGGACGATATCTCCACGGTACTGTTCGAGGTCGACTACGCGTGGGCCGCCGAGAACCACGATCGCATCATCGCCGAATGGCAGAAGCGCTACGAGCAGTGATCTGCCCCCGGGGGACGGCGAAACCGTCCCCCGATTTTCTTCTGGGCCGGGGGGTATGATGTTTCTCAGTTTGCGTGGCGTCACCAAGCGCTTTGGCGCCGTGGTGGCGGTCGATCATGTCGATCTCGATCTCGCGGAGGGCGAGTTCGTCTGTTTTCTCGGTCCGTCCGGATGCGGAAAGACGACCCTGCTACGGCTCGTCGCGGGGCTGGAAGTGCTCGACGAGGGCGAGATCCTTCTAGAGGGCGACGATCTTGCCGGGCTGCCGGCCCGGAAGCGCAATTTCGGGGTCGTCTTCCAGTCCTATTCGCTGTTTCCCAACATGACGGTGGCGCGCAACATCGCCTACGGCCTCGAATGCCGGAAATGGGAGCGGGCCCGCATCGAAGCGCGGGTCGCGGAGATGCTCGACGTCGTCCATCTCGGCCAACATGCCGACAAGCTTCCCCACGAACTGTCCGGCGGCATGCAGCAGCGCGTCGCGCTGGCCAGGGCGCTGGCGCCGGAGCCGGCGGTGCTGCTCCTCGACGAGCCGCTGTCGGCCCTCGACGCCAAGGTGCGCGAGTCCCTGCGCGGCGAGATCCGCGAGCTGCAGCAGCGGCTCGGCATCACCACGATCATGGTCACGCACGACCAGGACGAGGCGATGGAAATGGCCGACCGCATCGTGGTCATGAACCGCGGTCGCATCGAGCAGATCGGGACCGCAGAGGATCTCTACTGGAGCCCGGAGACGCGGTTCGTCGGCGAGTTCATCGGCCGGTTGAACATCCTGGACGATCCGGACCTGCGCGCCGGTCTCGATGCGGGCGGAAACGACGCGGTCCTGGCCATCCGGCCGGAGCATGTGGCGATCGCCGATAGCGGGTCGCTCGAAGGTACGGTCCATCGGGTCGCGTTTCTCGGCAACACCATGCGGCTCGGCGTCGAAACCAAGGGGCAGAACCTCGAGATCGAGGTGCATGGGCGGCGCAGGCGGCTGGCGGTCGGCGACCGGGTCCGTTTCGACCTGCCTCCCGACCGCATCTGCCGGCTCGCGGCCGCGCCGGCATGAGCGTGTCTTCCGCGCCGAACGCGCCTGCGCGCTCCATGGACGCCGACCGCGTGTTCGGCACGTTCATGGTCGCGGCGACCGGGCTGCTGCTCGTCGTCTTCGTGCTGGTGCCGCTCTGGGCGATCCTGAAGAATTCCTTCGTTACGCCCGACGGGATCGGTCTTGCGAATTTCGTTCGTTATTTTACGGACGCCCGCTTCATCGGCATCGTCGGCAATACGTTCGAGGTCGGCCTGAGCGTCACCGCGACGACCCTCGTCCTTGCCTACGGTTTCGCCTACGCGATGCAGCGAAGTTGCATGCCGTTTAAGCCCGTGCTGCGGATCATCGCACTGCTGCCGGTGTTCTCTCCCTCGCTGGTGCAGGCGCTCGGCCTGCAGTTCCTGCTCGGGCGCAACGGTTTCATCAACCGGACTTTCGGAACCGAGATCGACATATACGGTTTCTGGGGCATCTATATCGCCGATGTCGTCTACGCGTTTCCGCACGCCTTCCTGATCCTGAGCACCGCGCTCGCGGTCGCCGACGCGCGTATGTACGAGTCCGCGGAAAGTCTCGGGGCGAGTCCGTGGCGCATCTTCAGGACCGTGACGTTGCCCGGCACCCGTTACGGCCTCGCCTCCGCCGCCTTCGTGGTCTTCACGATCGTCATCACCGATTTCGGCAATCCGGTCGTCATCGGCGGCAACTACTCGGTCCTCGCCGTCGAGATCTACAACCAGGTCTCCGGTCAGGCCAATTTCGCGATGGGCGCGGTGATAGGCGTAATCCTGCTGCTGCCGGCCGCGCTGGCCGTCATGGGCGAGAAGTGGATCGCGCGGCGGCAGTTCGCGTCGCTGACTTCGCAATCGGTGCCGCTCGTGCCCAAACCGCAGCGCGGCCGCGATCTCGCCTGGTTCGTCTATTCGCTCGTCGTCGCCGCCGGAATCCTGTCGCTGGTCGCGATCGTCATCTACGCGAGTTTCGTCAGGCTGTGGCCCTACAACCTGACGCTGACCCTGCGCCATTACGCGTTCGATGTGCAGAACGGCATCGAACCGCTGTGGACGAGCATCTACGTGGCGATCGTCACGGCGCTTCTGTCGGTCGTCTTCGTCACCGGGGCGGCCTATGCGAACCACGCGTTCCCGAACCGGGCCTCGCGGTTCGTCTACTTCCTCGCGATCCTGCCGGCGGCGGTGCCGGGCATGGTGCTCGGCCTCGGCTACGTGCTCGCGTTCAACACGCCGGGCCAGCCGGTCTACCTGATCTACGACACGATCCTGATCATCGCCGTCTGCAATCTCTATCACTACCACGCGCAGGGCTTCCTGCTCGCGACGACCAACATCAAGCAGATCTCCTCGACCTTCGACGAGGCCTCCTCGACGCTCGGCGCGACCAAGGCGACGACGGTAAGGCGGATCATTCTGCCGATGATCTGGCCGACGGTGCTCGGCGTCGGCGTGTTCTTCTTCATGCGCGCGATGGTGACCCTGTCGGCGGTGATCTTCCTGATCACGCCGTCGACGCAGCTTGCCGCCGTCTCGGTGCTTTATCTCGATGATCGCGGCGCGCTGAACCAGGCCGCCGCCTTCGCAGTGTGCATCATGGCCACGGTCGTGGCGTTCCTGCTCGTGGCGCAGCTCATCCTGAGGCTGGCCGGCGTGCGCGGCGTCAGCCTGGTTCGCTGACTGGGGGCAGGCCGCGAACCGGGTCAGGCCGCGATCGCGACGATGGCCGTCAGCGCGGCGCATTCGGCGGCGATGCCCGCCGCACCGACGACGTCGCCGGTCTGGCCGCCGATCTGCCGGATCGCCAGCACACCGACTGTGATCGCCGCGAGGCCGGCGAAGATTATCGCCAGGATCGCCGCGCCGGGCGCCAGGACCAGGAATGCGATCAGGATCGCGATTGCCGCGGCTTCCGCCGCTGCCGATCCGTCCGGGCTGCCGACGCCGGCCGACAGGCCGTCGGTCCGGGCCGGATCGATGAGGCGCATGAACAGGCCCATGCCGCCACGCGACAGGGCCGCCGAGGCGACCAGCGCGCCGAGCACGGCGCCGGTCCCGGCGAGCGCGGAGATCGCGCCGAGGCGCAGCGCGAAGACAAGAACGAGCGCGATCACGCCGTAGCTGCCGATACGGCTGTCGCGCATGATCTCGAGCTTGGCCTCCCGCGTTGCGCCGCCGCCGAACCCGTCCGCGGTATCGGCCAGGCCGTCCTCGTGCAGACCGCCGGTCGCGAGCACCATGGCGCCGAGTGCGACGGCCCCGGCGACCAGCGGCGTCACCCCGATGGAGGCAAGCAGCCAGTAAGCGAACCCGCCGATCAGGCCGACGACGACGCCGACCAGGGGATAGGCCCAGACCGAACTGCCTGCGTCGGCATGGTCCGTGCCCGGCACGATACGCGCGACGGGCAATCGGGTGAGCAGTCCGAAGGCCGAGACGAGTTCGGAGAGACGCGACATCGGGTCATCCCTTCCCGTCGACGCCGGCCTCGGCGAAGGTCGCCATGCCGGCATGGCAGGTGACCGCGGCACGCAGGATCGGGATCGCGACCGCCGCGCCCGACGCCTCGCCGAGCCGCATGCCGAGATCGATCAGCGGCGCCTTGCCCAGGGCTTCGGCGAGGCGGCGATGCCCGGGCTCGGCCGAAGCGTGGGCGACCAGCGCGTGGTCGAGGCCCCCTTCGGCGACCTTTGCCAGCGGAGCGGCCGCGGCGGTCGAGACGAAGCCGTCGAGAAGCACCGGAATACCGTGCCTGCGGGCGGCGAGGACGGCGCCCAGCATTCCGGCGAGCTCGTAACCGCCGAGACACATCGCGGCCAGCAGGGGATCTGCGAGCGCGTCGGCATGGCGCGAAAGGCCGGCATCGATCGTGTCGCACTTGCGACGGAGCCCCTCGTCGTCCACACCGGTGCCGCGTCCCGCCCAGTGACGCCCGTCGCCGCCGAACAGCGCGGCCGAGAGGGCGGCGGCGACCGTGGTGTTGCCGATACCCATTTCGCCGACGCACAGCAGGTCGATGTCCGGTGGAACAGCGTCGTAGCCCGCCGCGACGGCGGCGAGGAAACCGGCCTCGTCCATCGCCGGCCCGATGGTGAAGTCGGCTGTCGGCACGTCGAGATCGAAGGGAATTACAGTGAGGTCGGCACCGGCGGCCCGGCAAAGCTGGTTGATCGCCGCCCCGCCGGCATCGAAGTTCGCGACCATCTGGGCGGTGACGCTCGCCGGGAAGGCGGAGACGCCGCGCGCGGAGACGCCGTGATTGCCGGCGAAGACCAGCACCAGCACACGGTCGAGGAGGGGCATCGCCCGGCCCTGCCAGCGGGCCAGCCAGGCGGGAATATCCTCTAGACGGCCGAGACTTCCCGGCGGCTTGGTCAACTGGGTCT
Organism: Microbaculum marinisediminis; assembly: GCF_025397915.1. Lineage (NCBI taxonomy): Bacteria > Pseudomonadati > Pseudomonadota > Alphaproteobacteria > Hyphomicrobiales > Tepidamorphaceae > Microbaculum > Microbaculum marinisediminis. The sequence continues at coordinate 513,040 of NZ_JALIDZ010000003.1, forward strand.
GCCGATCGATAACGACGGCTGCCGCCGCGTCGTCCGCTTCCGGCAGCTCGCGGCAGGCGGCGCGCAATTCGGCGAGCGAGGAAAACCGGCTCATTTCAACTCCGCTATGGCATGGAAGAAGGTGCCGCTGACGCGACCGCGCCGCCCACCGGACGCTCCGAGATCGCGTCCCTGGCCGTCGATCAGGTCGGCAAGCGGTTCGTCGGATCCCGCCTCGATGACGGTGGCGTAGTGGAATTCGTGCCCGCGCAAGACGGCGCCGGCCGGGCCCGCCGGGCAATCGGCCATGAGTGTCGCCTGCCGGTATCCGAGGTTCATCTTGCGCTTCGCGAAGCTGGTCGCGTGGCTGAGCAGCCCGGTCATCGTGTGGCGCGTGCCCTCGGCGTCCTCCAGGCCCTCGCCGAGCACCATGTAGCCGCCGCACTCGCCGTGAACGGGCTGGGCCTCGGCGAAGGCCTCCAGCCCGGAGCGGAACGCCGTGGCGGCGGCAAGCGCCCCGGCGTGCAGCTCGGGATATCCCCCCGGCAGCCAGCAGACATCGCAATCTGCCGGCGGCGCTTCGTCGGCCAGCGGCGAGAACGGGATGATCTCCGATCCGGCCCGGCGCCAGCCATCGGTGAGGTGCGGGTAGATGAAGGTGAAGGCGGCGTCGGAGGCCAGCGCGATGCGCTGTCCCGGTGGGCGGAGCGCGGGCGCCGCGTCGGCGGTGGTCGCGGTGATCGGACGGGCCGTATCGAGGATCAGGTCGAGATCGAGCCGTTCCTCGGCAAGGTCGGCGAGGCGATCGAGCAGTTTGTCGAGGTCGCCGTGCTCGCGCGCCTGTACCAGCCCGAGGTGGCGTTCGGGCAGGGTGATCGTCTGGTCGCGCATCATCGCGCCGGCGAGTGGCATGGCGATCTGCCGCATCGAGTCGGCAACCTGGGCGAGGTGGCGCTCGCTGGCGACCCGGTTGGCGATGACCGCGCCGATACGGACGTTTTCGTCCAGCGTCGCGAAGCCGTGCGCGATCGCCGCCGCCGACTGCGACTGGCCGGAAACGTCCATGACGAGCAGTACCGGCAGGTTCAGCCGTGCCGCGAGATCGGCGCCGGCGCCGCGCCGGCCGGGCGCGCCGGAAAGTCCGTCGAAGAGGCCCATCGACGCTTCGACGATCAGCAGATCGGCGTCGGCTGCCACGTCGGCTACCAGAGCGTCGATCAAATCGGGCGGCATCGCCCAAGTGTCGAGGTTGAAGCCCGTCGTCCCGCTGGCGGCGGCGTGGAAGGCCGGATCGATGTAGTCGGGGCCGGACTTGGCGGTGCGCACCCGGACGCCGCGCCGCCTGAGCGCGCCGATCAGGCCGAGCGTCACGGTCGTCTTGCCGGAGCCGGACCGCGGCGCGGCGACGATCAGTCCTTTCGCGGTCATGGCAGGGTCTCCAGGATACGGGGCGCCAGCGCCAGCAACTGCTCGCGCACCGTGACGATACCGCCGATCGCGACGATGGCGGGCGGATCCAACGCGGCGTCCTCGGCGTCGGCGGCGATGCGCGACAGGGTGGAGACCAGAACACGTTCTTCCGGCAGCGTCGCCGAAACGATGACGGCAGCCGGCGTGTCGGGGCGCAGACCGCCCTCGATCAGCGCGGCCGCGATCCGGTCCAGGGTCCTCATCGCCATGTAGAGGATGATCGGCTGTCCGGTCGCCGCCAGGGCCTTCCAGTCCAGTCCGTCCTCGGTATCGGCGCCGTGCCCGGTCGCCAGGATAACCGCCTGGTTGACGCCCCGGATCGTCGCCGGGATCGATGCGAGCGCGAGGCCCGCGAGCCCGGACGTGATGCCCGGGATGACGCGGAACGGGATCCGCTCGGCGGTCAGCGTCAGTGCCTCCTCGCCGCCGCGGCCGAAGACGAAGGGATCGCCGCCCTTGAGCCTGAGAACCCGCAGGTCCTGGCGCGCCAGCTCGACGAGGCGGCGGGTGATGTCGACCTGGGTGGCCGAGGGCTTGCCGCCGCGCTTGCCCGCGAACTCCAGCCGCGCGCCGTCGCGGCAGAGATCGAGCACGCGGGCGTCGACCAGCGCGTCATGGACGACGACGTCGGCCTGGGCGAGGCCGGCGAGCGCACCGAGCGTCAAGTGGGAGGGATCGCCGGGGCCGGCGCCGGCAAGCCAGACATGGCCGGGCTCGAATACGGGCGCGCGTCCCATCAGGCGGTTGAGAAGATCGAGCGATGTCATATCGCTATTCCATTGCAAACGGGCCCGTGACAGGCCGGTGGCGAGGCGCTATCTGGCAGTTCATGGACGAAGACCGCCCGCTCCGCCGGGGTTGGACCACCGGAACCTGCGCCACCGCCGCCGCGAAGGCGGCCTATACCGCATTGGTCACCGGCGACTTTCCCGATCCGGTTACGGTGACGCTGCCCGGCGGGCAGACGCCGGCCTTCGCGCTGGCCCGGCACAGCCTCGATGACGGCGCGGCGCGTGCCGGCGTTGTCAAGGATGCCGGCGACGATCCCGATGTCACCCATGGGGCGCTGATCGTCGCGACGGTCAGGGCGGGGCCGGACGGCAGCGGCGTGTGCTTCAAGGCGGGCGAGGGCGTCGGCACGGTGACCAAGCCGGGCCTGCCGATCCCGCCCGGCGAGCCGGCAATCAACCCGGTGCCGCGCCGGATGATCGCCCAGGCGATCGCCGAGGTCTGTGCCGAGACGGGCGCGAGCGGTGACGTCGAGGTCGAGATCGCCATCCCCGGCGGCGCGAAGCTCGCCGAAAGAACGATGAACGGACGGCTCGGCATCGTCGGCGGACTGTCGGTGCTCGGCACCACCGGGATCGTCGTGCCCTATTCGTGCGCGGCGTGGATCGCCTCGATCCACCGCGGGATCGACGTCGCCCGCGCCACGGGGCTCGACCACGTCGCCGGTGCCACCGGCGACACTTCCGAAAAGGCCGTCCAGCGACTGCATGGCCTGTCGGAGGCGGCCCTGCTCGACATGGGCGATTTCGTCGGCGGGACGCTCAAGTACCTGCGCGCGCATCCGGTGCCGAAGGTCACCATCGCCGGCGGCATCGCCAAGATGACCAAGCTCGCGCAAGGGTTTCTCGACCTTCATTCGAAGCGCGGATCGGTCGACCTCGAGGCGCTCGCCGACATGGCGACCGGCCTGGCCACCGACGGGGGCGGATCGGCGGCGCTGCGGGCCAAAATCGTCGGCGCCAACACCACGCCCGCGGCCTTTGCCGAGGCCGAGGCGGAAGGCATCCGGCTTGGCGACACGGTCGCGGCGGCGGCCTGGGACACGGCGGCGCAGGTCATCGGCGGGACCGACATGGTGCTGGAAATCGTCGTGTTCGACCGCAACGGCGATCTGGTCGGTCGTGCGCCGTTTGCTCCGGTTCATGACGTGCCTCGCGAGCGGAAGCGGCGCTGATAGTCGGGATCGTAGAGGGCGCTCTCGCGAAAATCCTCGGATGCCAGAACCGGTCCGACCAGGATCAGCGCGGTGCGTTCGATCGGTTGGGCGGCGACCGCGTCTGCGATGGTCGAGAGCCTGCCGCGGATGATGCGCTCCTCCGGCCAGCTCGCCCGATAGACGATGGCGACCGGGCAGTCCGGCCCGTAATGAGGCGTCAGGTCCCTGACGACCCGGTCGAGTGCGTGGATCGACAGGTGGATCGCGAGCGTCGCGCCGGACGCCGCGAAGGTCTCCAGCGTCTCGCCTTCCGGCATCGCCGACGCGCGGCCGGAGGTGCGGGTGAGGACGACAGACTGGGCGACCTCGGGAAGGGTGAGTTCCCGCCTCAGGGCGGCGGAGGCGGCGGCGAAGGCAGGCACCCCGGGCGTCACCGTATAGGGTATCCCCAGCGCTTCGAGCCGGCGGATCTGTTCGCCGAGCGCGCTCCATACCGACAGGTCGCCGGAATGCAGGCGCGCGACGTCCAGGCCGGCGGCCTGCGCTTTCTCGAATTCGGCGGCGATCTCGTCGAGGCTCATCGGCGCGGTGTCGACAATGCGCGCGCCGGGCGGGCAATGCTTCAGGATTTCGGCATTGACCAGCGAGCCGGCATAGAGACAGATGGAGCAGCTTGCCACGAGGTCGCGGCCGCGTACGGTGATGAGGTCGGGCGCGCCGGGGCCGGCGCCGATGAAATGCACCGTCATCGTGGACCTCGCTCGGCAAGCGCGCAGGTGGCCATGGCGCTTGATATGCGCGGCAGAACGAGCCGCCCGTCGGTGCCGGCGGCGGCGAGTGCGGCGGCTTCGGCAACGGAGGCAAAGCCCGTCGCCTTCAAGGCGGTTTCCGACCGGGTCGGGCAGCGCGGCTCGACCGCCTTCATCGCCTTTTCGTCGATCAGAAGCAGTGGCAGGTTCATCCGTTCCGCCGCCTCGCGCGGGCCGGGCTCGTCGTCCTTGAAGCGCGGCGCCGCAAGCGCGGTGAACTTGCAATTGGCGATGCCGGCTTGTTTCACCGCATCCTCGATCAACGCGACGATCTCGTCGGCGCCGCAGCCTTTCCGGCAGCCTATCCCCGCGACGATCATGGCGTCCCCTCGGGCATTTCCTCGGGCTTGAATGCCGTCCACTGGGTAACCGTCATCGCCGGACGGAACCCGTTGCGCGTGCCGATCCGCTCCAGCCGCTCGACGGACAGCCGCGTCAGCGTGCCGCCATATTTGCCGTGCGCCTCGATCAGTTTCGCCTCTGTCTCGAGCGTCACAGAATTCACCACCATCCGCCCGCCGGGGCGCAACGCCTCCCAGGCCCCCTCGACGACACCGTCGCCTTGGCCACCGCCTCCGACGAAGATCGCGTCCGGGGCCGGCAGGCCAGCGAAGGCATCCGGCGCCGATCCTTGCGTGACCTCGAGGCGCGGTACCCCGAGGCTGGTGGCGTTGCGCGCGGCGCGCGCGGCGCGTTCGGGGTCGCGCTCGATCGCCGTCGCCATGTTGGCGGGGTGGCACAGCAGCCATTCGATGGAGATCGAGCCCGAGCCGCAGCCGATATCCCACAGCCGTTCGCCGGCGCGCGGCGCCAGTGCGGAGAGGGTGACGGCGCGGATCTCGCGCTTGGTCAGTTGCCCGTCATTCTCGAAGACGTCGTCGGGCAATCCGTTCGCCAGAGGGATGACGCGCGCGTCCGGGGCCGCCACGACTTCGATGGCGACGAGGTTCAGCCGGTCGACATCGTCGAAGCCGAAATCCTGTGCCGTTGTCATGCGCACCCGGTCGCGGTCGCCGCCCAGGGCTTCCAGCACGTGCAGCGTCGATCCGCCGAAACCGCGCCCCGCGAGGTATGCGGAGATACTGGCGGGCGTGGTCTCGTCGGCGGACAGGACGAGCAGCCTGCGCCCGGGCTGGAGGTGCGGCGCCAGCGTTTCGATCGGCCGGCCGCAGCAGGTGATCGTCGCCGTATCCGCCTGCGACCAGCCGAGCCGCGAACAGGCGAGCGAATACGCCGATGGCGCCGGTATCGCGATGGTCTCTTCGGCCGCGACATGCGGGGAGAGCCGGCTGCCGATGCCGTAGAGATAGGGATCGCCGGAGGCGAGGACCGCGATCGTCGTGCCGCGGTGTCCGAGGATATCCGGTATCGCGCCCTTCAGCGGACGCGGCCAGGGCTTCGTCTCGCCCTTGATCAGCCTCGCGGCAAGCGCCAGATGCCGCTCCCCGCCATAGACGATGGCGGCGCTCTCGATCAGGGTGCGCGCGGTGGGTGTCAGGCCCTCGATGCCGTCTTCGCCGATGCCGATGATCGCAAGCCAGCGACGGGCGGGGGCAGAACGGGCTTGCGTGGCGGCCGTCATCGGGTCATCTCCTGTGCCCCATGACACTGAAGCTCCTGATCCTGGGCGGAACGACGGAAGCGAGCGCCCTTGCGCGCGCAATCAAGGACGACGCGCGTGTTTCCGCCGTCCTGTCGCTTGCCGGCACGACGAAAGCGCCGGCGAGGCCACCGATCCCCTTCCGTATCGGCGGTTTCGGCGGCGCCCAGGGGCTTGCCGACTATCTCATCGCCGAGCGGACGGATTTGCTGATCGACGCGACGCATCCTTTCGCCGCCGTGATGAAGGGCAACGCCGCCGAAGCGGCGCGCCGGGCCGGCGTGCCGCTCCTGGCCATCCGCAGGCCGGAATGGCGCGCCGAGCCGGGGGATGACTGGACGGTCGTTGCGGATATGAAATCCGCTGCCGCAGCGCTTGGGCCCGCGCGCAAACGCGTGCTGCTCACCATCGGCCAGAAGGAGCTCGCGCCGTTCAAGGCCGCGCCGCAGCACGCTTATGTCGTCCGCTCCGTCGACGCGCCGGCTGCCGACAGCCTGCCGCCGGACGCCCAGGTGATCACCGCGCGCGGACCGTTCGCCGAAGCCGACGAGCGCCGGCTGCTGGCGGAGCATGGAATCGAGGCGCTCGTCACCAAGAACTCGGGCGGAACGGCGACCCGAGCCAAGCTCGTCGCGGCGCGGTCGCTGGGCGTGCCGGTTATCATGGTGGCGCGTCCGCCGGCGCCCGACGTCGAGGCGGTCGAGACGGTCGAGGCGGCGCTTGCGTGGCTGGCACGTTTTCACGAGACCAACTCCTCCACGCGGCGGGGCGTGTAGACCCAGGGCTCGCCATTTGGGCGGGGGACGAGGCGGGTGGCGCTCGAGCCGATCATCACGAGCGTGCGCATGTCGGCGCGGCTCGGATCGGCGGTCGCCAGATCGGCGATCTCGATCCGCTCGTCCGTCCGGCTGACGGCGGTCGCGAAGATCACCGGCGTGCTCGGCGCGCGGTGGGCGCGGAGCAGATCGAGCGCGGCGCCGAGCTGCCACGGCCGCGCCTTGGAGATCGGATTGTAGAGGGCGATGACGAAATCGGCGGCGGCCGCGGCTTCGATCCGGCGGGTGACGGTTTCCCAGGGTTTCAGGTTGTCCGACAGCGAAATCGCGCAGAAATCGTGGCCGAGCGGCGCGCCGAGGCGGGCGGCGGCGGCGAACATCGCGGAAATGCCGGGCACGACCGTCACCTCGATCTCCCGCCATTCCGGCTCGCCGTTCTCGATCGCCTCGAACACGGCCGCCGCCATGGCGAAAACGCCCGGATCGCCTGAGGAAACGACGGCGACGTCCTTGCCGGCGCTGGCCAGTTCGAGCGCGGCGCGGGCGCGGGCGATCTCCTCGCGGTTATCCGACCCGTGTCGGCTCTGGCCGATTTTCGTCGGCACGCGGTCGAGATAGGTCGTGTAGCCGAACAGGTCGGTCGCGGCGTCGAGAACAGCACGCGCCTGCGGCGTCTGCAGGTCCTCGGCGCCCGGCCCGAGACCGACGATGGTGAGGCGGCCGGTCATACCGTCCTCCGTTCGGTCGGAACCAGGACGAGCGAGAAATAGGGGCCGTCGTCGTCCGGCTTGTCGGCGAGGCGGACGACCGTTTCCTCCGGCATGGTGCCGCGCTCGACATAGACGGCGCGGTCGAGCTTGCCGGCCCTGGCGAGGGCGGAGCGGACCTTGGCGAGGTTGCGGCCGGCCTTCATGACGACGGCGGCATCGGCGCCGGCAAGCCGTTCGGCGAGACCGTCCTCGTCCATGGTGCCGGAGACGACGCAGAGCATGTCGTCGCCGCGGGTCATGGGAGCGCCGGCGCGGGCCCAGCAGCCGCTCATCGCGGTGATGCCGGGCACGACCTCTGCCGCGTAACGGCCGGCGAGGCGGTCGTGCAGATACATGTAGGAGCCGTAGAACAGCGGATCGCCCTCGCAGAGGACGGCGACGTCGCGGCCCTGGTCGAGCCGCGCGGCGACCTGCCGTGCCGCATCATCGTAAAAGGCGGCCATTTCGGTGCGATAACGCGGATCGCCGACGGGCACCTCGACCGTGAACGGGTATTCGAGGCGCAGTTCCTCCGCCGCCGGGTTGAACCGGCCCTCGACGATACGGCGCGCGTTGCCGCTCCGGCCGCGCTTTGAGAAGAAGGCGACGACCGGCGCTTCGCCGAGAATCCGCGCGGCCTTCAGCGTCATCAGCTCGGGATCGCCCGGGCCGACGCCGACGCCGTACAGTGTGCCGCTTTCGCCCGCCACGTCGCTCATTCGGCCTCGCTCGCCAGCGCATTGACGGCGGCGACCGCCATGGCGCTGCCGCCCTTGCGGCCGCGCACGGTCATGAACGGCACGCGGCCGTCCGTCTCCAGCGCCTGTTTCGATTCGACCGCGCCGACGAAGCCCACCGGCATGCCGATGATCGCCGCGGGCTTCGGTGCGCCGGCGTCGAGCATCTCGAACAGGTGGAACAGCGCGGTCGGGGCGTTGCCGATGGCGACCACCGCGCCGTCCATGCGGTCCCCCCACATCTCCATGGCGGCGGCGGTGCGGGTGTTGGCGATCATCTCGGCGAGGCCGGCGACCTCCGGTTCCGACAGGGTGCAGACCACGCCGTTGCCGTTGGGCAGGCGGGGGCGGGTGATGCCGTTCGCCACCATCTGCGAATCGCAGAGGATCGGCTTGCCGGCCAGCAGGGCGTCGCGGGCGGCCCCGGTGAAATCGGGCGAAAACACCAGGTCGGCGGCCACATCGACCATGCCGCAGGCATGGATGACGCGCACCGCGACGCGCGCCTCGTCCGGCGTGAAGCGGGCGAGATCGGCCTCGGCGCGGATCGTCGCGAAGGAGCGGCGATAGATTTCGGCGCCGTCGCGGATGTAGTCGTATTGCTTCGGGTCCTGGGGGGCATTCATCGGGAAAGCGTCTCCGCTGTTGTCGCCGCTCCGCCGGCCGGCGCGACATCGGGTCCGCGCAAGTGCCGGCGTGGGTCGGACGGGTCGGTGATGAGGTCGAGATCGGCCAGGGCCGAGAGAATTGCGGCGGTGTTGTCGTCGTTTACGGGCACGAAGGCAAGCGCGCGCCACGGCGTCATGCGGACGGTCGCGTCGGCGAAGCGTTCGGACAGATCGGCGAGCGCGGCGAGCCTGTCCGCGTCGATGCGCCCGCGCGGCACGCCCGCGACGATCGCGCCTTCGCGATGGCCCGCGAACGGGATCCGGCCGATCGGGCTGTCGGCCGGGGGCGGCGCGTACATGAGCTTCAGATGCGCGGCGCGGGTAGGTTGCACCCGGCCGGGGGCCACGTTGCCGGGGGGCACGCTGACAGCGTCCATGCGGCCAGAAACAAGAGGCCGGCCGGTCAGCTCGGCCATGGCAAGGATCGCGGTTTCACCGACCTTCTCCACCAACTCGCGCATCCTGTACGGCGGCGCGTCGGCGGGGCCGGCGAGTTCGAGGAACACCAGCGCCAGTCGCCGCGCCAGGGCAGGCGCTTCCTCCCGCCTACAGACGGCGAGCATGGCGCCGCCGCCGGGACCGATCGCCAGTTGGCCGTCCAGATCGCGCACAACGATATCGGCGTGCGCCTGCGGGACCGGCATCGTCCGGCCGCAATCGACAAGGAAGCCGAATTTCGGCGGCAGGGCGCGCAACGCCTGGGCTTCGTCCAGTTTCGCCTCGATGGCACGCGCGATCGCATGGGAATCGAATGTGGTTTCCGGATCGTCGGGACCCAGGGGGTCGGCCGCGACGTTGCGCACCTCCTCGAGGGCGGCGTCGGCGCTGGCCAGGCCGTGCTCCAAAACGGTCGCGGCGAAGGTCCCGGCGGTATCGTGCCGCAGTCCGCGCACCTGCAGGTTCGCGCGATTGGTGAGGTCGATCAGGCCGTTGCCGCAGTCCCGCGCGGCGCGTGCGACCGCGCGCAGGCCCGGCGCCGGCAGGGTCGCCGCCGTCGGCTTGACCCGCACCAGCAATCCGTCGTCCGCCTCCATCGGCGTTACCACGCTCGGGCACCAGCCGACGCGTCCTTCCCGGCTCATGGCTCGCCTCCCGCCAGAATGGCGGCCACTGCGTTGCGGCGCGGGCGCCAGAGGCCGCGGCGGATCGCTTCGTCGAAGCGCGCGACCATCGCGGCGCGGGCGGCCGGGTTTTCCGCACGCAGGAAGCGGTCGACGGTCTCGTCGCCGAGGGTTGCGTCGAAGACGAGATCGAACTGGCGGTCGAGCCGGTCGGGCAGGGTGGCGGCGAAGCCGTAGAGACCCTCGAGCGATCGGGCGATTTCCGATCCGCCGCGATAGCCGTGGCGCATCATGCCGGCGAGCCACTCGGGATTGGCCGCGCGGCCGCGCACCACGCGCGTGACCTCCTCGGCGACCGTGCGGGTCTTCGGCTTCTCTGGGTTCGACGTATCGGCGTGATAGAGCGCCGGACTCGCCCCCAGCGCTTCGGCCGCGGCGGCGAAACCGCCTTCGTGGGCGGCGAAATCGAGGGTGTCGAGCAGGTCGATCTCGGCATGGTCCTGCTGATGGACGAAGGCCTCCGTGGCGCGCACCCGCTCGGCGAAGCCGTCGGCGTCGCGGGCGCCGTCGAGGCCCTGGCCGTAGGCATGGGCGGAGGCCGACAGATAGGCGTTGCCGAGATCGGCGCGCTCGTCCCAGGCGCCGGCCTCGACGAGATGGGTGACGCCGGCGCCGTAGCTGCCGGGCGCGGCGCCGTAGATGCGGGCCGTCGCCTTGCGCAGGGCCACCCCGGTCAGGCCGCGGGCCTTCGCCGCGACCGGGTTCCACTGGTCGTCCTCGTCGCGTTCGGCGACCGCGCGGACGACGGCGTCGAACAGGGCGATCTGCGCCTCGAAGGCGTCGCGGAACATGCCGGAGACGCGCAGGGTGACGTCGATCCTGGGACGGTCGAGCATCGCCAGCGGCAGGATCTCGAAGCCGTTGACGCGGTTCGAGCCGGTATCCCAGGTCGGCCGCGCGCCGATCAGTACCAGCGCGAGCGCCAGATCCTCGCCGCCGGTGCGCATGGTCGCCGAGCCCCAAAGGTCGATCACCACCGATCGCGGCCAGTCGCCGTGATCCTGCAGGTGGCGGCGGACGAGATCGTCGGCGGCCTTTTCGGCGAGCACCAGGGCGGAGCGGGTCGGCACGGCGCGCGGATCGACGGCGAACAGGTTGCGGCCGGTCGGTAGCACGTCGGCGCGGCCGCGCGTCGGCGCGCCGGAGGGGCCGGGGAGCACGAAGTGCCCGTCCAGGGCGGCCAGCAGCGCCTGCCGTTCGGCCTCAGGCGAGGCGTCCAGGCGCGCGTCGAGCGGTTCCGGGGGAAGATCGGGACAGGCGGCCCTCAAGGCCTCGGACAGCGCCGCGCGCTGCTCGGGTCCGGGCACGGCGCCGAACACGTGCAGGCCGTCGCGGATCTGCAGGTCCTTCACGTCGCAGAGATAGGCGTCGAGGCAGGCGAGGCGGTCGTCCTCGCTCATGTCCGCCGTCGCGCCGCTTTCGGCGAGCAGCCCGACCTCGTCGGCGCGCTCGAGGATCTCGGACTTCAGGATCGCGGTGCGGCGCCTGTCGAGGCCGTCGGCGGCGGCGAACTCGTCGATCAGGCGTTCGAGCTCGGTCGCGGCGCCGTGGCTGCCGGCGAGCTTCAGGGGCGGGGTCAGATGGCCGATCGTCACCGCGCCGAGCCGGCGCTTGGCGGCGGCGGCCTCGCCGGGATTGTTGACGATAAAGGGATAGATCAGGGGCAGGCCGCGGATCAGGGCCGTCGGCACGCAGGCGCCGGACAGGGCGACGGCCTTGCCGGGCAGCCATTCCAGCGTGCCGTGGGTGCCGAGATGGACGATGGCGTGGATCGCCTCGATCTCGCGCAGCCACAGATAGAAGGCGACATAGGCATGGCGCGGCGGCAGATCGGGGTCGTGATAGGTGTCCTTGCGCTGAAGCGCGCTGCCCCGGTCCGGCTGGATCGCCGCGATGACGTTGCCATAGCGGCCGAAGGGCAGGGCAAACGAGCCGCCCGCGACGGCCGGGTCGTCTTCTGGGGCGCCCCAGGCCTCGACGATCCGCGTGCGTGTGTCTTCTGGAAGGGTGGCGAACAGGCGCCGGTAGTCGGCGAGCGACAGAAACTGTGTCGGCTCGGCATCGCACAGGGCCGCGACGACCGCCTTGCCGTCGGGCATCGCCGCCCCGGTGGCATAGCCCTCGCGGTCCAGCAGGCCGAGGATCTGTGCCGTGCTCTCGATGGCGTCGAGGCCGACGGCGTGCGCCGCCTGGCCGGCGGCGCCGGGATAATCGGAGAGGATCAACGCGATGCTGCGGTTCCCGCGCCCGGTGGCGGCGAGCCGGGCCCAGCCGGCGGCGCGGTCGGCGGCGAGCGTGATGCCGTCCGGGTCCGGGGTGTGAACGGTGCGGGCGAATTCGAGGCCGTCGATTTCCGCCTCGTCCGCCTTGAACGAGATGGCGGTCGCGAGCAGGCGTCCGTCGAGCTCGGGCAGCACCACCTGCATGGCGAGGTCGGCCTGGGAGAGGCCGCGCGCCGACTCCGCCCAGGCCTCGCGCGCGGAGCCGGAGAGCACGAGCTGGAGTACGGGAACGCCGGCGGCATCGAGCGGAGAGGCGCCGTCGTTTCCCGCTTCGGGGTCCAGCCGGGCGGAGAAGCCGGTGGCGTTGAGGATCACGGCGGGCCGCCAGTCGCGCAGGGTCCGGGCGACGAAGGCCGTGGTATCGGGCGCCTTGAGGCTTGCGACGTACAGGGCGCGGACGTCGAGGCCCCGTTTGTCGAGGTCGCGGGCGAGCGCGTCGACGGGGGCGAGGTCGGCGGCGAGCAGGTAGGCCCGGTAGAAGACGATGACGGCGAGGGGGCGGGGTTGTCCGGCTTCTCCGTCGGGCGCACGGGTGCCTGTCCTGGGCGCGGAACGCCCGTCTTCGGGCCGCGCCCCCTCCCCAACCCTCCCCCACGAGGGGGGAGGGGGTTCAGCGGAACCCGGCGTAGCCCCCGTTGTATTTCCACCGGCCGCAGGAGAGGGCGTCGATCCGCCTGTGGAGACGATGCCACTGTCGCTCCCTCCCCCCTCGTGGGGGAGGGGCGGGGTGGGGGCGGCCGGCGACCGCCGGCCGGGAAGCCGGTATTCCCCGTGCATCGGCAGCGGCTCGGCCCGCTCGCCATCGTCGGGGCCGAGGCCGGCGAGATGGGCGGCCAGGCGCAGCGCGGGGCCGGTGTTCTCCGGTCCGCCATGGGCGAAGCAGGCGTCGAGCCGGGCGCGGATGCCGGGATCGACGGTCGACAGTTCGATCAGCCGATCGTCCTCGCGGCCGTCGCCGGGCAGGATCGCCAGCGGTATCGCGCGATCGCGGCAGACGCGGGCGACCTCTTCGGCGCCGTAGCGCCAGTAGTCGAGGCCGCCGAGCAGGCGGATGACCACGCAGCGCGCGGTCTCGATCACCTGCTCGACATAGAGGTCGACCGACAGCGGGTGCTTGAGCCGGGCGAGATTGGCGAGCCTCAGGCCCGGCAATGTCGCGTCCGCTTGCCAGGCGGCGGACGCGGCGCCGAGGTCGGAATCCGAGAACGACAGGAAGACCAGGTCGGCAGGCGTCTGGCCGAGATCGACCGCCTGCTCGATCTCGTCGAGCGCGCGTGTCTCCCGGACCAGAACGTGCATGTCAGCCTCGTATCGCCGCGTCGATCGCGGCCTGGTCGAGGCCGGTCTCGCCGATGACGACGAGGCGGCCGACGCGCTGTTCGGTCGGCGTCCACGGGCGGTCGTAGGCGTGGCGGAACCGGCCGCCGACGCCCTGCACGGCGAGCCGCATCGGCTTGGCGCTGACCGGCACGAAGCCCTTGATGCGCAGGATGTCGTGCGCCTCGGCGACCGCGCGGAGGCGGGCGACCAGGGTGTCGGGATCCGCGATCTCGCCGATCTCGACGACGAAGGACTCGAAATCGTCGTGCTCGTGGTCGTCGGCGCCGTCATGGTGCGAGGGGCGGGCGTCGAGATCGTCCTCGGCGGCGGCGCCGATGCCGAGCAGGACGGCGGGATCGATGCGGCCCTCGTAGGCCGAGACGACCTTCACCGCGCGCGGCACCGCGCCGGCGATCCCCTGCTTCAGGGCGTCGATGTCGGCCCCGTCGAGCAGGTCGGCCTTGTTGACGACGATCAGGTCGGCGGCGTTGAGCTGGTCCTCGTAGACCTCGGCGAGCGGGTTGTCGTGATCGACGGAGGGATCCTCCGCGCGCTGCCGGGCGATGGCGTCGGGATCGTCGGCGAACCGGCCGGTGGCGACGGCCGGGCCGTCGACCACGGCGATGACGCCGTCGACCGTCATGCGCGAGCGGATGGTCGGCCAGTCGAAGGCCTTGATCAGCGGCTTCGGCAGGGCCAGGCCCGAGGTCTCGATCAGCACGTGCTCGGGCGGATCGTCGCGGTCGAGCAGAGCCTGCATGGTCGGCAGGAAGTCGTCGGCCACCGTGCAGCAGATGCAGCCGTTGGCGAGCTCGACGATATCGTCGTCGGTGCAGCCGGCGATGCCGCAGCTCTTCAGGAGGTCGCCGTCGATGCCGAGCGAGCCGAATTCGTTGACGATGATGGCGATGCGGCGGCCGTTGGCGTTCTCCAGGACGTGGCGCACCAGCGTCGTCTTGCCGGCGCCGAGGAAGCCGGTGATCACGGTCGCGGGGATCTTCTCTCCGCTGAGCTTGGGGGCAGGCGCACTCATTCGGCGGCGTCCTTTATCGGGGATTGCGGGAAGGCGAGATGGGTCGGGAAGCGGCCGACGATGGCGTGGCGCAGCGACTCCGGCCGGCCGGAGCGCAGCACGGCGCCGCGGTCCGATTTCGCGTAGGCCGCGGCGTAGGCGATCAGGTCGTCGGCGTGGTCCGGGCCGATATGGCCGACCATGTAGGCCCATTTGCCCGGCTGGGAGACGCCGGCGGAGCAGCCCTGCTCGCAATTGGCGAAGCAGACGACCGGTTCGACTTCGACGGGCGCGGCGTCGCCCATCGCGGCGAGCTTTTCGGCGACGGCCTCGTAGAGCAGCTTGCCGGGCGGCGTCTCGCCCTCGGCCAGGGGCGCGCCGTCCTGCTTGCAGGTGGTGCAGACGTAAAGGAAGGGTCGGGCCACCGCTTCAATTCCCTCGTTCTTGGCGCGATCATCGCGCTGTCCAGGGTGCGTGGTCCGTTCCGCAGGCGACGCCTTGTGGGAACTACGCCGACATCTCGGGTCGGTCGTCCGCGAATTGCCGGCGCACCCCGCCCGACGTCGCGGTCAGTTCTGGACGGCAGGTCTCCTGGCTTGCGGATCGTCTCGCTTACCCGTCGCCTTCCCGGGCGCCACGACGTGGCACGTCGCCCAGTGGACATCAGACGGGCGGCTCTCCGCCTACAGTTGCGGGGGCAGCCGCGGCATTCGAAGCTTCCTTCGGCACCGCGTTCCCTTTTCACCTTCCTCAACAGGAAGGACCGTCACCGGATTGACTATTGCCTTGCCGGGGGCGAGTCAATCGGGCTGGCAACGACGCAGCGAGGCGCATTTTGGACAGCCATACCCAACTCAGCCTGGTGCTCGGCGGTTCGCGGTCCGGCAAGAGCCGGTACGCGGAAGAGCTGGTGCGGGCGCAGCCGGCGCCGTGGGTCTATCTGGCGACGGCGCAGGCCTTCGACGCGGAGATGGCGGCGCGAATCGCCGAGCACCGCGCGCGCCGGGACGAGGGCTGGCGGACCGTCGAGGCCCCGCTCGCGCTGCCCGAGGCGATCCGGGACGCCCCCGCCGCCGCGCCGGTCCTGGCCGACTGCCTGACGCTGTGGCTGTCCAACCTCATGCTCGGCGGGCACGACGTCGCCGCCGCCGTCGACGATCTCGAAACCGCGCTGGCCGCCCGAGATGCGACAACGGTGCTCGTTTCCAACGAGGTCGGCCTGAGTATCGTGCCCGACAATCCGCTCGGCCGCGCCTTCAGCGACGCGCAGGGGCGGCTCAACCAGCGTATTGCGCGGCAGGCCGCGCGCGTGGTCTTCATGGTGGCGGGACTGCCGATGGTGATGAAGGACGAGACATGACAGACGAGAAGCCCGACGAGACCGCCCGCCACCGTGCGAAGATGGAGAAGCGCAAGGCGGTGCAGGACGCCGAGGTCGCCTCCAAGACCATCGAGAAGAAGGGCTTGCTGATCGTCAACACCGGCCCGGGCAAGGGCAAGTCGACGGCGGCCTTCGGGCTGGCCCTGAGGATGGTCGGTTATGGCCGCAAGGTCGGCGTCGTGCAGTTCATCAAGGGCGCCTGGTCGACTGGCGAGCGGGTGGTACTGGAAAAGTTCGGCGATCTCGTCGAGTGGCACACGATGGGCGAGGGCTTCACCTGGGAGACCCAGGACAAGGCGCGCGACATCGCGGCCGCCGGGAAGGCCTGGGAAAAGGCCAAGGCGCTGATGGCCGATCCCGAGATGGCGCTGGTCGTGCTCGACGAGCTCAACATCGCGCTGCGATACGATTACCTGCCGCTCGACGAGGTGGTGGAGACGCTGAAGGCCCGCCGGCCGGACCTGCATGTCGTCGTCACCGGCCGCAACGCCAAGCCGGAACTGATCGAGGCCGCCGACCTCGTCACCGAGATGACCCTGGTCAAGCATCACTTCGCCGCCGGCGTGAAGGCGCAGGAGGGCATCGAGTTTTGATGGCGCGTCGTGCCGGGCGCCGGCGATTTGCCCCGTCGGTCCCGCGTTGCCGGCAGGATCGGAGCCGGCGGCCTTCAGGCTCGGCCTTAAAAGGCCGGGGGGGAGGGGAAGGGCCGCTCGCTAGCGTTCTTGTTCGGTCGGTTTGTTTGGGAGCCCCCATGCGATGACCGCCCGGGCCATCATGTTCCAGGGAACCGGCTCGAATGTCGGCAAGTCGCTGATCGTGGCTGGGCTCTGCCGGGCGCTGACGCGGCGCGGGATAGCGGTGGCGCCCTTCAAGCCGCAGAACATGTCGAACAACGCCGCGGTAACGGCGGAGGGCGGCGAGATCGGCCGGGCGCAGGCGCTTCAGGCGCGCGCGGCGGGGCTGGCGCCCCATGTCGACATGAACCCGGTGCTGTTGAAGCCGCAAAGCGAGACCGGGGCGCAGATCGTGCTGTGCGGCAAGGTGTTCGGCGCCGCGAAGGCGCGCGAGTTCCAGGCGGTCAAGCAGCAGTTGCTGCCGCATGTGATCGAGAGCTTCGACCGGTTGAAGCGGACCGCCGAGATCGTGCTGGTGGAGGGGGCCGGCAGCGCCTCGGAGATCAACCTGCGCGCCGCCGACATCGCCAATATGGGCTTCGCCCGCGCCGCCGACGTACCCGTCGTGCTGATCGGCGATATCGATCGCGGCGGTGTCATCGCGAGCCTCGTCGGCACGAAGACCGTGATCGATCCCGCCGACGCGGCGATGATCGTCGGCTTCATCGTCAACCGCATGCGCGGCGATCCGACCTTGTTCGATGCCGGCATGGCGGCCATCGCCGAGGCGACCGGATGGGCGAATCTCGGGCTCGTGCCGCACTTTGCCGGTGCCGGCCGGCTTCCGGCGGAGGACGCCTATTCGCTGAGCGAGCAGGAGGCGGGACATGCCGGCGGGAAAATCCGCATATCCGTGCCGGTATTGCCGCGGATCGCCAATTTCGACGATCTCGATCCGCTCGCGGCCGAACCCGATGTCGCGCTGACCATGGTCGAGGCCGGCCAGGCCATCCCCGCGTGCGACCTCGTCATCCTGCCGGGCTCGAAGGCGACGATCGCCGATCTGAAGGCGCTGAAGCGCGAGGGGTGGGACGTCGATATTCTCGCCCATGTGCGCCGCGGCGGGCGGGTCCTGGGCCTCTGCGGCGGCTATCAGATGCTGGGCAGGACCATTGCCGATCCCGAAGGCATCGAGGGCTATCCGGAACTGGCGGAGGGGCTCGGCCTGCTCGATGTCGAGACGGTGCTGTGCAGCGACAAGAGCCTTGTCGAGGTGAGCGGCGAGACGGTCGCCGACGGGCTCTCCTTCCGTGGCTACGAAATGCACATGGGGCGCACGACGGGCCCGGCGACGGAGCGGCCGCTGGTTCGGCTGGCCGACTGTCGGGTCGATG
Source organism: Microbaculum marinisediminis (assembly GCF_025397915.1). NCBI lineage: Bacteria > Pseudomonadati > Pseudomonadota > Alphaproteobacteria > Hyphomicrobiales > Tepidamorphaceae > Microbaculum > Microbaculum marinisediminis. Next base: position 530,897 of record NZ_JALIDZ010000003.1, read on the forward strand.
GCGCGGTCTCGCCGGACGGCCGTGTCGCCGCCACCTACGTACATGGCTTCTTCGCCGACGATCGCCAGCGGGCGGCCTGGCTCGAACGGCTCGGCGGCGCCTCGGATCTGGCGTACGAGCGTGGCGTCGACGATGCGCTGGACCGGCTCGCCGAACACCTGGAGGCGCACGTCGATATCGACCGGATCGTCACGTCAGCCAGATGAGGGCAGAAAGCAGTCCGGTGGCGGCGATCTGGAGTCCACAGGCGACGCGGTAGAGATCGAGCGCGCGGCGGATATCGGCCGCCGTCGCCTCGGCGCGGCCGTAGCCCATCCAGTGATCGTCGACGCGGATGTCGCCGTAGATGCGCGGACCGGCCAGCTTCAGCCCCAGGGCGCCGGCCATTGCCGCTTCCGGCCAGCCGGCGTTCGGCGACTTGTGATGGCGGGCGTCACGAAGGGCGGTGCTGACGGCCGCCTTGCCGTCGAGGCTCAGAATCGTGGCGGCAAGGGCGATCCACACCGCCGACAGGCGCGAGGCGGGCAGGTTGACGAGATCGTCGAAGCGCGCCGACGCCCAGCCGAAGGCGCGGTGGCGTTCGCTCTTGTGGCCGATCATCGAGTCCGCCGTGTTGGCCGCCTTGTAAGCGGCGATGCCGGGCAGGCCGAACAGCGCGCACCAGACGGCGGGGGCGACCACACCGTCGGAAAAGTTCTCGGCCAGGCTCTCGATCGCCGCGCGCGAGACGCCGGCCTCGTCGAGGCTGTCGGGATCGCGGCCGACGATCCGCGAGACGGCCGCCCGGCCGCCGGCGAGGCCTGCGCGGTCCAGCCCCGTAGCGACGGCGGCCACATGCCAGTAGAGGCTTCTCTGGGCGATCAGGGTCGAGGCCGCCGCCGCGACCAGCAGGGCCGCCAGGAGATCCGGCAGGATGTCGAAGAGCGCGATCTGGACGATCAGCGTCGGGACGATCGCGACGGCGAGTATAAGGGCGAGGGCGAGCGCTCCGTTGGCGCGGCGCCTTGCCTCGGACAGGTCATCCGTGTTGAGGCTTCGGTCGAGCCGGTCTATCAGCGCGCCGATCCACATCACCGGATGGCGGATTGCCGCGTAGAGCGGCGCGGGATAGCCGAAGGCAGCCTCCGCGAGGAGGGCGAGAAACAGCACCAAGAGGTTCGACGCGATATCCATGATCGGCAAGACGGCTAGCACGTTCGCGCACGTCCCGGCAGGGGGGGAGATTGCTCATGGCGGGCGCCTGGCCGAGGCGCGGCGGCTTTTCCCCGGCGCGGCCGAGCCGATCATCGACCTGTCGACCGGTATCAATCCGCGGCCCTATCCGGTTCCCGATGTCCCGGCGGAGGTCTGGGCGCGATTGCCGGAACCGTCGGATGCGGCGGCCCTGGAGGCCGTGGCCGCGGCCACCTATGGCGGCGATCCGACGCGGGTGGTCGCCGCGCCGGGCACGCAGGTGCTGATTTCGCTGCTGCCGCGCATCGTCCCGCTGACGTCCGTCGCCGTCGTCGGGCCGACCTATGCCGAGCATGCCGCCGCCTGGGCGCAATCGGGCGCGGCGGTCACGGAGGTCGGCTCCCACGAGGCGGCAGCCGGACATGACGGCATCGTCCTGTGCAATCCCAACAATCCCGACGGACGACGGACGGATCCGGACACTCTGGCGGCGCTGGCCTCGGGTCTCGCCGCCCGCGGGGGCCTGCTCGTCGTCGACGAGGCCTTCGCCGACCTGGAGGACGGGCCGCTGAGCCTGATCCCCGACCTCCCCGGCGCGGGCGTGGTGGTGCTGCGCTCCTTCGGCAAGACCTACGGGCTCGCCGGCCTGCGGCTCGGCTTCGCGGTGGCCGGGCCGGAGCTGGCGGCGAAGATCCGCGCCGCGCTGGGGCCGTGGGCGGTGTCGGGGCCGGCGATCGGAATCGGGCGCCGGGCCCTGGCCGATACCGGCTGGCTGGCCGCGACGCGGGCCCGGCTGGACGGGGACCGGCAACGCCTGGACGGTCTTCTCACACGTGCGGGGCTCGCCGTCGTCGGCGGGACGCGCCTTTACCGGCTCGCGGAAAGCGCGCAGGCACCGGCGGTTTTCGACCGGCTCGGCCAGGCGGGGATCTTCGTGCGTCGTTTCGCTTATCGCCCGGACTGGCTGCGGTTCGGGATGCCCGGCGACGAGGCCGCGTGGGCGCGGCTGGCGGCGGCGCTGGGATGAAACGCGGCAACGCCCTCGACGGACGCAATCCGGTTCGATAGTGTCCGACTCGGATCGGTCCCGGACAGGCTGGCCTGAAAAGGCTCAGCCCGACGGGCGCAAAAGGGAACGCGGTGCCGGCCTGTCTCGACAGGACTTACCGAAAGCCGCGGCTGTCCCCGCAACTGTGGGCGCCAAGCCGTTCCTCCGTCATCCCACTGGCGTGACGCCGGGAAGGGGGAGGAAGGGCGCTAAAGGCGCGAGCCAGGAGACCTGCCGGTCCGTGGGACAACTCTAGACGCCGCCGGTGGAGCGGCAACGCGGGTACATACGATGACTAATCAGACGACGACGATTTCCCAATCTCTCGCCTCGACCCGTATCGGTGTCGCGGCCTTGGTGTTCCTGATGGGAGCCGTGCTGGTCTTCGGGGCCGGTTTCGCGCATCCGCAGGCCCTGCATGACGCCGCGCACGACGCGCGTCACGCGATGTCTTTCCCCTGCCACTGATCGCGTCATGCTGATGCGCATATTGGCCGGCGGCCTCATCGGAGGCATCGCCGGAGGTATCGTCGTGGGTGCGATCGAATCCGTCACGACGACACCGCTCATCCTGCACGCCGAGCAGTTCGAGACGACCGACGTGGCAAGCGCCGCGCAGATCCTGCTCGCCCACGTCCACAGCGGCGAGGTGGCAGCGGAAGGCGGCGACGCGATGCGGACGATCCTGACCTATACGGCGAGCGTGATCGTCGCGGTCGGCTTCGCCTGGATGCTGCTGGCGGCAATGTTCGTCAAGGGCGCCGAGATCACCGCGCGCAGCGTCATTCCCTGGGCGGTCGCCGGCTTCGTCGCGACCGGGCTCGCGCCGGCCTTCGGGCTCGCGCCCGAACTGCCGGGCGCCTACGCGGCCGAACTGGAACTGAGGCAGATCTGGTGGGTCGGCACGGCGGTGGCCACCGCGCTGGGCCTGGCGGCGATCTTCTTCGGCCGGCATGTCGTCTGGTCGATCGTCGGCGTCGGCCTGATCGTGCTGCCGCACATGATCGGCGCGCCGCACCCCGACGACATGGGCAGCCCCGTGCCGGCGGAGCTTGCCGCCCAGTTCGTGTCGGCCTCGCTGGTGGTTCAGGCGCTGATGTGGGTCGTTCCCGCCGTCATCGCAGGCTTCGCCATCGAGAGGATGCGTCCGGCGGCGGCCTGATCGCCGAATTCACGCAGACAATCGAGCCCGCGGGGACCTCCTCGCGGGCTTTTTCGTGCGTTAAGAGGCAGTTCAGGCGTCAGAGCTGGGGCGTCAGAACCGATGCCGCCGCGCCTTGGTCGCGCCGGCGAGGGCGTTCGGGTCCACCGAGAAGACGCAGCGCGGCGTGCCGGCCGCCGCCCATACGGTGTCGAAGGCGAGCAGCGTCTCGTCGATGACGGTGGGCATCGCATCCGGATGGCCGAGCGGCGGAATGCCGCCGATCGCGTAGCCGGTGATCTCGCGCACGGCCCGTCCGTTCGGGCGTTTCAGGGGCTCGCCCAGCACTGCGGCCATCCCGGCCTCGTCGACGCGGTTGGTCCCGGAGACGAGCAGCAGATAGGGCGTTTCCGTCTCCGCACCCTGAAACACCAGCGATTTGACGATCTGCGCGACTTCACACCCGCACGCGGCGGCAGCGTCCTCGGCCGTGCGCGTCGACTCGGGCATCTCGACTACGGTGATTTCGAGGCCCGCCGCCCGCGCGGCGTCGGCGACCCGTCTGGCACTCTCTGGAAGCTCGCTCATGGCGGCGTACCATGGTCGAGCGGCGATCCGCCGTCCACCCGAATTTCGTGGCCGATTGGAATTCGGCAGCGATCGCCCCATTATCGCGTTGAGCTTGCCCGTTTGACGGTATGGTATTTTGTTTGTCGGGTATCCTTTTGAAGGAAAGGCTCAGTTTTGGCGCTGGATGAGGACGACAAGACTGCCACAGGCGCGCCGGACAGGATCGAGGACGCATTTCAGCTGATCCTCGAAAACTGTCCGGTCCCGGTCGTGGCCGCGCGCATATCGGACGGCGCGGTGCTGTACCAGACGCCGGCCATGGCGGCGATGCTGCGGCTGGCGCCGGGCGACCCGCCGCTCAAGGTCGAGGACTTCGCCATCGACCGCGACGAACGGGCGGAATGCCTGCGGCTGATCCGGGAGCACGGCAGCGTCGACGATTTCAGGATGCACTTCAGGCGCAGCGACGGGAGCCGGTTCGTCGGGTCGATGTCGGCGCGCTTCGTCGAGATCGGCGGCGAAACGGTCATCGTCTCCAACCTGATCGACCTGACCACGGCGTTCGAGCGCGAAGCCGAGTTCAGGCGGGTCAACGAGACCCTCGAGGATGCGATCGAGGCGCTCGACGACGGCTTCGTGCTCTACGATGCCAACGATCGGCTGGTGACGTGCAATTCCCGCTACAGGGAATTCCACAGCGATTCAGCCGATCTCCTGGTGCCCGGCGCGCATTGGCCCGAGGTGACGCGGATCCGGGCCGAACGGGGGTTCTTCGTGGATGCCATCGGCCGCGTCGACGAGTGGATGGCCGAGCAGATGGGGCAGCGCGGTATCGCCTTGCGCGAGGAGTTCCCGTCGAAGGAAGGGCGCTGGTTCGAATACTCGCACCGCCCGACCCGGCAGGGCGGCTTCGTCTCGGTGTGGAACGAGATCACCGAGCGCAAGCAGATGGAGCTCGCGCTACGGCAGCGCGAAGAGCATTTCCGCAGCATCGTCGAGGGCCATCCCCTCCCGGTCTGGATGGTCGATCTGGCGACGTCGGAGATCCTCTACGAAAGTCCGTCCGCGGCCGAACTGTTCGGCCGGGCCTGGCCGTCCGACCAGCGCGCCTACACCGTCGACCATTTCGTCGATCCCGCCGATCGCGACCGCTTGATCGCCGAACTGCGCAAGAGCGGCGAACTGTACGATGTGGAATTGCGGGTACGGAAGGTCGATGGAACGGTGTTCTGGGCCTCGCTCAACGACCGGATCATCGAGTACGAGGGGCGTGAAGTCTCCATTCTGAGCTTCATTGATCTCACGGCGCGCCGCGAGACCGCCGCCGAAGCCGCTCGACAGCGCGAGATCCTGCATCAGAGCGAAAAGCTGAGCGCTCTGGGAGAGCTGCTGTCGAGCGTCGCCCACGAGCTCAACAATCCGCTGTCGGTCCTTATCGGGCAGGCCGTGATGCTGCAGGAGCATGCCTCCGATCCCGACACGGCTGTCCGGGCGGAGAAGATCGGCACGGCCGCCGACCGCTGCGCGCGGATCGTCAAGACCTTCCTGGCGATGGCCCGGCAAACCTCCGAGGAGACGGCGCCGGTCGACGTCAATGTGCTGATCGAGCAGGCGCTTGAATTCGCCGCCTATTCTCTGCGCACCACCGGCGTCGACATCACCCTGCGCCTGGCCGACGATCTGCCCGTGGTCTACGCCAACGAAGACCAGCTGGTGCAGACCTTCACCAATCTGATCGTCAATGCCGAGCAGGCGCTGAGGGGAACCGAGGGGCCACGCACGCTGGAGATCACCACGGCGGCCGTCGACGATGGCGAAGGCGTATCGATCACCTTCGCCGACAACGGTCCGGGAATTCCCGAGGAGGCGCGATCCCGGATCTTCGAGCCGCTTTTCACCACCAAGCAGGCCGGCGTCGGAACCGGGCTGGGGCTTGCGCTGTGCCATCGCATCATCGAGGGGCATGGGGGATCGATCGAGCTGGAGCGTACCGATCGGCCGGGCGCGACCTTCACGATCCGGCTGTCGCGCGACGGCGCGCGGAGCAGGACGGCGGAAGACGAGGCGCCCCACCCCGAGCAGTCGGGCGCCGGGCTGCGGATCCTGGTCATCGACGACGAGGCGGATGTCGGCTCGCTCATCGCCGACTGCCTGGAAATGGACGGACATACGGTGGATGTCGAGCAATCGGCCCGCGGCGCCCTCGAAAGGCTGAAGCATCGCCATTACGACGTGGTGCTGAGCGACATGCGGATGCCGGAACTCGACGGCGTCTCGTTCTACGACATACTGAAGGACACCAATCCCGCGCAGGCCCGCAGCCTGGCGTTCATCACCGGCGATACGTTGAGCCGCCGCGTCAGCGAATTTCTGGCGACCACGGATAGTCCCTATATCGAAAAGCCGTTCATGCCCGACGACGTGCGCGAACTCGTTAATCGCGTGATGAGCCGAAAAAACGTCTGAACCGGCAGCCAATGCCGGAAAAGAAGCCTCTTTTCCGTGGCGGATCGTGGTAAACTGTTCGTTAACAAGCCAGTATCCCGACCGGAATCGGACACACGAATGTCGGAAAAAATGATCATCGAAGAGGTGCCGGAACCGCACAAGCGCGAGAGCCGGCTGCGAGAAGCACTCAGCCGTGCGCGCCAGCAGGAGGCCGAGCGGTCCGACGTCATCGTCGACTTGCGCGAGGCCGAGCTCGCCCGGCTGGAACTACTGCAGGACGCGCTGAGCGAGGTGTTCGACGAGATCCCCGAGGATACCGACTTGCTCGAATGCTCCCTCGTTCCCTCGACGCCGCCCAGACTGTGGGTCGACGTGCTCGGCCACGTGATGATGGGCCGCGACAAGCGCACCTACCGGTTCCTGAAGGATACCCGTCACGGTCGCCAGGTGATCCTGGAGACGACCAAACTCGACGAGATGGCCGGGCGCGTGACCGACTACGTGGCGCATCGGCTGCTCGAGCGCGAGCGGGCGCTGGAAAGCGATGCCGACGGCAAGACCGTCGTGCGGCTGGGCGAGACGGAGACGCCCGCCGGGCCGGACGAGCCGTCGCGTCGCTCAGGTGCGGTCTGGGGAACCGTGATCTTCACGTTTCTCGTCGGCGCGTTCGCCGGTGCGGCCGGTCTGTTCCTGGCCGGATTGCTGCTCACCGCGCCTTAGATCGCGCGAAAATCGCCGCCCGGCGCGGTGGATTGGCCGTTTTCGAACAGGGTCGTTTCCTGCAATTCCTGCAGTTCGCCGCCAATAAAGCCGCGCGTGCGCAAGCGGCAGGTCCAGGCGCCGGCGTTCCCCGAGACCTCGTAGAGATTGTACTGCGCGCCCGGCTTGCTGCCGTGCTCGAGCGCCGAGGCGGAGGGCACGCCGACGACCGGCACCGGCTGGCGCGGTCCGGCGATCCAGTGCAGGCTCGCGCGGTGTTCGTGGCCGTGCAGCACCAGCTCGGCGCCGCAGTCGCCCAGCAGCGCGCGGAAGGCGCGGGCGTCGGTCATCCGCCGGTAGCGGTCGCCATGGGTGCGGATCGGGGTGTGGTGAACCAGCACGACGCGGAACAGGCCTTCGTGGGCGAGGTCCCGCAACAAGGGCTTCAGGCGCGCGATCTGGTCGCGGCCGATGCGGCCGGTCGCCATGAAGGGGGCCGAGACCACGGCCGACGAACAGCCGATGATGGCCAGGGGGCCGCGCCGGCGCAGATAGGGGAAGCCGGAATGCGCGGCGGTATCGGGATCGCCCGCCATGTATTCGCGCCAGGCCAGCGCCGTGCCGGGAATGGCGCGGCGGGTGTAGGCGTCGTGATTGCCGGGAACCAGCGAGACGTGGTCGGGCGGGCCGAGGCTTTGCAGCCAGAGCCGGCAACTCTGCCACTCCGACGCGGTCGAGACGATCGCCAGATCGCCCGTCACCGCGATGTGGTCGGGCGACTGGTGCTCGAGATCGCCGGTCAGCGCGTCGAGAACGTCGCGGCGGTGGATCCGGTGACGGCTCCGCCGCCAGTTGATCCAGCCGAGCGCGCGCTTCGACACCAGCTCGCGGCGGAGCGGTGCGGTCTCGGGCGGTACGTGCGGGTCGGAAAGATGGGCCAGCCTGAACATCGCCCGCGGTTCTACCGTTCGCGGGCGATATTGGCCAGACGGGTCGTCAGTTGGACGAGAACGTCATCAGCGTCGCGGCGATGCGCCCGTCGCGCATGTCGACCGCAGGATGCCAATGATAAGCCCGGCGGCTGAAGAGGCGCCAAAACATGATCTGCTCCATTTGGTAAAGTGAAGGCGCCGAACAGGGTGCCTTGCTTGCGGTGGAGATAGATGTTGCACTGCAATATTCCAAGGGCCACAAGAGCAGGTCTGCTTTGCGTGGCGCGCATGTCCGCTTAACAGGGTATCCAGTCAACGGACTATCCGGGGGGCGGACGGCGCGGACGCCCGGAAACGTGTCGGGACGATGCGACGACTGCTGAAACTACTCCTGCGGCCCTGGTGGCTGTTGAATCGCGGCATGACGCTCGGCGTCAGGGCCGTCGTCGCGCGCGACGGCAAGGTGTTCCTTGTGCGCCATTCCTACCTGCCGGGCTGGTATCTGCCGGGTGGCGGCGTCGAGCGCGGCGAAACGGTGCTCGACACCTTGACCCATGAGTTGCGCGACGAGGGCAATATCGTCCTTGAGGAACAGCCGCGGCTGTTCGGCGTCTATTCCAACGAGGCCGACCATCGCGGCGATCACGTGGTCCTGTTCGTCGCCGGGGCCTGGCGGCAGGACGGCGCGTTCCGTCCCACCATGGAAATCGTCGAAGCCGGCTTCTTCGCCCTGGACGATCTGCCGGAGGGCACCACGCCGGCGACGCGGCGCAGGCTCGCCGAGGTGTTCGACGGCGCCCTGCCGGACACGCGCTGGTAGGGTTCAGGCCGCCTTCAGCCGTGCCCGGTCGTGCGGTGCGGTCATGTCGATCAGCGGGCCGGCGGGAATGATGCCTGTCGGGTTAATCGAGCGATGGCTGGTGTAGTAGTGGCGCTTGATGTGATCGACGTCGACCGTCTCGGCGATCCCGTGCACCTGATAGAGGTCGCGCAGATAGCCGAACAGGTTGGGATAGTCGACGATGCGGCGGATGTTGCACTTGAAATGGCCGAAATAGGCCGGATCGAACCGTACCAATGTCGTGAACAGCCGCCAATCGGCCTCGGTGAGGCTGTCTCCGGTCAGGTAGCGCCAGCTGGACAGGCACTTTTCCAGCGCGTCGAGGCTGGTGAACAGCCTCGTCACGGCCTCGTCGTAGGCCGCCTGGGTGGTGGCGAAGCCGGCCCGGTAGACGCCGTTGTTCACGGTCTCGTAGACGGTCGCGTTGATCCGGTCGATTTCGGCGCGAAGCGGCGCGGGGTAGAGGTCGACGTGCGGGTTGCCGCCGACTGCGTCGAAGGCCGAATTGAGCATCCGGATGATGTCGGCGGATTCGTTCGAGACGATGGTCTCGCGCTGCTTGTCCCACAGCACCGGGACCGTGACGCGGCCGGTGTAGCGCGCGTCGGCCTGCAGGTAGATCGCGGAAAGGCGCCGCTGGCCGTAGAGCGGATCGGGAAAGGCGTCGCTGAATTCCCAGCCTTCGTCGGCCATCGTCGGCGCGACGCCGGATACGCCGATGTGGGCCTCCAGCCCCTTCAGCACGCGGACCACGAGCGTTCTGTGCGCCCACGGACAGGCCATCGAGACATAGAGGTGGTAGCGGCCGGGTTCCGCGGGAAAGCCGCCATCTCCCGTCGGACCGGGCGCGCCGTCCGGCGTGATCCAGTTGCGGAATTGCGTTTCGGGGCGGCGGAACTGGCCGTCCGAAGACCCCGGCCTCGGCTCGTCGCTGCGCCATATTCCCTCGACCAGTCGTCCCAAAGTCTCGTCTCCTTGCTCGTGTGGGGCCGCGATCGGCCCATCGTGCGGCCCATCGGTTGGCCCGTCCTTCTGGGACTTACGTAGCGGTTGATAGCGAGTCGAAAAGGCCGTAGTGATCGATGATATTGTTGCCGAAGGCTGAACAATGGACCGGATGGCGGAGATCGAAACCTTCGTCCAGGTTGCCGAATCCGGGGGGATCGGAGCGGCGGCCGAGCGACTGGGGGTTGCCAAATCGGCGGTGAGCCGCCGCCTGAAGGAGCTCGAGGAGCGCCTCGGCGTGCGGCTCGTCAACCGCACGACACGGCAGCTGAGCCTTACCGATACCGGCAAGACCTATTACGAGCGGGCGGTCCAGATCCTCGCCGATCTCGAGGATGCCGACCAGAACGCCGCCGCGCTGCACGGGGCGCTGTCGGGCCGGCTCAAGATCGCCGCGCCGCAGTCCTTCGGCGTGATGCACCTGACGCCGGCGGTGACCGGTTTCCTGAACAATCATCCGGAACTGTGGATCGACCTCGACCTGAACGACCGGCGCGTCGACCTCGTCAACGAGGGGTTCGACCTGGCGGTCCGTATCGGCCGGCTCGAGGATTCGAGCCTGATCGCGCGGCGCCTGGCGCCGGTGCGCAACGTCGTCTGCGCAAGCCCCGACTACCTCGCCCGGCACGGCATGCCCGAACGCCCGGAAGACCTGATGGCGCACACCTATCTGCGCTATTCGAACGTGCCGGAACGGCGGGTGTTCAGCTGGATCGACGAACACGGCCGCGAGCGCGTCGTCAATCCGAAGGCGCGGCTCGTCTCCAACAACGGCAACATGCTGCAGGCCGCGGCGGAGGCGGGGCTCGGCATCATCTCGCAGCCGACATTCCTGGTCTATCAGTCGATCCGCGAGGGGCGCCTGGTGCCGATCCTGACCGACATCGAATGGTGGCAGCTCGGCGCCTACGCGCTCTATCCGCCCGGCCGGCATCTGTCGGCGAAGGTGCGCGCCTTCGTCGACCATCTGGCCACCTGCTTCGGCGACCCGCCCTACTGGGACGATCTCGGCGCCGCCGGCCCGGTCGTGCGGGCAATGGCGGGCTAGATCCGGCCCGGCCTCCTGTCACAGGTTTATAACTTGACTTTCAAAGTCGATAATCTTATCGAGGGTTGGTTGCGCCTGTAACTAATCTGGAACGATTCAAAACTGAGGCCAGCGGTGATCGTCTGTTCCTGCAATGCCCTGTCGGATCGCGAGATACGCGCGTGCCTGTCGCCGGGGCCGGACTGTCCCTTTACGCCGGCCCAGGTGTACCGGTGCCTGGGGTGCAGCCCGCAATGCGGGCGCTGTGCGCGCACGATCCGCGAGATCATGGACGCGGCCCTGCCGGCTGTGCACAGCGGCTGCGTGACGCAATGCAACGCCGTGTGCCCGCTGCGGGCCGAGGAGGCGGGCGATGGCGCGGCGGGCGGCCGGCTCGACGCGTTCGAGTTGGCCGAGGAGGCATATACCGACGGTCCCGTTCGCGTCTGAGCCTCGTTTCGGCGCCGATTGCCGCACCGTCTCCCTGTTCCTATCCAAAATCGCGAAAAATGCGCTAGCTTGACGGCATCGCTGATGTCCGATCGCGATCAGGCCGGAAGGCGGTTCTTCCGGCGATGGTCGAAATTTTCCCCAAGTCACCGGTACGCTGCGGCAGAAGGAGGAGTTTTGTCATGAAAGGCGACGCGAAAGTCATCGAATACCTCAACAAGGGCCTGCGGTCCGAGCTGACGGCGGTCAGCCAGTACTGGCTGCACTACCGGCTGCTGGAGGACTGGGGCTTTCTCGACCTCGCCAAGAAATGGCGCGAGGAATCGATCGAGGAGATGGGCCATGCCGACAAGTTCATCGCGCGGATCATCTTTCTCGAGGGCTTTCCGAACTTGCAGGAGCTGAACCCGCTGCGCATCGGCGAAAACGTCCAGGAAATCCTCGAGGTCGACCTGGCCGGGGAATACGAGGCGCGCACGCTCTATCTGGAAGCGGCCAAGTACTGCGACTCCGTCAATGACCGGGTGTCGAAGAACCTGTTCGAGGAGCTGGCCACCGACGAGGAGGGGCATATCGACTTCCTCGAAACCCAGCTCGACCTGATCGAGAAGGTGGGCGTGCAGCTGTATTCCCAGAGACACATGGGCGGCCTCGGGGACTGAGGCCCGAAACGACCGCAAGGCCGCGCTGGACCGGCGCGGCCTTGCGTGATATCAGGGCCGACCTTCGACGGGAGAGACACCGCCCCATGTTGCGGATCGTAGAGCGACGACGAGTTGGAACGCGCGAAAGCGCGTGCACCGCCGTTGCGCCCCGTCGCCCGCGCCGCCGCCTGTAAGAGCGTCGGCCAATCCCGACAGACCCACTGGAACCGGCTCGCGGTCCCCGGGGCGCCCGACAAGACGCTCTCGGGACCCCTGACATGACCGCCCTGACCAAACCGATCGCCGAAATCCAGTACGAAGACCTTTCCCACCTCGAAATCGTCGAGGGCCTGCTCGACGAGGCGTTCGGGCCCGGCCGTTTCGCCAAGACCGCCTATCGGTTGCGCGAGGGAACGGTGCCGATACCCGAGCTGAGCTTCGTCGCGACGCTGAAGGGGCGGCCGATCGGCGCGGTCCGGCTGTCGCCGATCACCATCGGCGGCGCCGAGGCGCTGTTCCTCGGACCGCTGGTGGTCCATCCCGACCACAAGAACCAGGGCTACGGGCTGACGCTGATGAACCGTGCGCTACATGCCGCCAGGCAGCTCGGCCATCGGCTGGTCGTGCTGGTCGGCGATGCGCCCTACTACGCGCGGGCGGGCTTCAAGCCGATCCCGCCCGGCCGGGTGAGGCTGCCGGGGCCGGTGGACCCGAACAGGCTGTTGGCGTGCGAACTCGTCGAGGGATCGCTCGACGCGGTCAGCGGTATGGCGCGGCCGGCGCCTCGTCGCTGAAGCCGCGCGTTCCCGGACCCGTCACCGGCCCTCGCGGTACCAGGCGGCGGTGAGGGTGGCCAGCAGTAGGACGAGGCCGAGCAGCCCGGCAAGTAGCGGCAGCGCCCGGACGCCGCGCAGGATGGAGGCGTCGGTGGTCTTGAGACCTAGCCAGTCGCTGCCGTGCATGCGCGTGGCCGTGCGCATGGGCAGCACGCGCGGCACGGACAGCCGGTCCGCATCGGCGACGCGGAACATGCCGCCGCCGGTTGCCTCGGCGATCGGGGCAAGGGCCCGTTCGGTCGAGAGGACGTCGGTGAACTCGCGCGGATTGTCGGGCCCGACATTGGCGAGCGTACGCAGGTCGCCCTGGCTGACGCGGTAGATGCCGAGGTCGGCGACCGGCGTCTTGCCGCGCCACAGGCCCGGCTCGATCTCCTCGAGCGTGAGTTCGACGACGTCGCCGGCCGGGGTCTCGACGCGGGCGGGCTCGGCGGTGTCGGCCATGGTGCGGCGCTCGATGACCAGTTCGTCGCCGCGGCCCTGGGCGATCAGCGCCTCTTCCTCGAGATCGTTTTCCTTCATCAGCCAGTGGGCGAGGCGGCGCAGCAGCGGAACATAGGGACCGCCGCCCTCGAAGCCGCGCGCCCACAGCCAGGCGTGGTCGGACAGCATCAGCGCGACGCGGCCCTCGCCCTCGCGCTCGACGACGAGCAGCGGCTTGTCGTCGGGGCCGGTCATCAGCGTGGCGCCGCGCGAGACGTCGGAATCGATCAGCCGGAACCAGCGGCTCCAGTCCGGCGCCTCGGCGCCCTCCAGGAGATCGCGGGTGATCGGATGGCGGCGGCCGGCGTCCGACAGGTCGGCGCGATAGGGCGTCTCGGTGACGGTCCCCGTCGGCGCGGCCGGCAGGACGGGCGCGAGCGGGGTGCGGTAGATGCTGCCGTTGTCGGCGTATTCCGGGCCGGCGGCGACCAGGACGGCGCCGCCGTCTTCGACGTAGCGCGCGATGTTGTCGTAGTAGAGCACCGGCAGCACGCCGCGGCTCTGGTAGCGGTCGAAGATGATGAGGTCGAACTCGTCGATCTTGACCGAGAACAGTTCGCGCGTCGGGAAGGCGATCAGCGACAGTTGCGAGATCGGCGTGCCGTCCTGCTTCTCCGGCGGCCGCAGGATGGTGAAGTGGACGAGGTCGACCGCGGCGTCCGACTTCAGGATGTTGCGCCAGGTGCGCTCGCCCGCATGCGGCTCGCCGGAGACCAGCAGCACCCTGAGATTGTCGCGGATGCCCTCGACGGTGATCACCGCCCGGTTGTTGAGCGTGGTGAGCTCGCCGGGGGCTTCCTCGGCCTCGATCTCGATGATGTTGCGGCCGCCATGGGCGATCTCGACGGGTACGGTGACGTTGTCGCCAAGCGTCACGTTCATGCCGGTGATTGGCTCGCCGTCGCGGGAGATGGTGACGCGGGCGCGCGGCGCGACCGGCCCGGTGTCTTCGCGCGGGCCGAGATCCTCCACGCGGAAGGTAATCTGCTGCTCCTGGCCGACGATGCCGAACCGCGGCGAGGAATGCACGACGAGGCGGCGGTCGCGCTCGCGGTCGTTGCCGGACAGCAGGACGTGCAGCGGCGCGTTGAAGCCGAGCTGCTCGGCGCGCTCTGGCACGTCGTGGACCTGACCGTCGGTGACCAGCACGGCGCCGGCGATGCGGTCGGAGGGCACGTCGGCGAGGCCGCGTTCGAGCGCGGTGAACAGCTCGGTGCCGTCGGCGCCGGTCGAGGTGACGTCGATCCAGCGTGCCTCCAGTCCGCGCAGCCGGCCGATCCGCGCCTCCAGCTCGGCGCGCGCCGCGTCGGTCTCGGCCGTGCGCTCGGCGAGCGTCTGGCTGGCGCTGCGGTCGACGACGACCGCGACGACGCCGGGCAGGACCTCGCGGTCCTCTTCCTTCAGCGAGGGATCCAGCAGCGCCAGGATGAACAGGGTCGCGGCGAGCGCGCGCAGCCAGGCGCCGGGCACGCGCTGGACCAGGCCGAGCAACGAGACGGCCGCGACGCCGACGGCCAGCACCGCGATCAGCCGCCAGTCGACGAGGGGGGCGAAGTCGACGCTCCAGGTCATCGCCTACTGCCCCAGCCGTTCGAGAAGCGCCGGCACGTGCACCTGGTCGGCCTTGTAGTTGCCGGTCAGGGTGTACATGACGATGTTGACGCCGGAGCGATAGGCCATCTCGCGCTGCAGGTCGCCGCCGGGCGCGACGGGATAGAGCGGACGGTTGTCGTCGCCGACCGCCCACGCCCCGGCCAGATCGTTGGAGGTGATGATGATCGCCGAGACGCCGTCGGCGTTGCGGGCGGGCCGCGCGGCCTCGTTCGGGTCGCGCAGGGCCGCCTCCACCCACAGCGGGCCGCCGTCCCAGCGGCCGGGGAAATCCTGCAGCAGATAGAACGCCTTGGTCAGCACGTGATCGCCGGGAACCGGCTCCAGTTCGGGGATGTCGAGCCCGCGCAGCAGGGTGCGCAGCCGCAGCATGCCGGGGCCGGCGACGGCGCCGTCGAGGCCGGGCCGGGCCTCGAGCTGGTCGCGGGTGTCGAACAGGATGGTGCCGCCCTGCTTCATGTAGGCGTCGATCTTGGCGAGCACGTTGGGTGCGGGCGGCTCGGCCTGCGGATCGATCGGCCAGTAGAGCAGCGGGAAGAAGGCGAGTTCGTCGCCGGCGATGTCGACGCCGATCGGCGGGGCGGGTTCCAGCGCGGTGCGGTCGGCGAGGACACGGGACAGCCCCTCGAGGCCGGCGCGGCTGGTCTCGTCGATCTCGCGATTGCCGGTCCGCACATAGGCGAGATGCGTTCTCAGCGTCGCCTCGAGGGCGAGCCTGTCGGCGTCGTTCAGTCCGTCTCCGGACGATTGCGCGGCGGCCGGATCGGCGTGCGGCGCCATGATGGCGAAGGCCAGCATCGCGCCCGTGGCCGCGCCGCGCATGGATCCGACCCGCAGCCGGCGTCCGCTCAGCAGCAGGACGGCGATGCCGTCGGCGATCAGCAGGATGACGGCGGCGACCAGAAGCCAGGGACCGATCGAGCGCGGCTCCGAGGCCGGGTAGGTCTCGACGGTCAGGCCGCCGGCATCGAGCGCGGCGAAGGTGGTGGCTGCATCGATCACATTGAGGGCGCGGAACGCGTCGGGCTCGCCGTAGAGGCCGGGCGGGTGTATCGCGCTCGGCCTCGTCGTGGCGAAATCGGCGGTGGCGACGGGCTCGGCGCGCGGCGGCGGGCTGCCGAGGACGCCGGTGGCGTCGAGCGAACGCAGCGGCCGCAGGATGCCGCCGGGGACGCCGCGGGCCGCGGCCGAGGCGTCCTCGGGCGCGCCTGACAGATCGACGATCCGGCGCAGCATCTCCACGAAGACGCCCGAAAGCGGCAGGTTTGACCAGGCCGCGTCGGCGGTGACGTGGAACAACACGATCCAGCCGTCGCCGCGCCGGGCGGCGGTCACCAGCGGGGTGCCGTCGGCGAGGCTGGCCCATGTCTTCTCGACGAGGTCGATCGACGGCTCGGCAAGCACCTGGCGGGTGACGCGGACGTCGGGCGGTACCTCGAGGCCGGCGAAGGGGGTGTCTTCGGAAAATTCGGCGAGCGGCTGCGGCTCGCTCCAGGACAGGGTCCCGCCGAGCGAGCGGTCGCCGCTGCGCAATTCCACCGGCACGAAGGTGTCGTCCTCGGCGCCGGCAAGGCGCGGGCCGGCGAAGCGCACCAGCACGCCGCCATTGTCGACCCACTGGCTCAGCTCGTCCTGGGTGTCGCCGACCAGCGTGCCGATATCGGCAAGCACCAGCGCGGACACGCGCTGGTCGAGAAGCTGCTCGATGGCGACGGCGAGGTTCGGGTCGGGACTTTCGCGCAGGTCGGCGAAGGGGGTGAGCGCCCGCGTGATGTAGTAGAGAGGCGACAGGAGCGGCTGCGCCCGCTCCCGCGTCTCGCCGGAGACCAGCCCGATCACGCGGCGGCGCCAGCGGTCGTCGAGGAGCTGGACGCCGCCGGCGGTCTCCTCCTCGCCGATCTCGAGCCGGGCGATGTCGTTGCGAAGCTCGACGGGCAGGTCGACGATCGCCTCGGCGCGCGCCGCGTCGCCCTCGAAGGCGTAGGGGGTCTCGGCGATCACGCGCCCCTTGAGGTCGCGGGCGCGGATGGTGCCGGCCGATCCGCTTTGCGTCGCGGCGCGCAGGATGCCGACATGCAGGCCACCGGTCTCGTTGAGGGCGGGGGACAGCGCCAGCGGCAGGTCGCCGGCGGCGGGCGTCGCCACCTCGACCGTTTCGGCGCCCGCGCTTTCCAGGGCCGCGGCGAAATCGGCGCCGTCGGCATAGGCGATGCCGTCGGACAGCCAGACGATCTCGCCGATGCCGTAGCGGGTGACGGCATCGGCGACCAGGGGGGCGAGCGCGGCGCGGTCGGGTTCGTGCGGGGCGACGGAGAGGCCCGCGAGCTTCTCGCGCGCGGCGGCGGCGTCGCCCGGTTCGCCGAGAACGGTGTCCGTCGCCGTGGCGGCGAGCATGGCCGGGCGCCCGGCGCGTCCGGCCTCGGCGAGGATCTCGTCGGCGGTCGCGGATACGCGTTGCCAGTTCGGCGCCGCGCCCCAGCCGTTGTCGACGACGACCAGGATCGTGCCGTCGCCGCCGGCCGTCACCGCCTGCGGATTGAGGATGGGCCGGGCCATGGCGATGATCACCAGCGCGGCGAGCAGCATCCTGAGCAGAACCAGCCACCACGGGCTCTTCGACCGCGTCTCTTCGCGCTGGTCGATCTCTAGCAGGATGCGCGTCGGCGGGAAGGCGACGCGGAGCGGGCGCGGCGGCGTGAACCGCAACAGCCACCAGATCGCCGGCAGCAGCACCAGCGCGGCCAGAAGCCACGGCTGCGCGAAGGCGATGGGCAGGCCGGCGATCATGCGCCCGTTCCCGTGGCGACGCCGCGGGCGAAGGTGCGCGGATCGTTGCCGCCGGACAGGCGGGCGTGCAGGGCCAGCACAGGCTCCTGCGCCGGACGGTCGGTGTGGTGCACGAGCTGGCTCCAGCCGATGCGCCCGGCGACGGCCTTCAGCCGGTCCCGACGCTGGGCCATGCGGGCGCGATAGGCCTCACGCACCGTCTCCGCGCGCCCGGCGACGTAGCGCAAGCCCAGCGTGGGATCGTGGAACTCGGTGCGGCCGGTGAACGGGAAGGCCTCCTCGACCGGATCGAGGATCTGCGCCAGATGGCCGTGCACCTTGCGCCCGGCGATGGCGGCCAGCGCCGACTCGATGTCGCCGAGCGGCTCGAGGAAGTCGCCGATGGCGATCAGCTCGGAGAAGGGGCCGTAGGGCGCGTCCGTTGGCATGGCGTCGTCGGTCAGCGGCTCGCGCGCGATGGCGACGGCGGCGCGCTCGACGGCATGGCGCTGCGCCGTCGGGCGCAGCAGGCCGACGAGACCGACGCGCTCGCCGCCGCGGATCAGCAGATCGATCAGCGCCAGCGCCATCACCACCGCGCGGTCGATCTTGCGGCACTGGCCCAGCGACGAGCCGAAATACATGGACGGTGAGCGGTCGAGCCAGATCCACACCGTGTGCGCGGCTTCCCACTCCTTCTCGCGGACATAGAGATGGTCGTCGCGGGCCGAGCGGCGCCAGTCGACGCGCTTGGCCGGCTCACCGGACTGGAAATGCCGGAACTGCCAGAACGTCTCGCCTGGCCCGGCGCGACGGCGGCCGTGGATGCCGTGGGCGACCGTGTTGGAGACGAAGCGGGCCTGCAGCAGCAGTTCGGGCATGCGCGCGGACAGCGCCGCGGCCTCCCGGCCGAGATCGGTCGGGGCGGGGGGCGTCAGGTCCAGTTCGGGCCGGGCGACGGCCAAGGCGGATTACCCGAGTTGCTCGATGAAACGGTCAATGACGGAGCCGACGTCGACCCCGTCCGCGCGGGCGGCGAAGGTGATCGCCATGCGGTGCTGCAGCACCGGTCTGGCCAGCGCCACCACATCGTCGATCGACGGCGCCAGGCGGCCCTGCACCAGGGCGCGGGCGCGCACCGTCAGCATGAGGGCCTGACTGGCGCGCGGGCCGGGGCCCCAGGCGATGCGGGCGTCGACCTCGGCATCGCCTTCGCCGGGGCGGGCGGCGCGGACGAGGGAGAGGATCGCCTCGACGACCGACTCGCCGACCGGCATGCGGCGGACGAGCCGCTGGGCGGCCATCAGTTCGTCGGCATCCATGACGCGCTGGACGGCGGCGTCCGAGTCGCCGGTCGTCTCGAACAGCATGCGCCGTTCCGACTCGATGTCCGGATAGCCGACGTCGACCTGCATCAGGAAGCGGTCGAGCTGGGCTTCCGGCAACGGATAGGTGCCTTCCTGCTCGAGCGGGTTCTGGGTGGCGAGCACGTGGAAGGGGCGCGGCATGTCGTGGCGCACGCCGGCGACGGTGACGTGGTGTTCCTGCATCGCCTGCAGCAGGGCGGACTGCGTGCGCGGGCTGGCGCGGTTGATCTCGTCGGCCATCAGGAGCTGCGAGAAGATCGGGCCGCGGATGAAGCGGAAGGACCTGCCGCCGCCCGGCGCTTCCTCGAGCACTTCGGCGCCGAGAATGTCGGAGGGCATCAGGTCCGGCGTGAACTGGATGCGGCGGGCGTCGAGGCCCAGGACGACGCCCATCGTATCGACGAGCTTCGTCTTGGCGAGACCCGGGACCCCGACCAGAAGGGCGTGGCCTCCGGCCAGAACCGTGACAAGGGACTTTTCGACCACGTCTTCCTGTCCGAAGATTACCGTGCCGATGGCGTCGCGCACCGCTTTCAGGCGGGCGGCGGTCGCATCGGCCGAGGCGACGATGTCGTCCGTGGTCCGGGTGTCGGTCTGGGAGGTCTGATTGATCGCGCTCATAGCTTTGACTATATGATCCAACGGAGGCGTGCGGGAAGTGGAGCTTGCTCACAGCAGCGTGAATTGCCGAGACAGGGCGGTCGCCTTCGGCCGCTACCCTATCAGATGTTCGGGCCGCCTTCCGGTTCGATCAGGCCCGGCGAGATGGGCGGAACTATGACCTCCCCGAAACGATCTGCCGAGTTTACGGACCCATCCGCCGGCGGCGGCCTCGCCGGTCTGGAACGGATCGCGCGCGAGGCCGGGGGCAAGGGGATCCCGCCTGTCGAGAGATGGGAGCCGGATTTCTGCGGTGATCTCGACATCCGCATCGCGGCGGACGGCACCTGGTACTACCTGGGCTCGCCGATCGGGCGTAAGCCCCTGGTCCGTCTGTTTTCTTCGGTCCTGCGCAAGGACGCGGACGGGCGCACCTACCTTGTTACCCCGGTGGAAAAGATCGGCATCAGCGTCGATGATGCACCCTTCCTGGCCGTCGAGATGGCGGTGGAGGGCGCGGGGCGGGATCAACGCATCGGGTTTCGCACCAATGTCGACGATTTCGTCGGGGTCGACGGCGACCACCCGTTGCGGTTCGAGACCGAGGCGGGGTCCGGCGGCCTCAAGCCCTATGTGCTGGTACGCGGCCGGCTGGAGGCTTTGGTGGTACGCTCGGTCTTCTACGACCTGGTTGCCCTGGGCGAGGAGCAGACTGTGGATGGAACTGTCATGTTCGGCGTCTGGAGCCAGGGAACCTTCTTTCCCATGGCGCCCGCCGATTCGTTAGTCGGTTTGAAATGAGCGACGTCGACGACGATATCGCCGAGGCGCATGTCCATTCGGCGCCGGCGCTGTTCGCCCCCGACGCGTTCAGGGGGCTTGCGCGGCACAGGCTGCTGAAAGCGCCGCCGGCGGGCGACCTGAATGCGGACCTGCCCCCGGATGTCGGCGATCACGATCTCAATGCCGGGCAACCGATGACGTCGTTCCACGACGGTCCGCCCCGGCGCGCGGCCGTTCTGGTGCCCGTCATCGGGCACGAATCCGGTGCGACCGTGCTCCTGACCCGGCGCACCGAGCATCTGGCCGCGCATGCCGGGCAGGTGGCCTTTCCCGGCGGCAAGATCGAGGGCACCGACGCGACGCCGCTGGCGGCGGCGCTACGCGAAACCGAGGAGGAAATCGGGATTCCCGCCGAGAAGATCGATCCGCTCGGCTATCTCGATCTGTACCAGACCGGAACCGGCTTTCGCATCGTTCCCGTCGTCGCCACGGTCGCGCCGGGATACCGGCTCAGGATCGACGAGAACGAGGTGGCGGACGTGTTCGAGGTGCCGCTCGCCTTCCTGATGACGCCCGACAACCACAAACGCGACAGCCGGGTCTTCAAGGGGCTGGAGCGGCATTTCTACGCCATGCCCTATCGCGACAATTACATCTGGGGCGCGACGGCGGGCATTATTCGCAACCTTTACAATCGGATCTATCGCTGATGTTCCGCGTCATTGCCCTCGAACTGCTCCTGCTGCTGCTGCCGTTCATCGGCTACGCGTTCTATCTGTATTTCTCGCGGATCGATCCGACCAAGCGCGAATCCTGGATCAACAGTCCGATGTACTGGCTGACGATCGGCGGGCTGTTGCTGATGATTGCGGGATTCATCCTGACGGCGACGTTCTCCGGTGCGCCGACCGACGCCACCTACACGCCGGCGCAGATGCGCGACGGAAAGATCGAGCCGGGACACCTGGATTGACCGCCGCGCCGGAATTCCTGCCCGACGGGGCGTGGGTCGAGGCGCCGCCGCTGTCGACGGTGCTGGCGGCGCTGAACCGGGGCGATGTCGAAACACGGATCGTCGGCGGCGCCGTGCGCGACGCGCTGCTGGGCCGGCCGCACGGCGATGTCGACTGCGCCACGACGGCGTCGACGGACGAGATCACGGCGATGGCCGAGGCCGGCGGCCTCAAGGCGGTGCCCACGGGCGTGGCGCACGGGACGGTCACGGTGATCGCCGACGGGCGCCCGTTCGAGGTGACGACGCTGCGCCACGACGTCGAGACGCATGGCCGCCACGCCACGGTCGCTTTCGGGGCGGACTGGGACGAGGACGCGCACCGGCGCGATTTCACCATCAACGCGCTCTATGTCGGCCGCGACGGCCGGCTTTATGACCCGGTCGGCGGCTACGCCGACATCATGGCGCGCCGGGTGCGCTTCATCGGGGGGGCGACCGCGCGCATCCGCGAGGATTTCCTGCGTATCCTGCGGTTCTTTCGGTTCCACGCCCAGTTCGCCGACGGCCCGCCCGATCCGGACGGGCTGACGGCGGCCATCCGCGAGCGGCGCGGCCTGCTCGGCCTGTCGGGCGAACGGCTGCGCCAGGAACTGTTCCGGCTGCTGATCGCCCCCGGGGCGCCGGCGACGGCCGCGATCATGGCCGAGTGCGGAATCCTCGGCATCGTCACCGGCACGGTTTCCCATGTCCCCGCGTTCGTTCGCGCGGTGGCCAACGAGGCCGCGGCAGGTGAGATCCCGGCAGGCGAACACCCAGATTCGGTCCGCAGGCTCGCCGCACTCGCGGTGGCCGTTCCCGAGGATGCCGAGCGTTTGGCCGACCGGTTGCGCCTGTCGAACGCCGAACGGCGCCGGCTCGGCCAGGCGGCGGATGGATGGTGGCATGTTTCGCCCGCTCTGCCGGAGCCGGCGCGCCGGGCGCTGCTCTACCGGCTCGGCGTCGAGGCCTATCGCGACCGCGTCGCGCTGGCGTTCGCGCGCTCCGGAGCGGCGGTGGACGATGCCGGTTGGCGAAGCCTGATGGCGCTGCCGGAGCGGTGGACAGTCCCGCAGTTCCCGATCAAGGGCGCCGACCTGATGCGCCTGGGCCTGCCGAGCGGGCCGGCGATCGGACGGCTCCTGTCCCGGCTCGAGGCCGACTGGATCGCCGACGATTTCGCGCTCGACCGCGATGCGTTGCTGGCGCGGGCGGCGAAGGGGCGGGAAGACTAGGCGGACGCCCGGTCCAGGTCCTGCAGCCGGCGGACGACCTCGGGGATCGGGAAGCCGACGGTTTCCCGGGGGCGGCCGAACAGATAGCCCTGAACCCGGTGACAGCCGATGGCGCGCAATTGCGCGACCTGATCGTGCGTTTCGACCCCCTCGGCGATGATCTCCAGATCGAGCGCCTTGCCGAGGCCGACGATCGCCTGGACGATCGCCGACGTGTTCCGGTCCGCGGTCAATCGCTGGACGAAGGAGCGATCGATCTTGATCTTGTCGATCGGGAAGCGCGACAGGTAGCTCAGGCTCGAGTAGCCGGTGCCGAAATCGTCGAGCGCGATCGAGACGCCGATGCCGCGCAGCCGGTTCAGCGCGGACCGGGCGGTCTCGGTGTTCCTGAGCAGGGCGGTTTCCGTGATCTCGATCTCCAGCCGGTCCGGCGGCAGCGTCGTCCAGCGCAGGACCCGTTCGATCATGTCGGCGACATCGCCGGTGCGGAACTGGGCGGCCGACAGGTTGACCGCCAGCTTCACGGGCTCCGGCCATTCCGTCGCCGCCCGGCAGGCTTTCGTCAAAATCCATTCCGACAGGGGGGCGATCAGGCCGCACGCTTCGGCGGCGGGAATAAACACCTCCGGCGAGACGGGGCCCAGCGCCGGACTGGTCCAGCGGGCAAGGGCTTCGTAACCGGTCAGCGAGCCGGTCCTCAGGTCGAACTGCGGTTGGTAGTAGACCTTGAACCGGTCGGTTCCCAGGTCGCGCCGCAATTCGTCCTCCGTCTGCCGACGGCGGCGGAACTCCCGGTCCATGTCGGCGGTGAAGAAGCGGATCGTGTTGCGTCCCTCCGACTTGGCCCGGTACAGGGCGACGTCGGCGTTCTTGATGAGCGTATCCACGTCGTTGCCATCGGCGGGGGCGATGGAGATGCCGAGACTGATCGAGCACACGAGCTCCTGGCCGTCGATCTCGTTGACGATCGACGTGTTGCGCAGCATGCGCTGCGCGGTGCCGCGCAGGGCCGCGGTGTCGCTGATCCCTTCGATCAGCACGGCGAACTCGTCTCCCGACAGTCGTGCGACGGTGGAGGAGGGGCCGGACATGGCGAGGATGCGCTCGGCCGTCGTCTTGAGGATCCGATCGCCGATCGGATGGCCGAGCGTGTCGTTGATATCCTTGAAGTTGTCGACGTCGATACAGATCACCGCGACGCTGGTGCCGTCGCGCCTGGCGGTTTCGAGCGCCCGGTTCAGGCGTTGCTTGAACTGGGCCCGGTTCGGAAGACCGGTCAGGACATCGTGCATCGCCAGGAACCGGGCCTCGTCCTCGGCGAACCGACGCTCCCTGATGAAGCGCCAGAACACGAAACTCATGATCGAGAGGCCGAGTACGCCCAGGATCACGTAAACGATCCGGCGCGACCACACCGTGCTCTGCAGCAACCGTGCGTCGCGCGTCTGGTCGATATCCATGCGGATCACCCCGGCCAGCTGTCCCACCGACATCACCGGGACGTAGAACACGGTCCGGAACGCTTTGGACCGGTCCGGGTCGACGCGCAGATACTGCAGCGTCCCGGATCGGACGGCCCGTTCGAAGGCTCCGTGGTCGGACGCCGACAGGAAGTCGAAGGCTTTTCTTTGCGGCGGCGACGGAACGGCTATGTCGCCGTCCGGGGCGAGAACCAGCACCGATCGCAGGTCGGCATGCAGGGTATTGGCGCCGGGAATCGCGATCGTGCGCGGGTTTGAAGGGTGATGATCGGCATACTTGAACGTGAGGTCCGGGCCGAGGTGGTTCTCGATGTAATTCTGGATCGCTTCAACAACAGTATCCGCTTCCAGCCGTAATGTTCTCAAGTCTATAAATTTGCCGACTATATATCCAGTGACATAGAGAACGATCACCAGTCCGCATAAGGCGGGAAGTACCATCAGGTCTCCCCGTTTGTCTCGGATCAGCATCATTCCCCCAACTAAAAGGCGAGCGTTGCGGGAATAAATCGTAGTGTTGAAGGCTTAATATTCGCGGAAAGTTTTTGATTGACGTTGCGTTAAATTCGCGGCCGGGCGTCTCCTGCCTCAGGGCCATTTTACCACGGGGGGCATCGACGACAGGATCGAAGCGACATTCCCGCCCGTTTTCAGGCCGAAGATCGTGCCCCGGTCGTAGAGCAGGTTGAATTCGACGTAGCGGCCGCGGCGAACGAGTTGTTCCTCGCGGTCGGCCTCGGTCCAGGGCTCGGCGAAATTGCGGTGCACGAGGTCCGGGTAGACGCCCAGAAACGCCTCGCCGACGGTGCGCGTGAAGGCGAAATCCGCGTCCCAGTCACCGGTATCGACATAGTCATAGAAGATGCCGCCAATCCCGCGCGGTTCCTTGCGATGGGCGAGCCAGAAGTAGCGGTCGCACCAGTCCTTGTATTCCTGCCAGTCGCGGCCGGACGACTCGCACGCCTGACGCATGGCGGCGTGGAAGTCCCGGGAATCGGGATCGTCCTGGGTGCGGCGCCGGTCGAGTACCGGGGTCAGGTCGGCGCCGCCGCCGAACCACGCCCTGGTCGTGACCACGAAGCGGGTGTTCATGTGCACGGCGGGCACGTTGGGATTGTGCAGGTGGGCGATGAGCGAGATCCCGCTCGCCCAGAAACGCGGGTCCTCGGCCGCCCCGGGGATCTGGTCGCGGAATTCCGGGCTGAACTCGCCGTGCACGGTCGAGCAATGGACGCCGACCTTCTCGAAAACCCGGCCGGACATCATCGACATGACGCCGCCGCCGCCGTCGGCGCCGGTGTGGTCGGACCGGTTCCACGGTGTGCGGACGAAGCGGCCGGGCGGCCGGTCGGCGTAGGGCATGCCCGAAGGCAGCGCGTCCTCCAGCGTCTCGAAGGCGGAACAGATGCGGTCGCGCAAGGTCTCGAACCAGGCGCGTGCGGTGTCCTTGCGGTTCGCGAGCGTCGAATCGTCGGTCGGCATGTCGGTCGTCTCGGTCATGGTCGCCATCTGTCGGTCGCCCTACGCCATCCGTGTCCGTTCGGCAACAGGTGTACACGCGATGCGTTCATCGGCATTTGGCGGGGTGCAATCCGTTTTCCGCAGGGGTATTAGGACGGCTCGCCCGTTCGCCGACGTGTGTACCAGCATGCGTCGGGACGCACGAGCCGGGCGGCAAACAGAGCGTTCACAACAGCAATCGGATCCGACAATGCGAATCCTCCTCACACCATCGCATTGACGCACCCTTGCCGAGTTCCCGGGTCATATCCGTGACCCGCCGGCTCCGCATCCGGTGCGTCCCTTCCCAACGCCGCCGAATGTCCGGAGCCAATCATGTTTGCCCGTTTCGAATCCATTATCGATCCTCTTGCCGTCGGCCGTGACAACCGTCCGCCCGACCAGCTTGCCGCGTTCATCTGGTTCTACACCCGTCAGGCGTGGAAAACGCTGGCGGTCCTGATCGTCGTGGCCGGTGCCGTGGCGCTGGTCGAGGTCAGCCTGTTCGCCTTCGTCGGGCACATCATCGACCTGCTGAAAACCGTGGCGCCGGGAGACCTGTTCGCCGAATACGGCCCGACGCTTTTGTGGATGGCGGCGGTCGTGGTGCTGGTGCGCCCGCTGGTGTTCGGACTGCACCTGCTGCTCGTGCATCAGGCCGTCGAGCCGCCGCTGATGAATCTCGTGCGCTGGCAGACGCATCGCTACGTGCTGCGCCAGAGCCTGGGGTTCTTCCAGAACGACTTCGCCGGGCGGCTCGCCAACAAGATCATCCAGACCGGTCCGGCCCTGCGCCAGGCCGTCGTCAGCCTGATCGACGCGATCTGGTACGTCGTCGTCTACACCGGCAGCGCGCTGGTCCTGTTCGCCGATGCCGACGTTCGGCTGACGATCCCGCTGGTACTGTGGATCGTTGCCTATGTGCTGGTGCTCGGGACTTTCGTGCCGCGGGTCAAGGACAACGCCACGATCATGTCGGAGGCGCGGTCGACGCTGACCGGGCGCATCGTCGACAGCTACACCAACGTGATGACGGTGAAGCTGTTCGCCCACGCCGAGCGGGAGGACGACTATGCCCGCGAGGCAATCGTCGACCACACCGCCAAGCACTTCGTGATGATGCGGCAGATCACCGCCATGAACTTCTCGCTGGTGGCGATCAACGGCCTGCTGATCGCCGGCACGCTGGGAATGGCGCTTTGGCTGTGGCAGGCGAGCGCGATCACCATCGGCGCCGTCGCGCTGGCGGCAGGCCTCGTCATGCGCATCAACGCCATGTCCGGCTGGATCATGTGGGTGATGACGGAGATCTTCGAGAACCTCGGGACCGTTGCCGAGGGGATGGAGGCGATCTCCCGGCCCTACACGGTCGTCGACGGGCCGCAGGCCGACCGCCTGCGTGTCGATCGGGGCGCCATCCGCTTCGAGCAGGTGGCATTCCACTACGGCCGCGACAAGGGCGTCATCGACCGGCTGTCGCTGGATATCAAGCCGGGAGAACGGGTCGGACTGGTGGGACGGTCGGGCGCCGGCAAGTCCACGCTCGTCAATCTGCTACTGCGGTTCCACGACGTGGAAGCCGGCCGCATCCTGATCGACGGGCAGGACATCGCCGGCGTTACCCAGGAAAGCCTGCGGGAGGCGATCGGCATGGTGACGCAGGACACGTCGCTGCTGCACCGCTCGGTGCGCGACAATGTGTGCTACGGGCGGCCGGACGCGGACGACGCCGCGATCTGGTCGGCGCTCCGGCGCGCGCATGCCGATGCGTTCGTTCCGGACCTGGTCGACCTGAGCGGCCGGCGCGGGCTCGATGCCCATGTCGGCGAACGCGGCGTGAAGCTCTCCGGCGGTCAGCGCCAGCGGATCGCGATCGCCCGCGTGCTCCTGAAGGACGCGCCGATCCTGATCCTCGACGAGGCGACCTCCGCCCTCGATTCGGAAATCGAGGCGGCGATCCAGGAGGATCTGGAAGCCCTGATGGCCGGCAAGACGGTGATCGCCATCGCCCATCGACTGTCGACGATCGCGCGGATGGACCGGCTGGTGGTGATGGAGGCGGGACGGATCGCCGAAGTCGGCAGCCACGACGAGCTGGTCGCTCGCGACGGGATCTACGCCCGCCTGTGGCGGCGTCAGTCCGGCGGGTTCCTCGGCGAGATCGAGCCGGAGACGCTAGCGTCGATTTCCTGATCTATGTCGGGCTGATCTGTGCGGGACCGGCGGCCGGGAGGCCGCCGGTCTGGCGCAGCGCCTCGCTCAGGAGAATCGCTCCGGCGACGGCGACGTTCAGGGACCGCAGGCCGGGGCGCATGGGAATGAACACGCGCGCGTCCGCCGCGGCGTGAACGTCGTCCGGGACGCCTTGCGATTCCCGCCCGAGCAACACCGTGTCGGCTCTCTGGAAGGCGTAATCGGTATAGGGAACGGCGCCCCTGGTGGTCGCCAGCACCAGACGGCGGCCGTCGCCGCGGAGCGTTTCCAGGAATGTGTCGAACGAAACGTGCCGGGTGAGGGCGACATGGTCGAGATAATCCATGCCGGCACGGCGAAATGCCCGGTCCGACACGGGAAATCCGGCCGGCTCGATGATATCAACCGGCGCGCCGAGGCACGCCCCGAGCCGCAGAACGGTCCCGGTGTTCTGGGGGATGTCGGGCTGATAGAGGGCCAATCGGATCACCGGCACGCCTCGCTGCTTAGAAATATTCGCGACAATTGGCCACGAACCCCTTTGGTGTGCTGGACAACGCGGATCAAGAGTGCAAAAAGGATGCCCGCCTGCCAGGTCGGCGGGCGCGTCCTCCTATGCTGTTTCGGCAGGCTATGCTGTTATGGCAGGATGGACGTTCGTCTGTAAAACGACATCGGGGAATTGGACGTGGCCCACGCCCATACGGACACGCAAGAGCCCACGCGCAGGGATTTCCTTTACATCGCCACAGGAGCCGTCACCGCAGTCGGTGTCGGTGCCGCCGTTTGGCCGTTCATCGATCAGATGAATCCGGATGCAAGCGTCCAGGCACTGGCGTCGATCGAGGTCGACATCAGCTCGGTGGAAGTGGGGCAGAGCCTCACGGTGATGTGGCGTGGCAAGCCGGTTTTCATCCGGCATCGCACGGACACGGAGATCGAGGAGGCCGACGCCGTCGCGTTGGACGAGTTGCCCGATCCCCTGGCTCGCAACGCCAACCTGCCGGCCGACGATCCGGCGAGCGACGCCAACCGGGCGCACGGCCAGGGCGATTCCCGCCCCGAGTGGCTGCTGATGGTCGGCATCTGCACCCATCTGGGCTGTGTCCCGCTGGGCGAGCAGGGCGACTACGACGGGTGGTTCTGCCCGTGCCACGGCTCGCACTACGATACGGCCGGGCGCATCCGCAAAGGGCCGGCACCGCGAAACCTCGACATTCCGGTGTATGAATTCGTGTCCGACACGCGGATCCGCGTCGGCTAAGCAAACCGGGGGCTGAAGCAGAATCTCATGAGCGGGCACTCGACTGTTCACTACAAGAACCCTGTGGTGCGTTGGATCGACACGCGGTTGCCGATCATCAGCACCATGCAAGTCAACGCGATGGATTTTCCCACGCCGAAGAACCTGAATTACTTCTGGACCTTCGGTGGGATCCTGACGCTGTTCCTCGCCATCCAGATCGTCACCGGCATCGTGCTGGCGATGCACTACACGGCGAACGTGGGCCTGGCCTTCAACAGCGTCGAGCACATCATGCGCGACGTGAACTACGGCTGGCTGATCCGCTACATGCATGCCAACGGCGCGTCGTTCTTCTTCATCGCCGTCTACATCCACATCTTCCGCGGACTCTACTACGGCTCCTACAAGGCGCCGCGCGAGCTCCTGTGGATGATCGGCGTGGTGATCCTGCTGATCATGATGGCCACAGCCTTCATGGGCTACGTGCTGCCGTGGGGCCAGATGAGCTTCTGGGGCGCGACCGTCATCACCAACCTGTTCAGCGCCATCCCGCTGGTCGGCCCGACGATCGTCGAGTGGCTGTGGGGCGGCTTCGCGGTCGGCAACCCGACCCTGAACCGGTTCTTCAGCCTGCATTACCTGCTGCCGTTCGTGCTGGCCGCCGTCGTGTTCCTGCACATCTGGGCGCTGCACGTGCCGGGCAACAACAACCCGACGGGCGTCGAGGTGAAGTCGCCGAAGGACACGGTGCCGTTCCATCCCTACTACACGGTGAAGGACGGCTTCGCGATCGCGGTGTTCCTGATCTTCTTCGCGGCCTTCGTGTTCTACATGCCGAACTATCTCGGCCACACCGACAACTACATCCCGGCGGATCCGCTGGTGACGCCTCCGCACATCGTGCCTGAATGGTACTTCCTGCCGTTCTACGCGATCCTGCGGGCCATCCCCGACAAGCTCGGCGGCGTCATCGCCATGTTCGCCTCGATCGGCGTGCTGTTCATCCTGCCGTGGCTCGACACCTCGCGGGTCAAGTCGGCGAGCTTCCGGCCGCTGTACCGGCAGTTCTTCTGGATCCTCGTCCTGGTGTGCATCGGTCTGGGCTATCTCGGCGCCAAGCCGCCGGAGGGCGTGTACGTGATCGCGTCGCGCATCCTGACGGCCTACTACTTCCTGCACTTCCTGGTCATCCTGCCGCTGCTCGGCATCTTCGAGCGGACGAAGCCGCTGCCCGCATCGATCTCGGAATCGGTCCTGGCCAAGTCCGGAGGCGGCGGCGCGACCGCGGCGGCCGGCGCGGCCTCGGCACCGGAAAGCAGAGGCTGAGGTCGGGGGAATGACGATGACGCCTTTCATGAACAAAGCCATGACCCTTACCCGTATCGCACCGATCGCGCTCGCCGCGGCCATCTCGACGGGGCTCTCCGCCCCGGCCGGGGCGGCGGAAACCGGCGGGCCGGCGCTGAAGAATGTCGAGTTCTCGTTCGAAGGGCCGTTCGGCACGTTCGACCGGGGCCAGCTCCAGCGCGGCTACAAGGTCTATGTCGAGGTCTGCGCGAGCTGTCACTCGATGAACCTTCTGTCCTTCCGCAACCTCGCCGAGGACGGCGGGCCGGGCTTCACCCGGGAACAGGTCGCCGTGCTCGCCGCGGAGTTCCCGCGCGAGGTCGTCGACGGACCGGACGAGGTGGGCGACATGTTCGAGCGGCCGGGCAAGCCGTCGGACCGCTTCCCGCCGCCGTTCCCGAACGATGCGGCCGCGCGGGCCTCGAACAACGGCGCCATGCCGCCGGATTTCTCGGTGCTGGCCAAGGCGCGCGCAGGCGGGCCGGACTTCATCTATTCGCTGCTGACCGGCTACGAGGATCCGCCCGCGCAGATGGAGCTGCGCGCCGGGTCCTACTACAACCCGTATTTCCCGGGTGGGCAGCTCTCGATGGCGCCGCCGCTGATGGATGAACTGGTCGAGTACACCGACGGTTCGCCGATGACGACCGAGCAGTACGCCAAGGACATTTCCGCCTTCCTGATGTGGACGGCCGAGCCCAAGATGGAGGAGCGCAAGCGCCTGGGCTTCCAGGTCATGGTGTTCCTGATCGTGCTGTCGGGGCTGCTGTACTTCTCCAAGAAGAAACTGTGGCGGGACGTCGAACACTGAGTTCGAACCGTCATAGTCCAGATCTAGAAGGGGCCGTTCGCGGCCCCTTTTTCGTTTCTCGGTAGCCGTCGACGTGTCGCTCTTCCCCGCGCACTCCCGCCAGGGCGGGAAAAGGCGGAGAATGGGGGATACACCCGGATGACGGAGCCCGAATCTGCCAGATGCCGATGATGTCCCCCGAGCCCAGCCGTCCCGGCGATATCGTCCCGCTGCGTGAAGCCGTGCGGGTGTGGGCGCGTATCGCGGCGATGAGCTTCGGCGGGCCGGCCGGCCAGATCGCCCTGATGCACCGGGTGCTGGTCGAGGAGAAGCGCTGGATCGGCGACACGCGGTTCCTGCACGCGCTGAACTTCTGCATGCTGCTGCCCGGCCCCGAAGCGCAGCAGCTGGCCGTCTATGTCGGCTGGCTGTTGAACCGAACGCTGGGCGGCATCATCGCCGGCGTCCTGTTCGTCCTGCCCGGCGCGGTGTCGATCCTGGCGCTGAGCATGATCTATGCGGTCTACGGACAGCTCGCGCCCGTCGAATCGCTGTTCTTCGGCCTGAAGGCCGCTGTCCTTGCGATCGTGTTACAGGCGGTCGTGCGGATCGGCGGGCGGGCGCTCAGGAACCGGGTGATGATCGCGGTCGCCGCCGCGTCGCTGGTGGCGATCTACGTCTTCGACGTGCCGTTTCCGCTGATCGTCGCGGCGGCCGGTCTGATCGGCTTCGTCGGCGGCCGCATGGCGCTTCCCGCCTTCCGGACGGAGGGCGGCCCGGGACGGATCGGCAACGAAGTCGCCGACGCCGATACCGTCCTCGGTCTCGATATCCCCGCCCACGCCCGACCGGACCGCGCGTGGAGCGTCCGTATCGCCGTAATCTTCCTCCTGCTGTGGCTCTCGCCGACGGCGGTGCTCCTGGCGGTGGCGGGGCCCGGAAACGTCTTCGCCGACATCGCGACGTTCTTCTCGATGCTGGCGGTGGTGACCTTCGGCGGCGCCTACGCGGTGCTGGCCTGGGTGGCGCAGGCCGCGGTAGACACCTATGGCTGGCTGGCGCCGGGCGAGATGCTGGACGGGCTGGGACTGGCGGAAACGACGCCGGGCCCGCTGATCATGGTCGTGCAGTTCGTCGGGTTCCTGGCGGCGTTCCGCGAGGCGACCGGGCTGCCGCCGCTCGTTGCCGGCACGCTCGGCGCCCTCCTGACCACCTGGGTCACGTTCGCGCCCTGCTTCCTGTGGATCTTCCTGGGCGCGCCCTACGTCGAACGGCTGCGCGGCAACCGGGCACTGTCGGCGGCGTTGGCCACCATCACGGCGGCCGTCGTCGGCGTCATCCTCAACCTGTCGATCTGGTTTTCCCTGCACGTCCTGTTCGCCGAGGTCGCGACCGTGCGGGGACCCGGCATCGCCGTCGACGTGCCCATTCTGTCGACGCTCGATCCCGCCGCCGCGGCCTTGACCGCCGCCGCGGTGGTCGCGGTTTTCGGCCTGCGGCTGGCGATGGGCTGGGTCCTCGTCGCGGCCGCGTTCGCCGGACTTCTCCTTTGGGCAAGCGGCCTGACCGGCGCGTAACGCCGCCGGGCTTTGCGCGGACCGCGCGGACCGCTAAAACCCCTCGACCACACACGAGAAGCGGGCAGGGGACAGAATGACCAAGGCCAAACTGGGCATCATCGGCGGCTCCGGGGTTTACGAGCTTCCGGGCCTGAAGAATCCGCGCTGGGAGCATGTGCCGACGCCCTGGGGCGAGCCATCGGACCAGCTGCATTTCGGCGAGATCGGCGACCTCGAGCTGGTGTTTCTGCCACGTCACGGGCGCGGCCACCGCATTCCCCCCTCCGACATCAACTACCGGGCCAATATCGACGCGCTGAAGCGGGTCGGCGTCACCGACGTCATCTCGATCTCGGCGGTCGGATCGTTCCGGGAGGACCTGTCACCGGGCACCTTCGTGCTGGTCGACCAGTTCTTCGACCGCACGTTCGCCCGCAAGAAGAGCTTCTTCGGGGTCGGCTGCGTCGCCCACGTGGCCTTCTCCCATCCGGTGAGCCCGGGTTTCGCCGACCATGTCGAGGCAGCGGCGCGGGCGGAAAACATTCGGGTCCACCGTGGCGGCACCTACCTGGCCATGGAAGGCCCGCAGTTCTCGACGCTGGCTGAATCGCTGCTCTACAAGTCGTGGGGCTGCGACGTCATCGGCATGACTAACATGCCGGAAGCCAAGCTCGCGCGCGAGGCCGAGCTCTGCTACTGCACGGTCGCCATGGTCACCGACTACGACTGCTGGCATCCCGACCACGGCGACGTCGACGTACCCTCGATTCTGAAGATCGTCGCCGAGAACGCCGACAACGCGCGCCGTCTGGTGCTGAGGCTGGCGACAGACTTCCCGCGCGAGCACCAGCCCTGTCCCATCGGCTCGGACCGCGCGCTCGACACCGCGATCATCACGCCGCCCGAGGCCCGCGACCCGGACCTTGTCGCCAAGCTCGATGCGGTGGCGGGACGGGTGCTGAAGGGCTGATGCCCGCGCGCTGCGGGTTCAGTAGCGGCCGAATTCGCCGAACATCATGCCGACGCCGCCGAACAGGCCCGCGAACACGAACATCAAGAGCGAGATGACGAGCGAAATGATGATCGCCGCCGGGATTGCGGCGAGGCCCCATTTGATGAAGATGACGACGAGCCGGCCGAACGGGATATCGATGTCCGTCAGCGTCACGCGGGAATTCGTTTCCATTTCTGATCTCCTGAATCGCCCGAGAGCAACGCCGAGGGTTGGCGTGTTCGGCGCGTCAAGGCAAGGGGAAGTACGATGACACGGCAGATCAACACGCGGGCGGGCCTCGATCTGAAGGCGCTGATCCGGACGATTCCCGACTACCCGAAGCCCGGGGTGCTGTTTCGCGACGTCACCACGCTGCTGGCCAATCCGGCGGGACTGCGGGCCTCGATCGACGAGCTGATCTGGCCGTTCCTCGGCGCACCGCTCGACCATGTCGCCGGCATCGAGGCGCGCGGCTTCATCCTTGGTGGCGCGGTGGCGCACGAACTCGGCCGCGGCTTCGTGCCGATCCGCAAGAAGGGCAAGCTGCCCTACGCGACGATCGGGCAGGACTACGAGCTGGAATATGGTGTCGATACGGTCGAGATCCACGCCGACGCGATCGGCCCGGGCGACAAGGTGCTGCTGGTCGACGACCTGGTGGCGACCGGCGGCACGGCGGATGCGGCGATCGACCTGATCCGCAAGTCCGGCGGCGAGGTGGTCGCGGCCTGCTTCGTGATCGACCTGCCGGATCTGGGGGGCGCCGAGCGGCTGCGCCGCAAGGGCGTCACCGTCCATACGCTGCTGGCGTTCGAAGGCGAATAGGGGCCGAGGGCGAATAGGCGAGGGCGAATAGGGGCGCCCGACGACGCCCCCTAGGGCGCTCCGGAAGGCCGCGTCAGGCGATGGGGCGGCGGCCCATGAAGAAGCGGCCGTGGAAGCTGAGGACGCGGTCGTCGTTCTGGTTATGGCCTTCGGCCAGATAGGTGACGATCCCCCATTCCGGGCGCGAGGCGGATTCGCGCCTGTCCACGATCTCCCAGGAATAGGTGATGGTGTCGCCGACATAGACGGGACGCGGCCACTTCAGGTCGAAGATGCCGGGGGAGGGGCCGAACTTCGGCGTCGGCCCACCCGCCGCAGCGGCGTCCTTGGTGCGCTGATTCAGGTCGTCGACATTGAGCCGCATCCATGTGCAGGCGGTGTGCCAGCCGCTCGCGCACAGGCCGCCGAACAGGCTCTCGCGCGCGGCATCGGCGTCGATGTGGAAGGGCTGCGGGTCCCAGCGGCTGGCAAACGCGATGATTTCGTCGGCGGTGAAGGTGTGGCTGCCGATGTCCGCCTTGAAGCCGATCTGGGCGTCCTCGAAGTAGATCACGATGCCGCCTCCGCGTGCTGGCGCCGGCCGAACATGATCGGGTTCTCGACCACCATGATCGTCTCGTCGTTCTGGTTGGTCATCTCGAAGCGGAAACGGACGATGCCGATTCCGGGCCGGCTGTTCGATACGCGCGCATCCAGCACGGTGTAGCGGATGCTCAGGTCGTCGCCGGGGCGCAACGGCCTGAGCCAGCGCACGTCGTCGACGCCGGGCGAGCCGGCGGACGTCGAGTCGATCAGGAACCCGTCGCACATGCCGCGCATCAGCAGGCAGATCATGTGCCAGCCCGAGCCCGTGAGCCCGCCGAGGATGCTCGCCTTGCCGGCCTCCTCGTCGAGGTGCATCGGCTGCGGGTCCCAATCGGCGGCGAAATCGACGATGTCCTCCTTCGACACCCGGGTACGGTGGAACACGACGCTGTCGCCGGGCGTGAAGTCCTCGAATGCTTTTCGTGTGCTACCGATCATTCCGATTGCCCCCGTCAGGCCGCGAAGCGGAAATGGAACACGTCGCCATCCTGGACGACGTACTCCTTGCCCTCCAGCCGCATCTTGCCAGCCTCTTTCGCGCCCGTCTCGCCGTTGCAGCGGATAAAGTCGTCGAAGGAGATGGTCTCGGCGCGGATGAAGCCCTTTTCGAAATCGGTGTGGATCTCGCCGGCGGCCTGCGGCGCGCGGGCGCCGCGATGCACGGTCCAGGCGCGCGCCTCCTTCGGGCCGATGGTGAAGAAGGTGACGAGGTGCAGGAGGTCGTAGCCGGCGCGGATCAGCCGGTTGAGGCCCGGTTCCTCCAGCGAGAGGGTTTCCAGGAACTCGGCCCGCTCGTCGGCGGGCAGCAGCGCGATCTCGGCCTCGATCTTGGCGGAGATGACGACGCAGGCCGCGTCTTCGGCGGCGGCGCGCTCCTCGACCTTGCGGGAATGGGCGTTGCCGGTTGCCGCCGACGCCTCGTCGACGTTGCAGACATAGAGCACGGGCTTGGAGGTCAGTAGGTTCAGCGCCTCGAAGGCCTTGCGTTCCTCGTCCGCGATCTCGACCAGGCGGGCGGGCTTGCCGTCGCGCAGCTTCTCCAGCGCGCGGTTGACGAGCTCCTGAGAGAGCTTGGCTTCCTTGTCGCCGCCGCGGATCCGCTTCTCCAGCGTCGGCAGCCGCTTCTCTAGGCTCTCGAGATCGGCGAGCATCAGCTCGGTCTCGATGGTCTCGGCGTCGGCGAGGGGATCGATGCGGCCCTCGACGTGGGTGACGTCGTCGTCCTCGAAACAGCGCACCACGAAGGCGATCGCGTCGACTTCGCGGACATGGCCGAGGAACTGGTTGCCGAGCCCTTCACCCTTGGAGGCGCCGCGCACGAGGCCGGCGATATCGACGAAGGTCAGCCGTGTCGGGATGATCTCGGCGGACTTGGCGATGCGGGCAAGCTCGCTCAGGCGCGGATCGGGAACCGCGACCTCGCCGACATTCGGCTCGATGGTGCAGAAGGGATAGTTCTCCGCCTGCGCCGCCGCGGTCTGGGTCAGCGCATTGAAGAGCGTCGACTTGCCGACGTTGGGAAGTCCGACGATACCGCACTTGAAGCCCATGCGATCAGCTCTCCGCTTTACCCGCCGTGCGCCCGTTGTCGGCCTTGTCCTGACTGCCGAGCGCGATGGCGACCCTGTTCATGAATGTGGAATCGTCGCCGACGGCCAGACGAGGCGCGTTGTCGGCGACGGCAACGAGGAGGGGGCCAAGCCAGTCCCTGTCCGCCTTGGAGAAATCGGACAGGACGTGACGCTGGACCTGCTCCTTGCGGCCGGGGTGGCCGATACCCAGGCGCACCCGTTTGAAGTCCGGTCCGATATGCGAAATGATCGAGCGGATGCCGTTGTGACCGGCAGCGCCGCCGCCGGTCTTCACGCGGACCTTGCCGGGCGCGAGATCGAGCTCGTCGTAGAACACGATCACCTCGCCCGGCGTCTTCTTCAGCCAGCGCATCGCCTCGCCGACGGAGCGTCCGGACTCGTTCATCCACGTCATCGGCTTCAGCAGCATGGCGCGGACATCACCGAGCGATCCCTCGCCGACCTGACCCTGGAACCGGCTGCGCCAGCCGGAAAAACGATGCAGGTCGGCGATGGCGTCGATGGCCATGAAGCCGATATTGTGGCGATTGCCTTCGTATTTCGGCCCGGGATTTCCGAGGCCGACCATCAGCACCATGAGCCCGATCACCTGTCCGGCGGGCCGGCAGGCGATCCTTACTCGGACTCGCCTTCCGGAGCCTTGGCTTCCGCAGCCGCACCTTCCTCGGCGCCTTCCTCGGCCGCCGCTTCCTCTTCGCTCTTCAGAGCGGCCGGGGCGGCAACGGTGGCGACGGTGAAGTCACGGTCGGTAATGGTCGGCGTCACGCCTTCCGGCAGGGCAATCGCCGAGATGTGCAGCGAGTCGCCGATGTCGAGGCCGGTCAGATCCGCGACGATTTCGTCGGGAATGGCGTCGGCCGGCGCGTTCACCTCGATCTCGTGGCGAACCACGTTGAGGACGCCGCCGCGCTTGATGCCGGGGCTCTCTTCCTCGTTGACGAAGTTCACCGGGATCTCGACGGCGATCGTGGCGCCCTTGGTCAGGCGCAGGAAATCGACGTGGACCGGGAAATCCTTGACGGGATCGAGCTGGAAGTCGCGCGGCAGGGCACGAACCTTCTTGCCGTCGACGTCGATCTCGAACACGGTCGTCAGGAAGTGCCCGCCCTTGATCTTCAGGGCGATTTCCTTGTGGTCGAGCGTGATGGGGGTGGCAGATTCCTTGCCGCCGTAGATAACGGCGGGAATGCGTCCAGCGCGACGTTCGGCACGGGCGGCCCCCTTGCCGACCCGTTCGCGCGCCGCCGCCTTGAGCGAAACGGTCGCTGACATGTCGTAGTCTCCTCGAAATGAAAGGGCCGACCAATCGGGCCGGCTCCGGTTGCCCGTCTCCTCCAGGGGTGCGGACGGGCACGCGAGAGGGCTTATAAGGCAGGCGGGGCCTGGAGGCAAGAAGCCGCGACGGCGGTCCGTGACCCGGCGGTCTTGACCCTGCGTTACGTGACAAACGCCGCATCACGGCGCATGGTCGCGGGCAGACGGGTGCCGGAACGGAGATGGCGATGCTGGAAATATGGGGCCGGACCAATTCTATCAATGTCCAGAAGGTGATGTGGACGGTGGGTGAGATCGGTCTCGCGCATGTGCGCCACGATGCCGGGGGCGCCTACGGCGTGGTCGATACCGAGGACTATGCCGCGCTCAATCCGAACCGGCTGGTGCCGACAATCCGCGACGGCGACGTGGTGCTGTGGGAGTCGCACGTGATCGTCCGGTACCTCGCGGCGAAATACGATGACGGCGGGCTTTGGCCGACCGATCCGGCGGTTCGCGCCAATGCCGACCGCTGGATGGACTGGACGGCGAGCACGCTGAACGCACCGATGCGCACGGTGTTCTGGGGGCTGATCAGGACGCCGGTCGAGCAGCGCGACGATGCGGCGATCAAGGCCGGCGTCATCGCGCTTGGCCGGGCGTTCATCCTGCTCGACGCCGCGCTGGAAGGCCGCGACCATGTGGCGGGCGAACGGCTGACGATGGGCGACATCCCGGTGGGATGTGCGACCTATCGGTATTTCGGGCTCGACATCAAACGTCCCGATCTGCCGAACGTCGAGACGTGGTACGCGGGCCTCGCCGAAAGGCCGGCCTTCCGGGAACACGTGATGCTGCCGCTGACGTAACGCAGGCGCGCGCCGCCGGATTCAAAGGGACAACATACGAGAGGAGTACGATGTCGGATACGCAGCACACGAAGACCTTCCTGATCACCGGTGCCTCGTCCGGCATCGGCGCGGCCACGGCCCGCGCTGCCGTCGCGGCCGGCTATCGGGTTGCGCTGGCGGCGCGCTCCACCGACAGGCTTGCCGCGCTGGCCGAGGAACTCGGCGGACCGGACAGGGCGATTGCGGTTGCCTGCTACGTCGCCGACCACACCGCCCAGCAGGCGATGGTCGCGGCGACGCTTGCGGCGTTCGGCCGGATCGATGTGGTTCTCGCCAATGCTGGCATCGGCTCGACGGCGGCGGGCATCGAGACCGGCGACCCGGACAACTGGCGGGAGATGATCCTCACCAATTTCTACGGGCTGGCGCTGACGGCCAAGGTGTGCCTGCCCGAAATCCGCAAACGCCGGGGCCACATCCTGCTGCTGGGTTCGCGCGCCGGACGCCGCACGATCAAGGGGTCGATCTACGGCGCGACCAAATGGGCGGTGACCGGGCTTGGATACAACCTGATCGACGAACTCGAGGGCACCGGGGTGCGCTGCACGCTGATCGAGCCGGGGATGGTCGATACGCCGTTCTTCGAGACCCCCAAACCCGATGCGCTCAAGGCCGAGGACGTGGCGAACGCGATCCTCTACGCGGTGTCGCAGCCCGCTCACGTGGACGTGTCGGAAATCCTGGTGAAGCCGACGTCTCACTGAACGCTCCTGACGGCGCCTTGTCAGGAGACCTGTCGTAACAACGACGGGGAACACCTTCACTTGGAGACATGCATGTCCGTCCTGAGCCACATCACCCTGGGGACCAACGACAGCGAACGCGCCGGCCGCTTCTACGATGCGGTTCTGGGCGTTCTCGGCTTCGATCGCCTGGCCAAGCCGGCCGGCGCGCCGCCCGCCTACGAAAGGGACGGCCGGATGCCGACCATCTACATCTACACGCCGGAAGACGGACGCCCGGCGACGTGGGGAAACGGGACGCATGTGGCGTTCGTCGCCGAGACCCGCGCGCAGGTGCACCGCTTTCACGAGCTCGCGTTGCAGCATGGCGGAATGGACGAAGGACAGCCGGGGCCGCGCCCGCACTACGGCGACACCTACTATGCCGCCTATGTGCGCGACCCGGACGGCAACAAGCTGCAAGCGGTGTGCTACACGACCGGCTAGCCGGTCGCGGTCATCCGCTGGCGGCCGGCGGCGAACGGGGTCAGTCGAACAGGCTCGACACAGACTCTTCGCTGGCGGTCCGGCCGATCGCCTCGCCGATCAGCGGCGCGATCGACAGGACGCGGATGTTGTGGGCGACACGGACGGCTTCCGTCGCCTGGATCGAATCGGTAATCACCAGTTCGGCCAGTCGCGAGGCGGTGATGCGGGCCACCGCGCCGCCGGACAGGACGCCATGGGTGATGTAGGCGTGAACGCCCGTCGCTCCCTTGGCGAGCAGCGCGTCGGCGGCGTTGCACAGGGTGCCACCGGAATCGACGATGTCGTCGACCAGCATGCACGTCATGCCCTCGACATTGCCGATGATGTTCATGACCTCGGATTCGCCGGGACGCTCGCGGCGCTTGTCGACGATGGCGAGCGGGGCGTCGATGCGCTTGGCCAGTCCGCGCGCGCGCACCACGCCGCCGACATCGGGGGAGACGACCATCAGTTTGGAAAGGTCGAAGCGCTCCTTGATGTCGCGCACCATGACCGGCGAGGCGTAGAGATTGTCGGTCGGGATATCGAAGAAACCCTGGATCTGGCCGGCATGCAGATCCATGGTCAGCACGCGGTCGGCGCCGGCGCGGGTGATCAGGTTGG
Source organism: Microbaculum marinisediminis (assembly GCF_025397915.1). Classification (NCBI taxonomy): domain Bacteria; kingdom Pseudomonadati; phylum Pseudomonadota; class Alphaproteobacteria; order Hyphomicrobiales; family Tepidamorphaceae; genus Microbaculum; species Microbaculum marinisediminis. Next base: position 571,638 of record NZ_JALIDZ010000003.1, read on the forward strand.
CGACCAGTTTCGCCGAGATCGGCGTGCGGGCGGCCGGTTTGCGGTCCTGGCGGGCATAGCCGAAATAGGGGATCACCGCGGTGATGCGCTTGGCCGAGGCGCGGCGCAGCGCATCCGTGATGATCAGCAGTTCCATCAGGTTGTCGTTGGCCGGGAACGACGTCGACTGGATGACGAAGACATCCTCGCCACGGACGTTCTCCTGGATCTCCACGAACACTTCCATGTCGGCGAAGCGCCGCACCTGGCATCGGGTGAGAGGCGAATTCAGATAGGCGGCAATCGCCTCGGCGAGGGCCCGGTTCGAGTTGCCTGCGACGAGTTTCATATTTTTTCCCAAGCCCATGGCCGCTGAAAGAAATGCGGGGTCGGCGGGACGACCGCGCGGCGCGGGCTAAATAGCAAGGCCTAGGACAAGGTGCAAACGGGAATCGGGGCCGATGTCGTCGCGGGCCGGTCAGCAGCACCGCGGTGCCGTAGCGTCATCCGTCTGTATGGGGGGACAGGGCACGTCGCCATAGGAGCAGAACACGCAGCAATCGCCGGGCCTGGGCCGCAGCAGGGCGTGACAGCCAGTGCATTCGTAGAAATACACGCAGGCGTTGTCCGGCATCTCCTCGGACTGCCGGTGCCCGCATTTCGGGCATGTGAGGGTCGAGGTGCGATTCACCATCCCGGGCATTTTCATCTTCGCCTCAGGCACACCGCCGTCCGAGCGAAATCGCTCGCGGGCGCGGCTGTGAAAGCCCAAGTCTAAGGCCGTAGTCTGAGGTTCTAGTCTACTGGCCCTGCGGGATCAGCGCCAGCACGCCCGGGGCAGCGGACGCCGCCGCGGTGTCGGCGGAGGTTCCCCAGGTGGCATCAAGCGCGCCCTGCGTGAACTTGCCGATCTGGCGGACGCTGCCCAGGGCCTTGCCGCCGCGCTCGGCGACGGACCAGATGATCGCGACGATCTGGCTGCCGCGCACCGGCGGAGCGACGGTGGCTTCGCCGCCGATCACGTAGTCGGCGTCCCGCTTGCTGGCGACGCGGGCGCCGCCGGCGGCTTCGAGTTGGCCTGACAGGGCGTAGGTCAGTGCCTTGGCGCCGTCGCCGGTCGCGCCGGCCACGCCCGACAGAAAGTAGGTGAAGCGCGGCGGCTCGGGCACGGCGGCGGAGTCCACCATGGCGGTGGCCGCCGGATGGAGCGTGGCGGCGTCGGGAATGCGTCCGCCGCGTCCCGTCGCCATCGCCTGGGTCTTGGTCAGGCCGGCGCGGGTTCCCGCGGTCGGGGCTTCGGCGTAGGAGGAGCCGGCGCCGGGCGGCGACGGGTCGCTGGCTAGGGCCGTGGTGGGCGTGCCGCTATCGAGCCAGCTGCGCAATTCCTCGACCGTCTGGCGGGCCATTTTCTTCAGCGTCTCGTCCGGAATGGCCGACCAGGGATCGGGCAGGGCGGCGGGAACGGATTCGGTTCCCGCGATCCGGTGCACGCGGGTGCCCTCGGCGTTGAAGATGTCCCAGACGTAGCTGACGTCGGTCGTTCCGCCCCGGGCCACGGCATTGAAATAGCCCTTGATGCGGAACGTCACGTCGGGTTTGTCGCGGCCGATGATCGGCAGGTTGCTGGCGGCGGCGCCGGCGCCGAGTTCGGTTGCCAGCACCGTGGCGCGCTCCTCGGGAATGCCGACGACCGGCTCGAAGGCCAGTGCCGTCTTCGTGGCGGCCGGGGCCTGGCCGGCCGGCGGCGTCGCCTCCGCAGTCGGCGGTGTTCCGGTCGCCGGGCCGTTCGTCTGGCAGCCGCCGAGCAGGCCCGCGACGATCGCGAGGCTCAGCAATGCCGTCCGGCGAAATCCGGTTATTGATGCTACGGAAACCATCTTCCTGACCGTCGACGCCTTGTCCGCGTATTACGGCCCCCGCCGCCTGCGGTTCGTATCGCTATTTGACGATGAGGTCCAGCGAGGCCTTGGACAACGGTTCGCCGCCCGATTCCGTCACCAGCGAGGTGCGGCCGAGGCACATGGCGATCCCGGTGTCGGAATCCATGATGATCATGTGCGCGAACATCACCATACCCTGTTCCAGAACCCAGGGGTTGCCGGCGTAGAACATCGGCCAGTCCATCCAGGACGGGGTGAATTTGGCGCCAAGCGAGTAGCCGCAGGCGGCCAGGCGATGCTGTTCGAGCCCGTGGGCGTCCATGACGCGGGCGTGGGCGTCGAAGACCTCGCCGGCGGTGCGGCCCGGGGCGATGGTTGCCTCGACCTCGCGCAATGCGTCCAGCGCGGCGGCGTGAAGCGCGACGTGCCGATCGCTCGCTGCGCCGATGCACACGGTGCGCATCAGGGCCGCGTGATAGTGGCGGTAGACGCCGGCCCATTCCAGCGTGATCTGGTCCTGCCGGTCGAGCGTGCGCCGGCCCGCCTTGTAGCGGCAGAGCAGAGCGTCGGCGCCGGAGCCGATGATGAACTCGTTGGCCGGATAGTCGCCGCCGCCGGCGAAGACCGCACCCTGCATGGCGGCCAGCACCGCGCCTTCGTCTGCGCCGGGCGCGATTTCGGTGAGGGCTGCGTCATAGGCGGCATCGCCCAGTTCCGCCGCCTTGCGCACGTAGGCGATCTCTGCGGGTGACTTCACCGCGCGCAGGCGGGTGACGAGCCGGGAGGCGTCCTCGAGCGTGCAGACGCCGTCCAGGGCAGCGTCGACGGCACGGCCGTTGGCGGCGACGAGGCCGTGGCTCTCATACTCGACGCCGAGCCGCTTGCCCCGGGCGCCGAGCGCGGCGAGCATGTCCTTGAGCTGCCCGGCGGGCGTCGCGCCGTCGGCGTCGGTCCAGATGCGGATGTCGGCGATGTTCGAGGTGTGCTGCGCCTGGCGCAGGTCGGCCGAGCGGGTCAAAAGCGCCGTCGTGCCGTCCGTGTCGACGTAAAGGCACTGGAAGAAGCAGAAGCCGAACGTGTCGTAGCCGGTCAGCCAGTACATCGATTCCTGGGAGAACATCAGCAGGCCGTCGAGGCCGGCCGCCTCCAGCGCCGCATCGAGCCGCCGGCGGCGTGTCGCAAATTCCGCTTCGTCGAAATGCAGGGCCATCGCCGCTCACTCCTCCAGCGCTCTCACTCCTCCAGCGCGATCGCGGCGATCAAACGCCCGTAGTCGGGCTCGCGGCGATGCGTGGTGCGGCGGAAGGAAAAGAACGTGTCCTCTTCGGCGTAGGTGCAGCGGCGCAGATCGACCACGGTGCCGACATCGGCGTGCCCCAGCCGGTCGGCGGCATAGGCCGGCAGGTCGAAATGCGGTTTACCCGCGTTGCCCCCGGCAGTCTCCGGTTCGGCGAAGTAGCGCGCGTTGGCGGGATCGGCGGCGAGGAAATTGTCGCGGAAGTCGTGGCCGACCTCGTAGTTGGCCTGCGAGATCGTGGGTCCGATCACGGCGACGATGCGCTCGCGCCGGGCGCCGAGCCGCTCCATCGCCGCAACGGTCGATTCGAGCACCCCGGCGAGCGCGCCGCGCCAGCCGGCATGGGCGCCGCCGACGACCTTCGCGATAGGATCGGCGAACAGGACCGGCGTGCAGTCGGCCGTCGAGATGCCGAGCGCCAGCCTCGGCACCGCCGTGACGACGGCGTCGGCTTCGGGGCGGTCGTCTTCGGCCCAGGGCCTGTCGACGACCAGCGCGACGTCGGAATGATACTGCCAGGGCGTCACCAGTCGGTCGCGGGAGACCCCCATCGCATCGGCGACGCGGCCCCGGTTCTCGTGAACGCGGGCGGGATCGTCCTTCGAGCCAAGGCCGATATTGAGGCTTCCGTAGACGCCTTCCGAGACGCCGCCGTGGCGGGTGAAGAAGCCGTGGCGGATGCCCGGCAGGGCGAGGGCGCCAGCTTCAATCTTCATGGGCGTCAATCTTCATGGGGGCGATCTTCAGGGGCGTCGATCTTCAGGGGCCGCGATGTTGCTGTCGAATGCGGCGCGGTCATGGCGTTCCGGTACGGCAGGGACGGTGGCGCGAAGCCGGGGGCGTGTCAAACGCCCGGCACGTCCTGACGTGTTTCCTGTCATTTTTCCTGCGGGGGGAGCGGATCACCGATCCTCGTATGGTGGCGGCGGCGCCATTCCCGGCGAGGCGAGGGCCAGCACCTTGAACAGGGTGCCCATGGCGCCGGCGCCGGTGAGGCGCTCGAGCGCGAGCGTGAGGTCTTGGGCCGCGGCGCCCGACGCGCGCAGCCGCTCGGCGCGCAGGCCGATGCCGAGCGCGGACAGGAACGAGCCCTGGGTGATCGGCCCGAAGGCGGCCGCACCCGTCGCCGTCGCGGCTTTTGCGAGCGCGGCGAAGTCGACATGGGCGGTCAGGTCGGCCTCGCCGGGGGCGTCCAGCGGGTCGGCGAACGTCTTGCCGCGCAGGGCCTGCAGGCTGTCGCCGTGGGCGGGCTCGCGATAGCCGTAGTCGACGATCAGGGCGAGGCCGGGATCGGTCGCGAGCCGTGCGCCGATCCTGCCGGCGATGTCGCTGGCGGCGGGGCAGTCCTCCAGGACCGTTCCCTCGGCGGCGTCGCGCAGGCCGTCAGGAATGTCTTCGGCGGGAACGGCGGGACCGTCGACGAAGGCGAGCTTGTCGCCGGGGCCGATGGCGACCATCACGTCGCGCCATTCGCCGCCGCGCATGACGCGCTGACGGATCGGCAGGGCGTCGAAGAACTCGTTGGCGACCAGCAGCATCGGTCCGGCAGGCACCGTGTCGATCGAATCGTGCCAGGTGGCGGAGACCCCGGCTTCGTTCAGGCGATACGCCTGGGCGGCGCGCAGGCGCGGGCTGGTCTCGACCAGATGGATGTCGACGGCCTCGATTAACGCGGGCAGCACCTTGAAGGTGCGCAGCATGTCGAGCATCAGCGTCGCCCGGCCCGGTCCCAGCTCTACCAGCCGGACGGGGGCGGGCGAACCCATCGCCTGCCAGCCGTGGGCAAGCACCGCGCCGACGATCTCGCCGAACATCTGGCTCACCTCGGGGGCGGTGGTGAAGTCGCCGGCGGCGCCGATCGCCGGCTTCGCCATGTAGTAGCCGTGTTCGGGATGGCCGAGGCAGAGCGCCATGTAGCGCTCCAGCGGCAGCGGGCCGGCTTTCGCGATCTCCGCGCGGATGAGCGCCTCGAGCGCGTTCATGCCGTGCGCTTGGGCCGCATCAGGGCGAAGGCGATGATGGCGAGGCCGATCAGCACCATCGGCAGGGACAGGAGCATGCCCATCGTGAGCCCGCCCCACAGGAAGCCGATATGGGCGTCGGGCATGCGGAACTGCTCGCCGATGATGCGGGCGATGCCGTAGCCGGCCAGGAAGGTGCCGGTCGTCAGCCACGGGCGGTTCAGGCTCTCGAAGCGATGGGTCAGAATCCGGAGCACCAGGAACAGGATCAGCCCTTCCATCAGCGCCTGGTAGAGCTGGCTGGGGTGGCGCGGCTCGGGGCCGGCGAGCGGGAATACCATCGCCCAGGGCACGTCGGCCGGCCGGCCCCAGAGCTCGCCGTTGATGAAATTGGCGATGCGGCCGAGCATCAGGCCGATGGGCGTCGCCGCCGCCGAGATGTCGGCCATCGCCGAGACTGGGCGGCCGCGCCACCACGCGAAGACCAGCACCGCGAGCACGACGCCGAGAAAGCCGCCGTGGAACGACATGCCGCCGGCCCATACCTGCAGGATCTCGGCAGGATGGGCGATGAAATAGGCCGGGTTGTAGAACAGCACGTAGCCGAGGCGGCCGCCGAGGACGACGCCGAGGGTGATCCACAGGATGAGGTCGTCGACGTCGCGCTTCTCCAGTGGCGAGGTGCCGCCCCAAAGACGCGCGTTGGAGACCAGGCGGAGCATGTACCACCAGGCAAACAGGATGCCGGCAACATAGGAGAGCGCGTACCAGCGGATGGCGAAGGGACCGAGCTCGATGGCAATGGGATCGATCGCCGGAAAGGGCAGGACGAATAAGGACATCTGGGCCTCCGGCGGCTTGTTGCGCCGGGCTTCGGGCCCGGCCGAGCGCGATCAAACGGGTGCCTGAGCTTTAGGGGCGCGCGCACGGCGAGGCAAGGGCATGGGCGGGAGATCCACGGCACCCTGCGGGAAAGCGATCGGGCAAACAGCGCCTGTCGGCCGGAGCGGTGCATGCGTTTCCCGTTTGCCTCTGCGTAAAAAATCCGCAGCCAACGAAAGAAGTTCGTAACTTTCGTTTTGGGACATGCCTTGCGGATGCCGCATTGCGCTGCCATACGACATACGCCGGTACGGCCCGCGGTGGGGCGTACCCTCAGGATTTCGGTCAGGACTGTCCTCCTAGGGGGGTGAATGGTTACCTATCCCGAATGTCTGAGATTGTCGGGCCGGACGTCGCGGCCCGGGTCTTTGGTTTGAATTCGACGGAATTCGGGACAGGAGTTTCCCATGCGCCAAAATGGCACCGTGAAGTTCTTCAATCATTCGCGCGGCTTCGGGTTCATCACGCCGGACGAGGGCGGCAAGGACGTCTTCGTGCACATCACTGCACTCGAGCGTTCCGGTCTGCCGGCCCTCGACGAAGGCACCAAGGTGAGCTTCGAAATCGAGGAAGATCGGCGCGGTCGTGGGCCCCAGGCCGTCGGCATCGAGCTGGCCTAATCGCTTCCAGCGATCAAAGAAATACCGCAGCGCCGCCGGAGTAATCCGGCGGCGTTCGCGTTGATGGGCGCAACTCAAGACGTATTAGCCGGGCTTCGGCCGTCGTCTTGAACTCCGGCATCGGTGTGCCCATTGTCTGTAGAGCGAATCGACAACAGGGAGTCGGGCGCATGGCGCTCGAAACCAGCATGGTGCAGTCCAGCAATCGCATCCTCGACGAGTTCGCGCGTTTCATGACCGACGCGGCGGGCGTCGCCAAGGGCGTTCGCTCGGAAGTGGAGACCGTCGTGCGCACCCAGGCCGAGAAGGTGCTGCGGGACCTCGACGTGGTCCAGCGCGAGGAGTTCGAAGCCGTCAAGGCGATGGCAACCAAGGCGCGCGAGGAAAACGAGGCGCTGAAGAGCCGTATCGCCGCGCTGGAGAGTGCGGCCGGCATCGAGACACCGGCGGCGGCGCCGAAGAAGGCCGCCCCCCGGAAGACGACGGCGCGCAAACCGGCATCAACAAGAAAATCGCCCGCAGCGAAAACCAAGGAGTGAGGCGGGTTGGCACAATTCGCGACGGGTCTATGGCGCCATCGTTAACAGAGCGTTAACGGAAAACATCCATAACAAGTAGCCGACCCTGTTCTGGCCACGATATATTGGCCCTATGCCGCGATTCGCCTCTGTGCCGCGACGATACGCCCGACGGGAAGTGGCCCCGGAACAAGCCTCTTTGCCCGATCACCAGGCCGGCCTTTGCCGGCCCGTTTTTGTTTCTCCCGGACCGATGGCAGCCGGTCCGGTTGCTCCGCCCACGCCCAACGACCGAGAGGACAGGCCATGACACTCGTCGTCGATTACGGCACCGAACGCCTGATCAACCCCGTCGATACGATAGAGCAGATCGCGGCGCTCAACGACTGGTCCTTCGACCGGTCGGGCGATCACGAGATTACCATTTCGGTCACCGGCAACTGGACCGACTATCACATCTCCTTCACCTGGATGGACGATCTGGAGGCGCTGCATCTTGCCTGCGCCTTCGATCTGAAGGTTCCCGACGCGCGCCGGCGCGAGGTGATGGACCTGATGGCGCGCATCAACGAGCAGCTCTGGATCGGACATTTCGACCTGTGGGCGCAGGAAGGCGTGGTGATTTTCCGCCACGCGCTGCCGCTGGTGGGAACCGAGACGAGCCCGCGCCAGTGCGAGGCGCTGCTGGATGCCGCGGTCGACACCTGCGAGCGCTACTTCCAGGCCTATCAGTTCGTCGTCTGGGCCGGCAAAACCGCCAATGAGGCGATCGAATCCGCCCTGTTCGAGATCGCGGGGCACGCGTGAGCCTCGAAACGTTCGGCCCCGTCCTGCTCGTCGGGGCCGGGAAGATGGGCGGGGCGATGCTGGAAGGCTGGCTCGAGCGCGGCCTGCCGCCGGCCAATCTGACGGTGCTCGATCCCGTTCCCTCCGCCGAGCTGTCGGCGCTTGCCGCGGGCAAGGGGTTTCATCTCAATCCGGTCAGTTCGACCACGCCGCCGCAGATCGCGGTGATCGCGGTGAAGCCGCAGGTGATGGACGACGTGCTCGCCGGCGTCGCGGCGCGCATCCCCGGGGCTTGTGCCGTGGTGTCGGTGGCCGCCGGCAAGACCATCGCCAATCTCGCCCGGCATTTCCCGTCCGGCCAGCCGATCATCCGCACGATCCCGAACACGCCGGCCGCGATCGGACGCGGCATCACCGTGTGCGTGGCCAATGGCGATGTCGACGCCGGACAGCGCGCGGCGGCAACGTCGCTGCTGGAGGCTTGCGGCGAAGTCGCCTGGATCGATGACGAGGCGTTGATGGACGCAGTGACGGCGGTATCGGGCTCCGGACCCGCCTACGTGTTCCTGCTCGCCGAATGCCTGGCCGAGGCCGGCGTGAAGGCGGGGCTGTCGGCCGACCTCGCCATGCAACTTGCCCGCGTCACCGTGTCCGGGGCCGGCGAGCTGCTGCACCGCTCCGATCTCGATCCCGCGACGCTTCGCAAGAACGTCACCTCGCCGGGCGGCACCACGGAAGCCGCGTTGCGGGTCCTGATGGGCGAGGCGGGGCTGGGAGAGCTGATGAGCGACGCGGTTGCCGCCGCCACGAAGCGCGGCAAGGAACTGGCGGGTTAAAGCCGGTCGCGGCGCATCGCCGCCTTGCGTGTCCGCGCGCATAGCCTATCTTTCCGTGCCGGAGGTGCCGATGGCCCGGAAGACCACGAAAGCGAAACCCCAGCCGGCGAAAACCCAGACGGCGAAGACGCCGGACGACATCGTCGACGCGGCGCTCGGGCTTGCCGCCGAGCAGCCCTGGGACGAGGTTCGGCTCACCGATATCGCCGCGCGGGCGGGCGTGTCGCTGTCGGCGCTTCGTGCCGCCTTCGACGGCAAGATCGCCATCCTCGCCGCCTTCATCCGGCGCATCGACCAGGCGGTGCTCGACGCGCTCGATCCCGAGCTCTCCGACGAGCCGGCCCGCGAGCGGCTGTTCGACGTGCTGATGACGCGCTTCGATGCGCTGATGCCCTACAAGGAGGCGGTGCGGTCGATCGCCGGCAGCTTCGAGCGGCGGCCCGGCGACCTGATCGCCATGAACCCCATCGCGGTGCGGTCGATGGTGTGGATGCTCGAGGCCGCGGGCATCGACACGAGCGGGCGGCTCGGCATGGTCGGCGCGCAGGGGCTCGCCGTCGCCTTCGGGCGGACCTTGCGGGTCTGGCTGAAGGACGACGACCCGGGCATGGCGCGCACCATGGTCGAGCTCGACCGCAGGCTGACGGAGGGCGGGCGCTGGATGCGCCGGCTCGAGGGGCTGGCGAGCTTCGCCGACGCCATCGACCGGGTGCGCCGCGGCCGTCGCCGTCGGCGGCGCCGCTACGACGCGGATCCGGAGCCGGGCGAGGAATACGGCGGCGGCATCTGACCTTGCCGCTGCGGCACGGACCGTGCTAGGCGCCTCGCCTGGAGGTGACGACCATGACCGATGCCGCAGACTTCATCGCATTCGACGACTTTCTCAAGGTCGACATCCGTGTCGGCACCGTCGTGCAGGCCGAGCCGTTTCCCGAAGCGCGCAAGCCGGCGATCAAGCTGTGGATCGACTTCGGGCCGGAGATCGGCACCAAGAAGACCTCGGCGCAGATCACCAGGCACTACACGCCCGAGAGCATTCTCGGCGAGCAGGTGGCCGCCGTCGTCAACTTCCCGCCGCGCCAGATCGGCAAGTTCATGTCGGAGGTGCTCACCCTCGGCTTTCCCGACGAGGACGGCGAGGTGGTGCTGATCCGGCCCGGGCGTCTGGTGCCCAACGGCGGCCGGCTGTACTGACCCGGCCTCACTCCCCGGCCGGTTGCGGCGCGGCGCGCGGCGCGCGCATGCCGCCGGGCAGCAGCAGCGCCATCGCGAAGACCACGGCCATCGCGCCGCCCAGCAGCATCAGCAGGGCCGTCGACGAGCCGGTGCGCTCGTGCAGCACCGCGATCATCGGCACGATGCCGGAGCTGACGCCGAGCGTCAGCAGGAACTGGATCGAGTAGACCCGCGAGCGCCAGGCCGGCGCCACGTAGTGGCCGATCAGCCAGGCGCCGACCGGGATCTCGCCGAAGACCGCCAGCATCAGCGGCACCGAAACCAGAACGGCGAGAGCGCCGTCGACCTGCGCCAGAACGAAGAACAGGACGGCCTGCAGCCCGGTCAGCGAAAACATGATCGGCTTGGCGCCGATCCGGTCGAGCAGGCGGCCGACCGGAAGCTGCGTGAAGGCGGCGAGCGCGAAGACCAGCGAGGCATAGGCGCCGATCGCCGCGACGCCGGACGCGCCATCGAGCCCGCCGGACAGGCGTTCCTCGAAGATCTTCGGCAGGGCGACGGTGACGCCGTTGAAGGCGATGCCGCCGAACAGGCTGGCGACGAACACGACGGCCAGCACGCGGAGCCGGTCGCCATTTGTCGCCTCGACCGATTTCGGGCCCCCGGCGCCATCGGCGTCCAGCACGACCGCCGGCAGCCACGCGAACGCGATCCCGAGCGTGACCGTCAGCGCGCCCGGCACGATGAACGCCGCGCGCCAGCCGAGATAGCCCGCCAGCAGGCCGGTGGCGCCGGCGGCCGCGGCGACGCCGAGATTGCCGTAGACGCCGTTGACGCCTAGGGCGCGGCCGGTCCGGGCGGCGAGCCGCACGATCATCGCCGTGCCGACGGGATGATAGATCGAGGCGAAGGCGCCGATGCCCGTCAGGCCGAGCGCCAGCGTTATCGGCCCCGCCGCCAGGCCGGTGGCGATCGAGGAAAGGCCGAGGCCGAGGAAGAAGGCGGCCATGAGCGGCTTGTCGCCGTAACGGTCGCCGAGCCAGCCGGCCAGCGGGGTGCACAGCGCGAAGGCGATGAACCCCGGGGTGCCGAGCGCCAGCGCCTCGCCATAGCTCATGTCCCAGGTGGGATGGATCGCCAGCACCGCCGTCGGGAAGATCAGCAGGAAGTAGTGATCCAGAAAGTGGGCGATGTTGACGAAGCGCAGGGTCCGGTTCATCTGGGCCGCTCGGCGAAACAGGCGAATTTGGCTCAGCCTAGCACCGGGCCGTGTTGCCCGCTTGCGCAATCCGGTCCGGTAGTGTCGAATTCGTGCCAATGTCGGACCTGCCGGACATCAAGACCTGGGCCAACGACTATCCGCGCGGCCACGTCATCGCGCTGCACGCCCACGCCTTCTGCCAGCTCGTGTTCGCCAAGCGCGGGGCGATGCGGGTCAAGGCGCGCGGCGGGACCTGGGTGGTGCCGCCGGGACGCGCGCTGTGGATGCCGGCGCGCGAGCCGCACGAGGTCTTCTGCCGGACCGAGGTGGCGATGCGGACGGTCTATATTTCCGACAGCGTGCGCCTGCCGTTCGTCGCCAGCTTCGCGGTGCTGGGCGTCAGCGCGCTGATGCGCGAGCTGATCGTGCGGCTTGTCGAGGGGCCGGTGGCCGACGGCACCCGGCCGCACCTGCTGGCGCTGCTGATCGCGGACCTCAAGACCGGCCCGGTGATGCCGCTCAACCTGCCGGAACCGGCCGACGAGCGGCTCGCCCGCGTGGCGGGGCTGCTGATGGAGGACCCCGCCGATAGGCGCGGCCTCGACGACTGGGCGGCGGCGGCCGGCATGGCGCGGCGCAGCTTCGCCCGGCGTTTTGCGGCGGATACTGGCTTGAGCTTCGGAGCGTGGCGGCGACGGCTGCGGCTGCTGGGCGGCATCGAGCGGCTGGCCGCCGGCGAGCCGGTGACGGCCGTCGCGCTCGAGGCGGGATACGACAGCACCAGCGCCTTCATCCACGCCTTCCGGCGCGAGTTCGGCGTGACGCCCGGACGGTATTTCGGCGCGGGTCCCTAGACCGGCAGCCGCACGGTCGCGCGCAGGCCGCCCAGCGGGCTGTCGGACAGGGTGATGTCGCCGCCGTGGCTGCGCACCGCGTCGCGGGCGATCGCCAGGCCCAGGCCGGTGCCGCCGCTTTCCTGGTTGCGCGAGTCGTCGAGCCGGTAGAACGGCTTGAACACTGCCTCGCGCAGCTCCGCGGGAACGCCGGGTCCGTTGTCCTCGATGATCACGGTCAGCCACATGTCGCCGCGCACGCCGGAAATCCTGACCTCGTCGCCGTAGCGGCAGGCGTTGTCGACGAGATTGGCGAGGCCGCGCTTCATGGTCTGCGGCTTCGCCGTCACCGTCGGCTCGCCGGAATAGCTGACCGTGGCCTTGTGGCCGGACCGCTCGGCGTCCGACTTCAGCGTCTCGAGCAGGGCGGGCACGTCGACGGGTTCCGATTGTTCGCCGGAATCGCCGCGGGCGAATGCCATGTATTCCTCGAGCATGTGCTGCATCTCGTCGACATCGGCCGTCATCATCTCGATCTCGGGCGAGTCGCCGAGCAGGGCGAGCTCCAGCTTGAAGCGGGTCAGGATCGTCCGCAGGTCGTGACTGACGCCGGCCAGCATCGTTGTGCGCTGTTCGATCTGGCGCTCGATGCGCCGTTTCATCTCGAGGAAGGCGAGGGCGGCCTGGCGGACCTCACGGGCGCCGCGCGGACGGAAATCCTCGACGTCGCGGCCCTTGCCGAAGGTCTCGGCGGCCTCGGCAAGCCGCAGGATCGGCCGGATCTGGTTGCGCAGGAAGGCCACCGCGACGGCAAGCAGCACGAGCGAGGCGCCGACCATCCAGACGATGAAGATATGCGAGTTCGAGGCGTAGGCCTGGCTGCGCCGGGCGAACACGCGCAGCACCGCATCGTCCAGCTTGATGCGGATCTCGACGAGATTGGACTTGCCGACGGTGTCGATCCAGAAGGGCCGGCCGATCTGACGGGTGATCTCCTCGCTCAGCGTCCGGTCGAGCAGAGAGAAGAACGGCTTGGGGCCGGCCGGGGGAAGCGGGTCGGGCGGCAGGAACGAGATCGACAGGCCGAAGTCGTCGGCGGCGAGGCGCACCAGTGTCTGGTTGTCGGCGTCCCGCGGGAAATTCTCGTAGACGGTGATGATCGCCTTGATCTCCTGCGTCACCGCCTCGGACAGGCGCGCGGTGACCTGTTGCCAGTGTCGCTCCATGAATACGAAGGCGACGACGGCCTGCAGGATGACGATCGGCAGGATGATGATCAGCAGCGACCGGGCGAACAGGCCCTTCGGCATCAGGCTGGCCACGCCACGCCAGAACCAGCGCCAGATGTTGCGGCCGGCGCGGGCAGGACGGGTGATGTCGGCGATCGATGCCATTACGGCTCCGGGGACGCTCTGTCGCGATCAGTCGATCTGCAGCCGGTAGCCGATGCCGCGGACGGTCTGCAGGTGTATCGGGTTGCCGGGATCGGTCTCGATCTTGCGGCGCAGGCGATTGATCTGGACGTCGACGGCGCGCTCGCTGCCATTGGCGCTGGCGGCCAGGTCGATCCGCGACACCGTCTCGCCCGGCTGCGTGGCGAAGATGCGCAGGAGATCGCGCTCGCGTTCGGTCAGCCGGACGATCTCGTCGCCGCATTTCAGTTCGCCGCGGCCGAGATGGAAGGAGAACGGGCCGAAGCACACCGTCTCCTCGACCGGCTGGCCGCGCGACTGGCGGCGCAGGATCGAGGCGATACGCAACAACAGTTCGCGCGGCTCGAAAGGTTTGGCCAGGTAGTCGTCCGCGCCGGCTTCCAGGCCCTGGATGCGATGCTCGAGCTCGGACCGGGCCGTCAGCATCAGTATCGGCACATCGGAGGAGGTCCGCAGGTCTGCGGCGAAATCGATGCCGGATTCGCCGGGCATCATCAGGTCGAGCACGATCAGATCGAAGGTGAGACCGTTGAGCCGCCGCCGTGCCTCCGCGGCCGTGTCGGCGGTCGTGACCCGGTAGCCGTTCTCCACCAGGTAGCGCGACAGCAGCGTACGGATGCGGCGGTCGTCGTCGACCACCAGCAGGTGCGGCGCGGTGTCTTCCGGCACCGTCGCGCGGCCCTTGGCGGCGGTTGCGCGGTCACTCGTCGTGTCGCCAGCTATCATGTCAGCGGACCTCCGGTCGCCCCCGCGTTCCGGTTGGCGGATGCGTTGGTTCAGTCATTCTGCCGCGAGCCCTGGTTGCCCTTCAACAAGGCTGCGACCTTGTCGCGCTCGCGCGGATTGACCATGGCCATCAGGAATCGCCGTGTCGCATCGGCGTCGGCCTCGCTCGTCGCCGCGATCGCGGTGGCGAATCGCGCGAACTGGGGCGAGGCGAGCCGCAGCGCCAGCGCGCGGCCGCGGTCGGTCGGGAACAGCAGACGCTGGCGGCGGTCGGAGGGGCCTTCCTGCTGGTACACGAATCCCTCGTCGACAAGCTGCTTCAATACCCGCCCGAGACTCTGCTTGGTGATCTTGAGGATATCCAGGAGTTCGGCGACGCTCAGGCCCGGGTTGCGGTTGACGAAATGCAGCACCCGGTGATGGGCGCGGCCGAAGTCGTACTCGTTGAGGATCGCGTCCGGGTCGCTGATGAAATCGCGATAGGCGAAGAACAGCAGTTCGACCAGGTCGAACAGACTGGTGTCGGGCGTCTCCGCCCCGCTTTCCGCCTGCCGGTCCTTTTCCGCCGCGAGGCGACTGAAATTTACGTCAGCCATATTGACATATTTTTTTTCGATTGTTACGGATAAGCCACCGTACGCGAAATAATCGATCGCCGCGGTCGCCGTTCAAGGCTAAACGATAGCGCACCCGCTATTGACTGGCCTGTTCAGGCGGAAGATACCGATTGTCGCATCAACACGCAAAGCCCATGCCGCCCGCCAAGGGATTGGGGCGCAATCGGGTAACGCCAAGGAGTTAAGTCATGTCGTCTCTTCCCTTCGATCAGCGTGAGGGCGTCATCTGGTATGACGGCCGCATGGTGCCGTGGACGGACGCAAATCTGCATGTTCTCAGCCACGGGCTGCACTATGCGAGCGCCGTATTCGAGGGCGAGCGGGCCTATGGCGGCGAGATCTTCAAGCTCGACGAGCATACCCGCCGGCTGCACGAGTCGGCCCGTCTGCTGGATTTCGAGATCCCGTATTCGGTCGAGGAGATCAATGAGGCCTGCAACGCCGTGCTGCGCGAGCAGGGGTATTCCGACGCCTATGTCCGTCCGGTCGCCTGGCGCGGCAGCGAGATGATGGGCGTTTCGGCGCAGCACAACATGATCCACCTGGCGATCGCCGTGTGGGAGTGGCCGTCCTATTTCGATCCGGCGCAGCGGGCCAAGGGCATCCGGCTCGACATCGCCGAGTTCCGGCGTCCCGATCCGCGCACCGCGCCGTGCAAGTCGAAGGCTGCGGGCCTCTACATGATCTGCACGATCTCCAAGCACAAGGCCGAGAAGAAGGGCTTCGCCGACGCGCTGATGTTCGACTGGCGCGGCTACGTGGCCGAGGCGACCGGCGCCAACGTCTTCTTCGTCAAGGACGGGGTCCTGCACACGCCGACGCCGGACTGCTTCCTCGACGGCATCACCCGGCGCACCGTCATCGATCTGGCCAAGCGGCGCGGCTACGAGCTGGTCGAGCGGCACATCAAGCCGGAAGAGATGGAAGGGTTCGAGGAGTGCTTCATCTGCGGCACGGCGGCGGAAGTGACACCGGTCTCCGAGATCGGGCCCTACACCTTCACCCCCGGCAAC
This sequence comes from Microbaculum marinisediminis, assembly GCF_025397915.1. NCBI lineage: Bacteria > Pseudomonadati > Pseudomonadota > Alphaproteobacteria > Hyphomicrobiales > Tepidamorphaceae > Microbaculum > Microbaculum marinisediminis. Next base: position 587,396 of record NZ_JALIDZ010000003.1, read on the forward strand.
ATCACGCTGACGCTGATGAACGACTACAGCGAGGAAGTTCAGCCGAAGCAGCCGACCAAACAGATGGCGGCTGCCCGCTGACCGATTTGCGAAACGGCTAGTCCGGACGGCGCGGGTTCCTCAAGGGATCCGCGCCGTTTTTCATTCGGCCGGCGCTGCGTGATGCGGCTTGAACAGGCGCCCGCGCTCGGTGATCAGAACCGTGATCAGCGCCAGGGTACCGAGAACGAGAAAGCCCGAGAGCAGCGGCACGACGGTTCCGTCGTAGAGATGGCCGACGTACCAGCCGAAGACCGTCGCGCCGGCCGTCGTGATCGCGCCGACGAAGGAGGCGGCCACGCCGGCTATGTTGCCGAGTGGCTCCATCGCCATGGCGTTGAAGTTGGGCATCATCATGCCGAAACAGAAGAAGTTGGCGGCCAGGAAGGCGCAGAACAGCCAGATCGACGGTTCGCGGCCGTAGATCAACACGACGGCAAGATGCACGGCGGCGACGACGACGAAGCCGAGGAGCGCGGCATGCGAGAGTGGCCGCATGCCGATGCGGATGACCAGCCGGCCGTTCAGAAACGCGGCAACGGCCAGCGACCCCGAGATCATCGCGAAAAACAGCGGGAACAGTTCGCCGATCTCGAAGGACTCGACGAAAATCTGCTGCGCAGAATTGATGTAGGCCAGCAGCGGCCCGAAGATGAAGGCGATGGCGATGGTGTAGCCAAACGTCTCGCGGTTCGAGATCGTCCGGTAGAGCGCATGGCCCAGCCACCGCAGCGACAGGGGCGCGCGCTCCTCCGGCGGTCGCGTCTCGGGAAGCCGGACCTGCACCCAGACGGCGATCGCCAGGCTGAACAGCAGCAGGGCGACGAAGATCAGGTGCCAGCCGCCCAGCGCCAGGATGCCGCTGCCCATGGCCGGGGCCAGCATCGGCAGGATAATGAAGACGATCATGACGAAGGACATGACGCGGGCCATGTCCCGGCCCTCGAACTTGTCGCGCACGACCGCGATCCCGACGATGCGCGGCGACGCCGAGCCGATGCCCTGCAGGGCCCGCAGCAGCAGCATCGAGGAAAACGAGTCGGCCAGCAGCGTGCCCAGCGACGCCAGCACGAAGATGCCGAGGCCGACGGTGAGGATCAGCTTGCGCCCGAACCGGTCGGACAGCGGGCCGTAGACCGGCATGGCCGCCGCGAAGCCGAGCATGTAGGCGGTTATCATCAGCTGCCGGTCGTTGGGGTCGGCGACGGCGAGGTCGTCGGCGATCATCGGCAGGGCCGGCAGCATGATGTCGACGGCGACCGCGGTGAGCGCCATCAGCATCGCGATGATCGCCACGAACTCTGCAAAGGGGAGCGAGAGCGCGTTGGCGCTGCCGGCGGCGCGTGGTGTCATGTGGGCGTGTCGATCGATGTCATGTTGCGGGATGCCGTACGCCGGTCCGGACGCACGGAAGGATGATGGTTCGAACTGATTACTGAACGCGAGAACGCGCCCGCAAACAACCGTCGATGGCGCATGTCTGCCCTGCCTTGCCCTTCCGGACGGGGAGCTGGGCGGCGGCGGCCGGGGGCGGGCGCTACTCGGCGGCCTTGTCGAGGTGCCAACGGTCGGCTGCGTGGTCGTCCGCGGCCCTGGCTTCCACCCAGTCGCCGGCGCTGCCGTCGGCGAAGATCTCGCGCTTCCAGAACGGTGCGCGGGTCTTGAGCCAATCCATCAGGAACTCGGCGGCGGCAAAGGCGGCGGCGCGGTGGGCCGAGGCCGTCACCACCAGGACGATGTCGTCGCCGGCCGCGATGACGCCGTGGCGATGGATCGCGACGGCGCCGGCGATCGGCCAGCGGCGCGCGGCTTCGCCGGCGACGCGGGCGATCTCTTCCTCGGCCATGCCGGGGTAGTGCTCGAGCTCGAGGCCCTTCAGCCTGCCGCCGTCGGACCGGCAGATGCCGGTGAAGGTGACGACGGCGCCGACATCGGCGAGGGCGGCGAGCCGCTTGGCCTCGCCCGCCGCATCGAACGGCCCGGCCTGGACGCGCACGTCGATGATCGGCTTGTCGGCCATGTCAGGCCCCGGTCAGCCGCCGGTCATCGGCGGGAAGAAGGCGATCTCGCGGGCGCCCTCGATCGGCGCGTCGCGCTGGACGTGGGCGCGGTCGATGGCGATGCGCACCACATGCTCGTCGCCGAAGGCGTATTCGAACTCCTCGCCGCGGCCCTTCAGCCAGTCGATCAGGTCACCGGCCGTCTTCACGGTCGCCGGCGGCTCGATCACTTCCTCGGCGAGGCCGGTGCGCTCGCGGATCCATGCGAAATAGAGAGCTTTCAAACCCTGTACCTCGTTGCTTCTACTCTTCCATCGCGTGGCGGATGCCGGCGCGGAAGTAGTCCCAACCAGTATAAAGGGTCAAAATCGCCGAGAGCCAGAGCAGCGTCAGGCCGACGAGGCTGACGCCGGGGATGACGGCGTCGCCGGCGGGGCCGGCGAGCAGGAAGCCGATGGCCACCATCTGCATGGTCGTCTTCCACTTGGCCAGCGTCGTGACCGGCACGGACACGCGCAGTTCGGCGAGGAATTCGCGCAGGCCGGAAACGAGGATCTCGCGGCTCAGGATGATGATGGCGGCGAGCAGCGACCAGCCGCCGATGGTGCCGGCATCGACCAGCATCATCAGGGCGGCGGCGACCAGCAGCTTGTCGGCGATCGGATCGAGCATGCGGCCGAGCGCGGACTGCTGCTGCCAGGCGCGGGCGAGATAGCCGTCGAGGAAATCGGTGATGGAGGCGGCGATGAAGACCGTCAGTGCCAGCCAGTTCGCCAGATGGCCCTCCAGATAGAAACAGGCGACCATCGCCGGCACCGCGGCGATGCGGCCGTAGGTCAGGATATTCGGCAGGGATGTCGCATGGCCCCGCGCGTGGGTCGACGAACTCGTCATGCTTTCAGTCACCATGGGAATCCCCGCGCGTCAATGGGTTCGATGCGCTTCTAGGGTATCCGTGTGACAGAACTATAGCGTTCCGGCGAAAGCGGAAGGGGGCCGACTGTCGCGGCGGTTAACGCGGCCGCCCGCAACGTGCCCCCTCTACTTGTCCCGGGCGCTCGGACCCCGACTTCGCCATTGACGGGGCGGCCGGCAACGGCCACACCGCCGGCATGGAACACGTGGACGTCCTGATCATCGGCGCCGGCGCGGCGGGCATGATGTGCGCTTATCAAGCGGGCCGGCGCGGCCGCTCGGTGCGCGTGATCGAACATAACGACACGCCCGGTGATAAGATCCGCATCTCCGGCGGCGGGCGCTGCAATTTCACCAATCTCGGCGCGGGCCCGAAGGCCTTCCTGTCGCAGAACCCGCATTTCTGTAAATCGGCGCTGAGCCGTTACACCCAGCACGACTTCATCAAGCTGATCGAGCAACACGGCATCGCCTGGCACGAGAAGACGCTGGGACAGCTCTTCTGCGACGGATCGGCCCGACAGATCATCGACATGCTCAAGGCCGAGATGGCGCGGGCCGGGGCGCAGGTGCGGCTGTCCACCAGCGTCAACGACATCGAGAAGGCCGGCGACGGCTTCATGGTCACGACGACGGAAGGACCGATCGCCTGTTCCTCGGTGGTGATCGCCACGGGCGGCAAGTCGATCCCGAAGATGGGTGCGAGCGGCTTCGGCTACGACGTCGCCCGCCGGTTCGGCCTGCGGATCACCGAGACCCGGCCGGGCCTCGTGCCGCTCACCTTCGAGGCCGGCTTGCTGGATCGGCTGAAGCCGCTCGCCGGCATCTCCGTCGACGCGGTGGTCGCCTGCGGCAAGACGCGCTTCGCGGAAGCCGTGCTGTTCACCCACCGGGGCCTGAGCGGGCCGGCGATCCTGCAGATCTCGTCCTACTGGCGCGAGGGCGAGGCGATCACGATCGACATGCTGCCGGGCACCGACGCGTTCGGGGCGCTGAAGGCCGCGCGGGCGCAGGCCGGGCGGCGGGCCGTGTCGACGGCGCTCGGCGAGCTTCTGCCGAAGCGGCTTGCCCAGACGGTCTGCGAGCTGGCCGGCGTCCGGACGGGCCCGGGGGGCAATCTCGCCGACTGCTCCGACGCGGTGCTGCGGCGGGTCGGCGCAGGCGTGAACGCCTGGACGGTGAAGCCGGTCGGGTCGGAAGGCTATCGCACGGCGGAAGTGACCGTCGGCGGCGTCGACACGCGCGACCTCGACCAGAAGACGATGGCCGCGCGCGCCGTTCCGGGGCTGTTCTTCATTGGCGAGGTGGTCGACGTCACCGGCTGGCTCGGCGGCTACAATTTCCAATGGGCCTGGTCGTCGGGCTGGGTCGCGGGGCAGGCGGCGTAGGGGCGGCGCCGGGTTTTTGGGATCGGGCAGGGCGGTGCAAAACGCTCCATGTCCTCATCCGCTGCGCAGGCGGACGAACCAGTCCCCCGTGCGGCAGCCGGTCCACGGAACCGAACGTTCGGCGGTTGCCGGATGCCGGCTGGCGCGGGCATGACGGGGTGTGTTCGAGGCATGGCCCGGTGTTTGGCTCCGGCTCAGCGGGTTTTGCGCCGCGGCGCATCCGCGCCGCAACCCCTCTCCTGCAAGGGGAGAGGGGTAACGGACGGCACGGCCTCGCCCCTTGCTCTTTCTGTCATGCCCGGGCTTGTCCCGGGTATCCATGGCCACGGTGGTCATTCCCGTGGCGCGGGCGGTGGTCCGGCAATTTAGAGGACTGCGAAAAATCGAATTAAATGGCTGAGATTCTTGTTAACTTTTTGTTTCTTCAGTGTAAATACTCCTCGATAAAAGGTTTACAATAGATGGTGAGCTGCTCGTTGATTGCTCTCCGGGGCTCTTTGTGTAGCCAGTATCACGTGGAGAGAATATGCACTCTGCTGCGCACAGCAAAACCACATCTCTATTTTCTTGGTTGCCTGCTGCGTTAGCTAGGGTTTTGTATGTCATAAGTGAATTCTGTCTATGTTTATTCAGTATTTTATTGTGGGTGTGGGCCATAAAATTCCTGCTGAAAAGTATAAGAAGATACCCTAGCGCTGAAAATATAATAATTTTACTTATTGAGAGTTGTATGGTTTCGTATACGTTGTTGGGTGTTAAGAGAGGCCACTTGTGCACAAATACTGCGGCAATGGCATAACTCGCTATTGTAGCAGCAAAGACTAGCGTCCAAAATCGCCATTTTTTTGCTTCAGAATCGTGTTCATTGGCTTCGTTGGAGAAGTATATCGCTTCTTGAGATACGCCTTGTTCAGCCGCAACTTTTCGTATTTCTTCCAGTAAATTTTGGGCCTGTTCAGACTGGCTCGTGATGTCCTCTATTAGTTGGTTGGTGTTATCTCGTATTGATTGTACGGAAGCGCGGGCTTCTGTTTCAAGGCGATTCAAATCAGTAGTCCGGCTTGCGGCATATGCGATGATCGGAGATAATTGATCAAATGCCCCTTGGTAGAAGCTAGTTACGCGCGAAATTAGACTATTTCTATTATTTATTGCGTTCCCGTCTCCAACATTTTCAATCGACCAGTTTGCGATTTCTTCAAGTGTATTGTAAAAAGAATTAGATTGTTTCAATATTATATCTAATTTATTGTCTGGGAAGTCAGATAGAATGCTTGTTGGTATCTGCTTGAATAGCTGTATTACTTTCTTGGTTGGCTCTACGACGTCTGAAAAATTAAGCGACTCTCCAAGTCTCTCGGTTTGTGGAAGCGATTGAACATCGAATTTTTGTACTCTAGATAAAGCTGCTTCAGCTTCTTGTTTCTTTTCGGTCATGGTGCGCCCCGTAATTCAAATTAGGTGGCCTAGCCTAGGTGCCTTAAATTATTGCAGGACAATTATGAGGGGTTGAGCCGCTTAATTTCAAGATATGGTTTCATACCTCTCTAGCGTTGCATTGCGTGCGTGCTTGTACGCTTTAACTACGCTCGATTCTGGGTCCGGCAGTTTTGTAGATTGAACTGATCTTGGGTAACGTCGGCGCCGGATGTTGCCGACCGTCACTCACCCTCATGAAAGAAATCGTACACCTGCCGCGCCATCTGGGCGCTGATGCCCGGCGCTGCCTCGAGGTCGGCGAGGCCGGCGCGGCTGACCGCCTTGGCGGAGCCGAAATGGCGTAGCAGCGCGCGCTTGCGGGTCGGGCCGATGCCGGGGATCTCGTCGAGCGGGTTGGCGGCGAGCGCCTTCTTGCGGCGGGCGCGGTGAGAGCCGATGGCGAAGCGGTGCGCCTCGTCGCGCAGGCGCTGGACGAAGTAGAGCACCGGATCGCGCGGGGCGAGGCGGAAGGGCTGGCGGCCTGGGATGTGGAACTCCTCGCGGCCGGCATCGCGGTCGAGACCCTTGGCGATGGCGACCAGCGGAACGTCCTCCAGCCCGAGTTCGGCCATCACCGCGCGGGCGGCGGACAGCTGGCCCTGGCCACCGTCGATCAGCACCAGATCGGGCCAGGGAGAGTCGTCGTCCTCGACGACGTCGAGGATACCCGGATCATCCGTCGAGACGGGCGCATCCGCGCCGTCTTCGGGATGAGGGGGGGCGGCCTGGTCGGGGGCGTCCCCACCGCCCGGTGCGCGGCCGGTTTCCTTCAACAGCCGCTTGAAGCGCCGGGTCAGGACCTCGCGCATCATGGCGTAGTCGTCGCCCGGCGTCAGGTCGGCGCCCTTGATGTTGAACTTGCGGTACTGGCCCTTCTCGAAGCCTTCCGGCCCGGCGACGACCATGCCGCCGACCGCGTTGGTGCCCATGATGTGGGAGTTGTCGTAGACCTCGACACGGCGCGGGGCATCGTCGAGGCCGAAGGCCTCGGCGACGCCGGCGAGCAGGCGGGCCTGCGAGGCGCTTTCGGCGAGGCGGCGACCGAGCGCCTCCTTCGCGTTCGACAGCGCGTGCTCGACCAGCTCGCGCTTCTCGCCGCGCTTGGGCACCGCGACCTCGACCTTGTGCCCGGCGTTGAGCGACAGCGCCTCGCACAGCAGTGCCATCTCCTCGATCTCGTCGGACAGGAGGATCAGGCGCGGCACCGGCTTGTCGTCGTAGAACTGGGCGATGAAGGCGCCGAGCACCTCGGCGGCGTCGAGCGACTTGTCGGCGCGCGGGAAGTAGGCGCGGTTGCCCCAGTTCTGGCCGGTGCGGAAGAAGAACACCTGGATGCAGGTCTGGCCGCCGTCCTGGTGCACGGCGAAGACGTCGGCCTCGTCGACGGTCTGCGGGTTGATGCCCTGGTGCGCCTGGACGTGGGACAGCGCGGCGAGGCGGTCGCGGTAGACGGCGGCGGTCTCGAACTCGAGGCGCTCGGCGGCCGCCTCCATCTGGTGCGCCAGGTCCTCGCGCACCGCCCGGCTCTTGCCCGACAGGAAAGCCTCGGCCTCCTTGACCAGAACGGCATAGTCCTCGAGCGAGATCTCGGCCGTGCAGGGCGCCGCGCAACGCTTGATCTGATAGAGCAGGCAGGGCCGCGTCCGGCTCTCGTAGACGGAATCCGAGCACGACCTGAGCAGGAACGCGCGCTGCAGGGCGTTGATCGTGCGCCCGACCGCGCCGGCCGAGGCGAAGGGGCCGAAATAGTCGCCCTTGCGGTTCCGGGCGCCGCGATGCTTGACGATCTGCGGGGCGGGGTGGTCGCGGGTGATCAGGATGTAGGGGAACGACTTGTCGTCGCGCAGCAGCACGTTGTAGCGCGGGCGCAGGCGCTTGATCAGGTTGGCTTCCAGCAGCAGCGCCTCGGTCTCCGTCTGGGTGGAGACGAATTCCATCGCCGCGGTCTCGGCGATCATGCGGGCGATGCGCTGGGTCTGGCCGCCGATGCGGGCGTAGTTTCCGACGCGCTTCTTCAGGCTGCGCGCCTTGCCGACGTAGAGCACGTCGCCCTTGCGGTCGAGCATGCGGTAGACGCCGGGGCCGTTCGGCAGGCGCCTGACCATGGCCGCGATCACCGAAGGCCCGGTGCGGGCCGGCGTCTCGGTGGTGTCGGTCGTCTCGGTCGTGTCGGGCTGGTTGGTGTCCGCGCTCATGGAGTATCGCCGGACGCGTCGCCCCGGCCCATCCGGGGAAAGGCGCCTATTCTTTGATGCCTACGACGTCCGGGGTTTCCCAGGCAAGGTGCTGGCCGCCGTCGACGACCAGCATCTGGCCCGTCACCGAGGGCGATTCAAGCAGGAAACGGGTCGCCTCGGCGATCTCCATGACGGTCGGCCCGCGATGCAGCAGGACGGCGTCCTGCTGGCGGTGGAAATCGTCCATGCTCTGGCGCACGTTGGGCAGCGTAGGGCCGGGCGCGACGGCGTTGACCCGGATGGTGGGGGCAAGCCCCTGCGCGAGCATGCGCGTCGCCGACCACAGCGCCTCCTTCGATACCGCGTAGGAGAAGAACATCGGCGTGGGCTTCAGCACCCGCTGGTCGATCAGGTTGACGATCGCGCCGGTCTTGCCGGAGGGCAGGGCGGCGGCGAAATGCCGGGCGAGCAGCACCGGCGCGCGCAGGTTGACGTCGAGCTGCAGGTCCCAGTGCTCGGCGGTCACGGTGGCCGGGTCGTCGGGCTCGAAGAGCGAGGCGTTGTTGACGAGCGCGGTGACCGGGCCGAGCGCGGCGGCGGCGTCGGCGATCAGGCGTTCGGGCACAGCGGGATCGGCGAGGTCGCCGGAGACCATGGTGGCGCGGCCGCCTTCGGCGACGATATCGCCGGCCAGCCCGCGGGCGTCTTCGGCGGAGTGGTGGTAGTGGATGGCGACGGCATAGCCGTTCTCCGCCAGGTCCAGGGCGATCGCCCGCCCGATGCGCTTGGCCGCGCCGGTGACCAGAACGGTTTTCCCTGTCATTGCCTGTCCTGCCTGAAAATGCCGCCCGCGCCGTCGTCGCTCGTTACGAGGCCGCGAGACCGGCGGATCGATGGGCGACCACCATGACCACATAGGCGACGTAGACGGCAAGGAAAGCCATCCCGGCGAGACGGCCGATGCGGAGGCGCCAATAGACGAACGGCAGGACCGCCAGCGAGGAGGCCAGCATCACCCACAGATCGACCTGCAGGATGACCGGCGCGACCGGCACCGCGGCCGCCAGCGCGGTCAGCCCCATGATCGACAGGAGGTTGAAGATGTTGGAGCCGATGACGTTGCCCACTGCGATCGCGCTCTCGCGCCTGAGCGCCGCCATCATGGTCGCGGCGAGTTCGGGCAGCGAGGTGCCGATGGCGACGACCGTCAGCCCGACGGCGGCATTCGACATGCCCCAGGCAAGCGCGATCTCGCGGGCGCCGGTGACGGCGAAATGGGATCCGAGCGGCAGGCCGATCAGGCCGGCGATCACCATGGCGGCGGAAACCAGCCGCTTGCCGGACGGGGCGGCGGCGACCGCGGCCGCGACCTCGGCAGTGGCCGCGCCGTCGCCGTCGCCGGTGGGGGCAGGGGCGCTTCGTGCGCCGTTGGCGGCGCGGCGCGCCCGCACGCCTGAGTCCCAGAGGAACGCGATCAGCAGCGTGAGCAGGATCGCGCCCTGCCACAGATGCAGCGGCGTGGTGAAGGCGAGCGCGATGAACACGACGGTCGCGAACAGCATGAAGACGGTGTTGCGCAGGAGGCCGGGCTGGTCGCAGTGCGTGGCGTAGACGATGGAGGGCAGACCGAGCACCAGCAGGATGTTGGCGATGTTGGAGCCGACCACGTTGCCGAGCGCGATGCCCGGCGCGTTCGACAGGGCCGCGTCGAGGGAGATCACCAGTTCCGGTGCCGAGGTGCCGAAGGCGACGATGGTGAGGCCGATGATCAGCGGCGGAATGCCGAGCCCGACGGCGATCGCGACGGCGCCGCGCACCAGCAGGTCGCCGGCGAAGAGCAGGACCACCAGACCGAGGACAAGGAGGAGGTAGGCGGTCACGGAAAGACTCGTCTGCGGGGGCGGGGCAGCGGGGCTGCGGCGAAAAAAGGACGCAACAGCCATATAGGAAAAGCCCGGTGAACCGAAAGGCCACTGTGCCGTGCCTCGCCGGTCCCGGTCGGACGGCGCGGCGTCGCGCATGCGCGGGCAAACCGCCAAAACGGGCGAAAGATTGCCAAAAATTAATGGAACCTCTCGTGGCTCAGCCGGATTTTGCCTACAAATGAACAGAATTTTCAGCGACCCGAACTACAGGTGATTGCCGATCGGGTTCGGGTCGGGATCCGGTGATGAGGCGTCGAGGAGAGGGACGCCGACGACAGGGGAGCCGAGAACAGGGGGCGAGACCGTACGGCCGGCCGTTGCCGGCTTGATTTGGAGTTACGCGTAATGCCGTCCCGCGCAATCGTCTCCGCGCTATTTGTTGCCGCACAGGCTGTCGCCGCAGTGGGCGCGACCTCCTACGCGCAGGCCTCCGACGACATGCTGTTCACGCCCGCCGCGCCGGTGGTCTACGACTGGTCCGGCGTCTATGCCGGCCTGTCCGCCGGCGTGAGCTGGGACGAATTCGATGCCCTGATCGGCACGCCTCCCGTCCGAACGACGTTCGACCCCAGCGGCTTCGCGGCGGGCGCCTTCACCGGCGTGAACTTCCAGAACGGTCCGTTCGTCTATGGCGTCGAGGCGGACATCAATTTCAAGCTCGGCGACGATACCGGCGTCATCGCCGGCGTGCCCTTCACCGCGGACAGCGACTGGTTCGCCACCCTGCGCGGGCGGGCCGGCTACGCGGTCGACCGCTACATGTTCTACGGCACCGGCGGCCTCGCCGTCGGCGACGTCTCGCTGTCGGCACCGGCGGCCTCGTTCAGCGACACGAAGGTCGGCTGGACCATCGGCGCGGGCATCGAGGCGGCGATTACCGACAATTTCACCGTGCGCGGCGAATATCTCTATACCGATCTCGGCAAGGCGAGCGGCACGCTCGGGGGTACGCCGTTCTCCACCGAGTTCGACAGCCACACCGTGCGCGCCGGCGTCACCTACAAGTTCAAGTAGGCGGGCAAGTTCAAGTAGGCGGGCCGGCGTCTGCCGGGAATTCCGCATGGGCCCCGGATCAGGTCCGGGGCACGAGTCCGCGGCGGTCGGCACGGCAGCGAACACACAACGGGCGCTGAGACCCGGACGTTATCCGGGGTCCATGCAGCGGCTCCCGCGCATGCCGTGCCGTCGTGTTCATTGATCCAGGGCGAATACCACCGGCCACGTCTTCGGATCGTCCGATCCGGTGCAGGTTTCCCGATAGCGGTATTCGATCAACGCGAAGGCGATGTCGCGCCAGCGCCAGCGGGCGGCATGGCCGCAGCCGTCGACGTCGCGGCCGGCGGTGACGCTTGTCAGCTCGCCGTCGCCGAAGCTGACGTCGATCAGCGTGTCCGTTCCGGTCCAGCCCCAGGCCGTGCTGTAACGGGCGAAGGACAGGCTCGCGATGCCGCCGATCTCGCCGGTTTCGACCAGATAGAGCCGCGAGGCCACGCGGCCGCCGGTCGCGGTGCAGGGCACGCCATAGAGAACGGCGGTATCGGACAGGCGCACGGTGAGGGCCTCGGTCCGCGCCATCAGCGGGCTGTCGAGGTCTTCGCAGCCGTGCACGCCGTAGTGCTGGGCGAGCACGTTGTTGGGCAGGCCGCGCTGGCCCTGGCCGCCGTCGATGGCCGAGCTCAGGCC